>JAFUVR010000110.1 GCA_017477485.1 Bacteroidales bacterium | reverse complement strand
TCATCGGTCTCGACGCCCAATGCCTTGCAAGTGTCTCGCAACTGTTCTTCTGTCATGTCGGCTACATCGTAGCCTGTTTCTTCTTTGATCAGTTGGCACATGGGGGCGCGGCGGAACGGAGGCTTGAAGTCAATCTCGTTGCCCCATACATTCACCTTGGTGGTGCCATGGAGGGTCATGGCGATGTTTTCAAGCATATTCTCGGTGAAGGTCATCATCCAGTTGTAGTCTTTGTAGGCGATGTAGATCTCCATGGCCGTGAACTCGGGGTTGTGGGTGCGATCCATGCCCTCGTTACGGAAATTACGACTGAACTCATAGACACCAGCGTAGCCACCCACGATGAGCCGTTTGAGATAAAGCTCGTTGGCAATGCGGAGGTAGAGGTCGATGTCGAGTGCGTTGTGATGGGTGATGAAAGGACGTGCCGCGGCACCACCAGGGATGCTTTGCAGCACGGGGGTGTCGACTTCGAGATAGCCGCGCTCGTCGAAATAGTTGCGCATGGTGCGGACAATTAGGGCACGCTGCTCAAAGGTCTTGCGGACATGGGGGTTTACAATCAGGTCTACATAGCGCATGCGGTAACGCTGTTCGGGGTCGCTGAAAGCGTCGTAAACCACGCCGTCCTTTTCTTTGACGATGGGCAAGGGCCGCAGACTTTTGCTGAGAACGGTAAGCGTCTTGACGTGGATGGAGGTCTCGCCCATCTGGGTAACGAAGACATAGCCCGTTACACCGATGATGTCGCCGATGTCAAGAAGACGCTTGAAGACGGTATTGTAGAGAGTCTTGTCGTCGCCGGGGCAAATCTCGTCGCGTTTGATGTATAATTGTATGCGTCCGTAGCTGTCTTGCAGCTCAACGAAGCTGGCGGCGCCCATGATGCGGCGACTCATAATACGGCCCGCTATGCTGATGTTCTGAAACAGGGTATTATCGTTGGGAAACTGTTCAAGAATGTCGCTGCTCTTGGCGTTCACTTCGTAAAGTGCAGCAGGGTAGGGGTTTATGCCGAGGTTTTTGAGCTCTTGCAGCGAATTCCGGCGTATTTGTTCTTGTTCGGTCAGTTCAGCCATAATGTTGGTGTGTATTGTTGTGGATATATATAATAAGAATTTGCAAAGTTACTCTTTTTTTGCCAGCCGACAAAATTTGCTTTCCGCTTATCCAGCACTGGCATTGAAAAGAGCTTTGAATAAAATATGCGCAAACATCTCCATGTTTGTCGAGCGACAATATGGCGTCCCTAAAAAAGAGGCTGCGACATGAATGCCGCAGCCTCTTGAATGCTAATAGTGGGAGGACTATTTGCCGCTGGACCAGATATCAATACTATCTTTGGGCACGTTAACCTTGAGAGCTATGGTCCTGCCATTGATGAGGGTGCCAGTGAGTTCGGCGGAAAAATCAGAGTCGTCGGTGTGATGGACTTTGAGTGTGCCAGTGCGGAATGCACTACCTTCGCCCTGTGTTTCCTCTTCGCCAATGGTCACAGTGTAGCCAACATAGTTGTCCCTCGGGTGGATTTCTTGATCGAAGTAGAAGCCCTCTCTGTTGATCATGAGCGAAATGTCGGTACCAGCGCTCATAGGGTCAGCAAGGTTTACCACCTTGTCGCGGATGGACTGGTATAAGTCAAAACGGATGGTGAACTCTTCGTTTACGGCATCAACAAAATAGCGGTTTTCATCATCGGCATTGATTTGCCAGCCAACTGAGCTTTCCACATCATAAACTTTACCATCCAAGGAGGCCTGATTGTCCTTCAACTGAACGGTTGGCGTGTCAGAAGCATTGTTGTCTTTGTTGGTGTCGTCGTCTTTACTGCATCCGACAAGCATTGTGGCCACACAGGCCATCATGATAAAAATCTTTTTCATGGTAATTGCTTTGGTTTTTGATTTACAAATTGTTATGCTAAATACATGATGTATTGGTTCAACGCAAATATAATGTTTTTAATCTTATTGAAAAAGAAAAATGCTATATCGTATATTGCTGGGTGAGGGAGAACCTGGAAAAAATATATCCTATCGGAGTGTTTTTGAAACATTTATTCATGTGTATGTGCGTGATTCGTAAATTTCATGTAAATTTGCATCCCTTAAATACGATTTGTTTAACGGTTTGCGATCTATCGCACACAAGTATATGTTTCAAAAAAATAATTCAATTGCCATGATACAACAATCTCTACAAAAGTCTATTAGCGAAGCCTTGCAAGAACTCTACGGCATCTCGGCCAGTCCAGAAGCCATTAAGATAGAATCGACAAAGAAGGAATTTGAAGGTGACTATACGTTGGTCGTTTTCCCCTATGTTAAACAAGCTCGTAAATCGCCTGAGGCTGTTGCCAACGAGATTGGTAATGTCGTGAAGGGCAAACTTGCCGACATCCAAAACTATAACGTCATCAAAGGTTTTCTTAACTTCTCCGTCAGCGATAGTTATTGGGACTCGTTTGTCATGCAGAATCACGACGCCGACACCTTCGGAATCCAAAAGGCAGCGGCCGACGCAGCCCCCATTGTGGTAGAATATTCGTCGCCCAATACAAACAAGCCGCTCCACCTCGGCCATATACGAAACAACCTCCTCGGATGGTCTGTCAGCCAGTTGCTCGCCGCCAGCGGACACAACGTCAAGAAGGTAAACCTTGTCAACGATCGCGGCATTCACATCTGTAAATCCATGCTCGCATGGCTGCGTTACGGCAACGGCGAGACCCCCGAGAGCACCGGTATCAAGTGTGACCACTTGGTGGGTAAATACTATGTGGAGTTCGACAAACACTATAAAGAGCAGGTGGCTCAGCTCATGGCCGAAGGTAAAGATGAAGAGACCGCCAAACGCGAAGCACCTCTCATGGTGGAAGCCCAAGCCATGCTCAAACGATGGGAAGATGGCGACAAAGAGGTACGCGATTTGTGGACCAAGATGAACGGATGGGTTTATGCCGGATTCGACGAGACATACAAACAAATGGGTGTAAGTTTCGATAAGGTTTATTACGAGTCGCAGACCTACCTGCTGGGCAAAGAACTTGTGCAGAAAGGACTCGATATGGGAGTGCTCTTCCGCAAAGAGGATGGTTCGGTGTGGTGTGACCTCACCGCCGATGGCCTCGACCAGAAGTTGCTCCTCCGTCGCGATGGCACATCGGTCTATATGACGCAAGACCTTGGCACCGCCCTGCTGCGTCACAATGAGTTTGGCGCCGAGCGTCTTGTTTATGTGGTGGGCAACGAGCAAGACTATCATTTCAAAGTACTCAAACTGGTGCTTGGCAAACTTGGTTTCGACTGGGCCGACAAGGTCTATCACCTCTCTTACGGCATGGTGGAGCTGCCCAACGGCAAGATGAAGTCGCGCGAAGGCACCGTGGTTGATGCCGACGACCTGATAGCAGAGATGGAGAAGACGGCCGAAGAGATGAGCCGCGAACATGGCAAAAACGATTCCCTCACGCCCGAACAACAGAAGGAACTCTATCACATCCTCGCCCTCGGCGCTCTCAAATATTTCATTCTCAAGGTGGATCCTACCAAGACCATGCTTTTCAACCCCGCCGAGAGTATCGACTTCAACGGCAACACGGGTCCTTTCATCCAATACACCTATGCCCGCATTCGTAGCATCATCCGTAAGGCTGTAGAAGAACAGCGGCTCGACCTCTCGCAGCCTGTGGCATCAGAAGCCCTCAATGGCAAAGAGAAAGAGGTCATAAAATCACTGCACGACCTGCCATCCGTCATTGCTCAGGCAGCCGAGAGCTATAGCCCCGCCATGATAGCCAACTATGCCTACGACCTCTGCAAAAACTTCAACAGTTTCTATCAAGATACTCCTATCCTGCGCGAGGAAAACGTGCAGAGCAAATGCTTCCGTGTGCAGTTGTGCCAGATGGTGGCCAACGCCATTCGCAACACTATGGACATCCTCGGCATACAGGTGCCCGAACGTATGTAGTTTTTCCGGCATCAGGTGTCACCAAGGTATCCATGCCTTACGTCGATTCGTTATTCGTCATGACGTTTATCCGCTGACCCTACTGACCGCACAGCCAGAGCACAATCAAGGTCCCCCTTTTCTCATACGCTAACAAATTGCAACACATGTCCACATCCGTCCCTTCCGTTCATCAGCACACACTCACCCTTGCCTCCTACCACTGCGACCGCACCGACCATCTTTCGCTTTGGGGACTCTGTCGCATCTTCCAAGAGGCTTCTGCCTATCACACCGACCCCACCCCCATAGGCTATGCACAGCTCATTGCTCAAGACAAGGCATGGGTCCTGATTCGTATGTATTACGAGATCCATACTATGCCGTCAATGACTGACAACGTTATTGTCCGCACTTGGTCGCGCGGCACCGACGGACTAATCGCTACTCGAGAATTTCAACTTCTCGACCAGCAAGAGCATCCTCTCTGCTCCGCCACGACCCACTGGGTCATCATCGATACTAATTCGCGCCGTCCCGTCCGTGCCACCGATCACATGGCAGAATTTCCTTCCTACGCTGAGCCGGCTACTTCGCGCACCTCCTTTTCCAAACTTCGCCTGCCCGACCTCTCCAACATCGCTCCCATAGCGTCTATCACTGCCTTCGACTCTCTCATTGACCACACACAGCATGTCAACAACGCCGAATACATTCGTCTTATTGGCGATCACCTCGTTCCTTTTGTTCCTGTTGCTCCGCATAGCTCGCCATATAACCACATGGCCTTCCAGATTGACTACCTCGTTGAAACCCAACCTGCCGACACGCTGAGTCTGCACTGTCTCGCCACCCCCGAAGCGCAGCACTTCCTTATTACCAATTCCAAGGGCAAATCGGCCATTGCTTCTTTTTCGCCTCTTTGTTAAACTACGAATTGGATAAAGGTTTACATTCTGATTATATCCAACAATTCTCCTATCTTACTCTTCGTTATGAAACTATTGCAAGATATTACCCCTCTGCTACTTGCCGGCTCAAAGAGTCCTGACGACACGGCGAAGGTTGTTGATGAGTTTACTATGCGGGCCCATCAGGCCGACAGCATCAAGCGAACGGTGGCTGACAGCCTTCGCAGTATGGACGCCGATCAATTCAAGGGCCTGTTTACTGGCGAAAACACTATTGTCAAGGATGCGCTCACCTCGTTAATTAATATGACGATGGGCTTTATTCCGCGTCTACTTGTCGCCATCTTTATTCTCTGGCTTGGTTTCAAACTTGCCAAGGTGTTGAAAAACTCCATCGTGAGGCTCTTGGACAGACGCGGTGCCGACGCCTCTCTCAAAAGTTTCCTTGGTTCCTTTGTAGATGTGTTGCTCCGTATCCTTGTCATTATCATGGCAATGGATGTGATTGGCATCAAGGCCACCTCCTTCATAGCTGTTCTCGGTGCTATGGGTCTGGCTGTCGGTATGGCTTTGCAGGGCACGTTGCAGAATTTCGCAGGCGGCGTCATCATTCTCCTTATGAAGCCTTTCCGTGTGGGCGACTATATCGAATGCGGCAGCTATAAAGGCTATGTACGCGAAATCCGCATCTTCCATACTATTATTCGTCCTTTCAACGGCCGTATCATCATAGTTCCCAATAGTGAACTCTCCAACAAGTCACTCATCAATCACACCCGTGAACCTCAGATCCGTATGACTATCGAGGCTGGCGTGGCTTATGGAACAGATGTGAAAAAGGCCAAGCAACTGCTGATGGACATGCTGATGACGGATCCGCGTATTCAGAAGGACCCTAAGCCACCCACGGTTTTCCTCAGCGATTTGGCCGACAGCGCTGTCGTTCTTACTCTATGGATATGGACCACCGTGGAGGACTATTGGACGGTGCATGGCTACATCCGTGAACAGATTTACGACCTCTTTAACGAGAATGGTATCGAAATCCCGTTCCCACAGGTTACGGTTCATCATGCTACAGTGTAGTAGCCCCATAACCCCTGCTGTCAGAAAGCATACTGAATATGTTCTGTTTCCAACGCGCCATCCCTGCCTTATTTTTGCAAGATTATACAAGTCGAAAGAATAACATAGCAATGGGTGACAGTGTAGGAGAGGTGATTTGTTGATTTTTCTACAGGCTAAGCATGCGACCCCTCTTTGTCATATCGTTAGTTCTATTTCTTTGGGTGTCCCCGGTTTTGGCACAACAAGATGAGACAGATGATAGGTCATTGTGGAAATGGTTCACACGTTGGCGTGCTCGAGAGTTGACCAGCGATATGGACTCTGGCTATGTGGCCATCCCTGTCCGCCCCTGGCTGGTGTCGCTCAACTATGACGGCGTCGCCAATATGCAGGGGTTCAATCTGCCAGAGATCAATATCCCCAACTACTCCGGCGGCAAAGGGTCGGCAATCTTTTTCAACGGTATGAGCTCCAAACTGTCCGTGGGTGCCTACTATCGAGGATGGGGCCTCTCCTATGGGCACAGCCTCTCTAATCCCCATTCGGCACAGTTTTCGTTCACTTCATACGGACAGACCCTCGGTTTTGATTTTAATCTGCAACGAAGTTATAATATGCGTTGTGTCATTAAGGTGAATGGCGTCGACGGTCTGCCTATTCTGGAAGAGATGTTGGATGCCGGAAGCCAGAACGGTGTGTATACCATGTTGGATATTAATGCCTATTATGTATTCAACAGCCGCCGTTTCTCTTACGGCGCAGCCCTCGGCCAGTCGTCCATGCAGATGCGCGACGCAGGCAGCTTCTTTGTCGGCCTGACCTACTATCAAACCAACATGGATTTCAGTGGTAGCCGCCTGGCCAACTATATGATGGCCAACCAGTGTGAAGTTACCTCTCGCTATTTGGCTGCCGGCTTAGGCTACGGGTATAATCATGTCTCGGCCAACAAACAATTCCTACTACATGGCTCAGCCATGCCCATGATTCTTGTGCCTGTCTACAATGCTGTCCACATGACTCCTCTTGCAGGCAACCTGTCCGGCGACAGTACGGCACAAGACTATTACCTTCGCCGACGTGATGACCTTGAGAACTACACCTATCAGCCGCCACTTTCCCTGCTGGGCGTGATCCGTATGGCAATCTACTGGAATATCACCCCTCAATGGGTATGGGGTGTCACCTCGCTGACCACCTTTTCTCCTTCTTTTGACCGCTCACGTTTCAACGCTTTCTCGGTCAATGAGACTTTGTTCTCCTATATCGGTTTCCGTTTCTGAACCCGTTGCTACAAGATGTGAGAACGACTATGTCAATAAAAAGTTCTGTTATTGTTAAAAATAAAAACTATTTTTGTACTCTCTCTTATGAAACGTTTTCTACTTCTACTCTCTTTCGCCACCATGTTTTTTGCCCAGCAGGTGCAGGGCCAACAGTATGCTTTGTCGCTTGACAGCTCTGCCTATGCCTCGGTCATCACCTGTGGTCCCGGCAATGAGTTATACACCACTTTCGGCCATTCGGCCATCCGCATCTGCGACAGTACGCAAGGGATAGATTTGGTCTACAACTACGGCACCTTCGACTTCGACACGCCTCATTTCTATTGGAAGTTCGCTTGTGGTAATCTCAAATATTGTCTCGACCGTTCCTCGTTCGTCCACTTCATGTCGGTCTATCAGCGCGAGGGTCGCGCAGTGTGGCAACAACGGCTCTCGCTATCCTATCAGGAGCTCAACAACCTCCTTGTCCTACTGGAAACCAACTATCTTCCGCAGTATCGTTACTATACCTATGACTTTTTTCGAGACAATTGCGCCACGCGCGTTCGCGACGTGGTGAACAACACGCTCTCACACCGCACTCTCTTCGAACCTGTCGAGGTCCCCGACGCCAAAAGCTATCGGCAGCTTCTCCACGATGCCACCGACATCAATATGCTATGGTGGCAGACAGGCATCGACATGTTGCTCGGAATGCGTTGCGACCATCATTGTAACAATATGGAGTATATGTTCTCTCCTATGGAGTTGATGCGTCAGCTTGACACCACTTGCATCAAAGGGACCAACATGGCCTTGGCCAGCACCCCCGAACTCTTGCTCCCCGAACTACGACAGGCTCCCTCGCCCAGTTTCTCGCCCACGCTGGCTTTCTGGGCTCTCTTTGTAGTGGTGCTGGTCCTTTCGCTGCTGGCTTACCGCTATGCGTGGAGACTCACATGGCTCGATGTCACGCTCTATCTGCTTGCATCGGCGGCTTCTCTGCTCATCATCTTCCTATGGGCTTTCTCTTCACACTATTGCACGGCGCTCAACCTTAATGTCTTGTGGGCTTCCCCTTTGTTTCTTTTCTTTACCGTACGACCTTCGAGTAGTCCTCGCTGGCTTTATGTCTTACAGCTTGTGCTTCTGCTGCTGGCCGTGTTTATCGGCATCGTCGGATGGCCCCAGCATTTTGCCTCCGCTGTCATCCCTATCGCGCTTACCCTTGCTGTCCGATTGTTTTCACAACTTCGTTCTCGATGATGGTGTTTGGGGATAGTCAAAAACCAATTTGATGTCAAAACAATAAACATTATATATAAAATGAAAAAGAATAGATTTTTTGTTCTCATGGCCGTTCTGGTGTCTGCTGTGCCCGCCGTCGCACAGCATCACCAACAGATGGTCTTCGATTCCACTACCGTGGTCATGGAAGAAACGGGGCTCAGCCATATCTATCATCATGTCCGCATCCACATGGATGACTATCGGGGTTGTGTTGATAACAATGTGGTGCGCGCCGACTATGATCCGCAGTCGGCCACTGTCACTATCTCTAATGTGATTGTTCATCGTGCTGATGGCCGTAAGGAGACAATTACCAATCCCGAGCTCGACTATATTGCTCCGGCACGCAGCATCTTCTGGAAGTCGTCGCAAAAGATGGTCGAGGTGGGACGGCTGATGCCTGGCGACGAGCTGGAATACACCACCTACAAGAAAGGCTTCACCTATGAGATCATCGATGTTGCGGGCAGCGTCAGGGTGACCGGACTGACGGACGCCGTGCGGGCGAAGACGAAGCAGATGTCCCTGTCGATTCCGGCGACGGTGCAATTCCGAGGGTGGAAGTACAGCGTCACAGCTATCGCCGACGAGGCCTTTCAGGGGTGTGGGAACATCAAGAGCGTGACGATACCGGCGTCTGTGACGACGATCGGCGCTTCCGCCTTTGCGGGGGCCGCGAAGTTAAAGACGATCACGATCAAATCGTCGGCGATCGAGACAGTGGGCGCCGGAGCC
This sequence comes from Bacteroidales bacterium, assembly GCA_017477485.1. Taxonomy (GTDB): domain Bacteria; phylum Bacteroidota; class Bacteroidia; order Bacteroidales; family P3; genus Colimorpha. Next base: position 177 of record JAFUVR010000110.1, on the reverse strand, counting down.
TTTGACGGCATTGCGGCGGGCGCAGTATTCAAGCTTTCGATGAAGAAGGCGCAAAAGGAAGCGGTGAAGGAGAAGCTCACGGAGGCAGGATACACCAACATCAGGTAGAAGGAAGCAGAAAACCGCAGCCATGCAGATGGAACCCCGTCTGCATGGCTGCTTACATAAACGTCTCCT
>JAFUVR010000109.1 GCA_017477485.1 Bacteroidales bacterium | reverse complement strand
GCAGACCTCTTTCGCCATCGTTTTGCCGACATCAACCCCGATTGCCGTGTTGACGCACTTTCGACATTCCTGCGTGACGATGCGATGATAGATTTGTTGCAAGCCACGCATTATGACTATGTGGTCGATGCCATCGACACGCTCTCGCCCAAGGTCTTCTTGCTCTATCATGCCCATCGACTTGGACTCTCCGTGGTGAGTTCGATGGGCAGCGCCGGTAAGGTGGACCCTACACAGGTCCACATCGCCGATATCAGCAAGAGCCACACCTGTCCGCTTGCGGCTATGGTACGCAAGAAACTGCACAAACTGGGCGTACATGAGGGCATCGATGTGGTCTTCTCAACGGAGAAGGTGGCCACACATGCCATGATAGAAGATCCCTCGCAAAACAAGCGCACCACGATAGGCACCGTGGCCTATCTGCCACCTGTTTTTGGCTGTGCGTGTGCCTCGGTTGTGATACGCAATCTTTCCTCTTATAGCTCCATATTATGAAACATTCTCTATGGTTCCTCATGGCCGTCATGCTTTTTGCTGCCTGCAAGGCCGACTTCAATCCCAATGCTGATTGGAAAGAGGTTCCATTGGTTTATTGTGTGCTGGACCAAGACGACACAGTGAGCTATGTACGTGTACAGAAGTGCTATCTGGGCGATGATAACCTGAAGTCGTATGCCTCCATCCGAGACTCTTCTAATTATGCAGAGGGTGAACTGCGGGTGGAAATACTTGTGTGGCCCGACGAAGCCAGTATGGTCCGTGAGGGCGCCCTTCCCATACGCACACTTGCATTCGACTATCAGATGCTCCATGACAAGGCCTCTGGTGTCTTTTCCAGTCCCGACCAGCCTGTTTATTTGCACCGCAACGTCGTTGGCGATTTTGACACCTCGGCCTACTATCAGCTTGTGGTTACCAAGGTTGCCACGGGTGCTATTCTGGCACGTTCCACCACCCGCCTCATCGGCAATCCACAGCACGAGAGCTGGATAGAAACGCCGCATCCGTCCATCTATGGACGTTCGTTCCATTTCCGTCGTTACAGTGAGTGTCCCATCACTTGGTATGCCTTCTCGCGCGGACGTCGTTATCAGGTGCAATGCCAATACTACTACCGTTGCCGTTACGTGGATCCCGATAGTGTGCGCTCTATTGTCATGACGCTACCGTACAAAGTTAGCACCTTGACGGAGTCTCAGCTCACCACGGCGCTCTCCTCCTCTACCTTCTTTGCCGAGATGGAGCATGCGCTTTCCGCCGATACGTCAACTAAGATGTTTGTTGATTCAGCCCGCATTTCGCTTGCTATATGCAATGAGCCCTTGCATGCCTATCTCAACTCTATTGATATGATTCGTAGTCAGATGGGGCAAGAACAACAGCTTTACAGCAACATTGAAGGCGGCATCGGCGTTTTCGGGGCTCGTCGCACACATCTGAGCGTATGCGTCCCCGCCGACGCATCTGATGTGCCACCTCTCGGCCTTCACTATCTCATACGTGAACTTAACCTCGGGTTTCAACAGCCCGAAAAACTTTAGAACACCGCCCGTGCTCCATGTTCTAAGTCCCACATTCGACTACAATCGTATTTCACGCTGGAAACAATATAACACAACTCCATCATGACCGAACATATTTTTATGGCTGTCGATCTTGGCGCCACCAGTGGAAGAACCATGATAGGCCGTCTGTGTGACGGACGCCTTTCCCAACAGGAATTCACTCGCTTCGCCAATCCCATCATCGAGGTTAATGGCCGCTTTTATTGGGATATCTTTTCATTGTACAATGAGATAGTGAAAGCCCTGCGTCGTTGTGCTGACGAACACATTGCCATATAGAGTATTGGCATTGACACATGGGGGGTGGACTTCGTCTGCTTTGGAGCCGACGGATTGCCGTTACGCAATCCCGTCAGCTATCGCGACCCTTATACTACTCATGGCATCATGGAGCGTCTCTTTGCCCGTATGCCCAAGGAGGAAGTCTATCGTCGCACGGGCATCCAGTTCATGAATTTCAATTCTTTGTTCCAAATGGCGGCCCAGCATGAGGCCGGTGACAGCGCCTATCATCAGGCTGACAAAATACTTTTTGTGCCGGATGCCTTGATTTATATGCTTACAGGGCAGGCCGTTTGCGAACGCACCATCCTATCTACAAGCCAACTGATGAATCCCGAAACAGGTAGGATTGATGGCGACCTGCTGCGTCTTGTTGGACTTAAAGAACATCAGTTCGGTCGACTTGTTATGCCAGGGGAGAGGGTAGGGGAGTTGCTACCCTCCGTATGCAGGCAGACGGGCATGAAGCCAGTGCCTGTCATCGCTGTGGCAGGGCACGACACAGCAAGTGCTGTGGCTGCCGTGCCGGCCGTCTCGCCCGATTTTGCTTACCTGAGTTGCGGCACTTGGTCGCTTCTCGGCGTGGAATGCCCTCAACCGGTTATAAGTCAGCAAAGTTTCGACCTTAATTTCACCAACGAAGGGGGCGTTTTCGGCACTACGCGTCTGTTGAAGAACATCTGTGGCCTATGGCTGCTTTCGCGCTGTCAAGAGGAATGGAGCGATGCCCCGCACGATGTGGCCCAACTTATCGACGAGGCCATGTCGTCGGCATCATGTGGCACGCTGCTCAACCCCGATGACCCCATCTTTGCCAATCCATCCTCCATGAACGATGCCATCGTAGCCTACTGCAATCGCACACATCAGCAGGTGCCGCAAGGCTATGCACAGACCACTCGATGTATCTTTGAGAGTCTTGCCAACCGCTATCGTGAGGTTATTGACATGTTGCGCGGACTCTCTCCTGTGTCTATCAGTCGTCTTCATGTCATTGGAGGTGGTTCGCTCAACAAAGCTCTCATGCAGCTTACGGCCGAAGCCACTGGCCTTGATGTAGTGGCCGGTCCCTCCGAGTGTACCGCCATGGGCAACATCCTTATGCAGGCTTTCTCCCAAAGACTTGTCGACGACATCTGGCATCTGAGAAAGATTGTCGCCAACTCAGTGGACCTCCAATATTATAAGCATTGATAAAACGCGACTTGACTTTTTTGCTAATAAAGTGTAACTTTGCATTTTCAATCAAGCAGCACCTTAGCCAACGGCGCGGTGTTTTTATCCACATTTGAATAATAATTAATACTCCAATATCATGAATGAACAGACTGTTAAGCAATCCTACGAAATTGCTCGCGAACGTTATGCAGAGCAGGGCATAGATACCGAAAAGGTCATCAATCAGCTAAATGAGTTTCATCTATCGATGCACTGTTGGCAGGCCGACGACGTGCAGGGATTCGAGGTGCAGGCCGGTGCCCTTGGTGGCGGCCTTGGCGTGACGGGCAATTATCCGGGCAAAGCCCGCAACATCGACGAGCTACGTGCCGATATTCTTAAAGCCAAGAGCCTTATCCCTGGTACCCACCGTCTCAACCTGCATGAGATCTATGGCGACTTTCAAGGCAAAGTTGTAGACCGTGACCAATGTGAACCTGAGCATTTCCAGAGCTGGATAGAGTGGGGTAGAGAGCATAACACCAAACTCGACTTCAATTCCACGAGTTTTTCGCACCCTAAAAGTGGCAACCTCAGCCTTGCCAATCCCGACAAGGGCATCCGTGATTTTTGGATAGAGCACACACGTCGCTGCCGTCGCATAGCAGATGCTATGGGACGGGCTCAGGGCGACCCTTGCATCATGAATGTATGGGTGCATGACGGATGCAAGGATGTGTCGGTCAACCACTATATGTATCGTCAGTTGCTTCGTGAGAGTCTCGACGCTATTTTCGAGGAAAAACTCGACCATATGAAGGACTGTATCGAGGGAAAAGTCTTCGGAATCGGTCTTGAGAGCTTCACCGTGGGGTCGCACGACTTCTATACCGCCTATGCTGCCACACATGGTAAAATCCCTACTATCGACACCGGTCATTATCATCCCACCGAGAGCCCTGCCGACAAGGTCAGCGCCCTCCTTCAGTTTGTCCCCGAATTGATGCTTCACGTCAGCCGACCAATCCGTTGGGACAGCGATCATGTGACTATCATGGACGACCCCACGCAAGAACTCTTCTTTGAGATTGTGAGGGCAGGGGCATTACAGCGTGTACACTACGGACTCGACTATTTCGACGGTGCCATCAATCGTATTGGGGCCTACGTCATCGGTAGCCGTGCTGCCCAGAAATGTATGACACGGGCTCTCTTGGAACCTACGGCCATGTTGCGCAACGACGAGTTGCAGGGCCACACATTCCAGCTCCTTGCCCGCATGGAGGAGGCCAAGGCTATGCCATGGTCTGCCGTCTACGACGAATTCTGCCGCCGCAGCAATGTGCCCGTAGGCGATGCTTTCATCCGTGAGATAGAGTCCTATGAAGCGCAGGTAACCTCCAAGCGTTAATCAGCCATCCTTCTCAGGCAGGTCCCGACAACCGTGTGTGGCTGTTGGGACTGCCTGTAGAAAATGACAATAGAGTTTTACTTTCCCCTTTTTCAATGGCAATCGTTATAGGAATCCCGACACAATGGAGTGCTATGGCCTTTGCTGCTAACAAAAAATGTCATGGTGATTATTCTCGGCATCCTTATCATCGCCATTGGGGCTTTCTGCCAGTCAAGTAGCTATGTGCCTATAAATAAGATTAAGTCGTGGCGGTGGGAGAGCTATTGGCTCGTCCAGGGAGCCTTTGCATGGCTTCTTTTTCCGCTGGTCGGCACCCTTTTGTCCATCCCCGAGGGACATACCTTTGGCGAACTCCTCTCCATGTTTCAACAGTTGCCCCGTGAGACATGGCTTACCATCTTCTTTGGCGTGCTTTGGGGTATCGGAGGCCTCACCTTTGGACTATCTATGCGCTATCTGGGTGTAGCTCTGGGTCAAAGCATTGCCCTTGGCACTTGTGCTGCCCTCGGCACATTGCTCACCCCCGTGTTCATTGGCAACACCTCGTCGCTCACCATGCCCGTCATTGTCGGCGTAGTGGTAACGCTTGCCGGCATAGCTATCATCGGCATTGCCGGAGGCATGAAGAGTGCTGCGCTGCCTGAGGAGGAGAAGAGAAAATCTGTCAAGGACTTTAATTTTACCAAGGGCCTTGTCGTCGCCCTGCTGGCTGGTTTCATGAGTGCCTGTTTCAGCATAGGCCTCGGATATGGCGAGTCGCTCACCTTTGCCGATACCAAGCCAATCTTTGCATCGCTTCCCGCCACAATGCTCGTAACCTTTGGCGGATTCCTCACCAATGCCATATACTGTCTCTATCAGAACGCACGCAACCATAGTTTTTCCGACTATGGCGATGCTCGCCTTTGGCTGTATAACCTGCCTTTCTGCGCCCTCGCCGGATTACTCTGGTATAGTCAGTTCTTCGGACTCAGCCTCGGAAAAGGCTTCCTTGTCGATAGTCCCACTCTTCTGGCTTTCAGCTGGTGTATACTGATGGCTCTCAACGTAACCTTCTCTAACTTCTGGGGCATAGTTCTCAAAGAGTGGAAAGGATGCAACGCCCGAACCATCACGGTCCTCGTCATTGGACTTTTAGTACTCATTGTCAGTTCGTTTCTCCCTCAGCTGTTGTAATTCTTCATCAGGTCATTCCTATCCAAGTCTATATATCCATCCAACTCCTACTTACTCATGAAACACACCATCGACCAAATCGCCGAAGTGGCAGGCTACCTATGGCAGAAAGGCTGGGCAGAACGTAACGGCGGCAATATTACCGTCAATATCACCGACCAGATAGACGAACGTATGCGTCAGATTCCGCCCCTCGTGCCGTCTCTCGCCATCGGTAAGTCCCTTCCGGCATTGAAAGGACAGTTCTTTTATGCCAAAGGGACGGGCAAACGTATGCGTGATCTCGCTCGTCGTCCCATGGAGGCAGGCTCCATCATTCGCATCACCGACGATTGTGCACACTACGATATCATCGCCGAACACCCTGTTATGCCCACCAGCGAGCTCCCGTCGCATCTCGAAATACAAAACTATCTGCTTCAATCCGGTAGTACCTGCCGTGCCACGCTTCATACTCATCCCATCGAGCTGGTTGCTATGAGTCATAGTCCCCAGTGGCTCGACGGAAATCGTCTTACCCGACTTCTATGGAGTATGATTCCGGAGACCCTCGCCTTTGCGCCTCTTGGCATCGGAGTTGTGCCCTATGCCCTGCCGGGCAGTCTTTCCCTGGCTGAACAGACTCTTGCTCAGATTCGTCACCACGACGTGGTATTGTGGGAAAAACATGGCGTTTTCGCCGTAGGCGACGACATCATCGAGGCTTTCGACCAAGTCGACGTGCTCAACAAGGCCGCCATCATCTATATGTCGGCACGCAGCATGGGGTTCGTACCAGAGGGAATGACCGACGATGCTATAGCTGAGATACAGCAGGTTTTCCATCTCCCTACTCAACGATGATATCCCTTCTTCGCATCGTGTCATCTTTTTTGCCTCTCTTGTTGACGGGTTGGATGTCCTTCTTCGTCCTGCTCGTCTCGGCCCATGCTCAAAACGATTACACCACTACACTACGCGAGCCGCCACTTCTTGAGAACGAAATACCAAGCATCTTGGTTTCCACTATTGATGCCAACACCGTTGAGCGCATTGACACAGACTTTATCATGCCGCCTTTTCTACGTCAGGGAGACAGCGTGGCCCTGATAGCCCCATCCTAT
>JAFUVR010000108.1 GCA_017477485.1 Bacteroidales bacterium | reverse complement strand
TTCCCAGCCGTTGGGGCCGTAGGTTATCACACCGTCGTCGGTAGAGCCGATACGGATGGCGGAGTGGTTGGACTGATAGAGATCACGGATCTCGTTGTTGGCCGTCCAGTTGATGAGGTTCAACGTGTCGTAGGCGAATCCGATATAGGCGCTGACGCCGCCCATGGGCAGGTCGGTGCTGCCGCGATAAGTCCATGCCAATTGCGGAGCATTCTGCTCGAAGGTGGCAGTGATGGTAGTATCGGAGTTGACAGTGACGGTGTCGGTAAGGGTGAAGTTGATCGCAGCGCCGTTGCTCCATGAGTCGAGGTGGTTGTAGTCGGCGGGAGTGGCCTTGACCACCACCGCGGCACCAGGCCTTATGTTGTAGATGCTATCAGCAGTGCCAAAATCGACACCGTCGGGCAGGATAGGCATGGTAAAGTAGATGGTAACATTACCTATTCCCAAGGCATCTCCAGAACCAATGGTCAGCGATGAAGCATTGACATCGGTAATAATTATTTCGGCATTACCATTTTGGGCTGATACTGTGCCAACACTGCTGGTGAAAGCACCAGCGGCTCCCACCCAACCAGTGGCGGTAAGATGCACCTCGGAGATGATAGCGCCCTGTAGGGCACTGATAGTGGCAGTGGATCCTTGCCACGTTCTGAGGAAAAAGCCATAGTCCCCCCCCTTATCTGTGCATGTAACAGTGAAATGTTCGCCCGTGTAGGTATTACGCATTTGATTGGTGGTAAGCGTCTCATTCAGGACATCGGTCCATGTAATGTCGGCCAGTTCCACAGTACCGTTGCCCACAGTCGAGAGTGTCAAGGTAGGGAGCGGAAGAACGTTGAGGGTATAGTAGACAGAGTCGTAGAGGAAATCGTCGTTGCCGTTGAAGACAGCGTAGATAGTGGCAGAGCCGGTGGCCACGAGGGTAATCTCGCCAGTGCTGGAGTTGATGGTAGCCACGGAGGTGTTCGACGAGCCGAAGCGCACACCGTCGAGACTGTTGGGATTGGACAAAGCGGGGAACGAGACAGCGCTCTCGAGACCGAGATAGACGTTCACGCCGCCCACCACGGCGGGCGACCATGCGAGGGCGCCAGCCGACTTATACTCGACCCCGACAAGACGATTGCCGGCAGGCATGGCGAAAATCCAGCTGCCGTCGTCGAGAAGACGGGGAACTTCGGTGATAGGCAGGGTGGAGGTGACACCCGCAAGGTAGCAATAATAGTAGGAACCCGAAAGTTTCACACTATCCACCACCCACGCGTTGCCGTCTGTGTACTGCTCGGTATAGGGGGTGACATCGATTGAGCCCGGGATTGTCCCGTCGGTACCAATGAGGACCGGCTCTGACCGCCAGAAGGAATAATCCGTAGCATAACGCGACCCAAAGATAGAGTAACGTTCGGGGGCGAAAACGAATTTGGTTTCTAACGAAGTGGCTATGGTGACGCCTTCCATCAGCGTGTCGTTCGCTCGCAGGGCGGAGACATCCACCGTGCCGGACGCATACTTCTGAGGCGTCTGTGCCCATGCGCCCACCGATATCATAAAGGCGAGCACCAAAAGTAAAGTGTGTTTGATTATATTCATTGTTTTTTGCTTTTTGATTTCTTAAGCTAATAAAGGCTTGGAAAACCCTGTTCCATTAGTTTTAGCCTTGGCAAACGGTCTCGCTTGCTCTCGGCCTATCGGAACATGCCCATCAGTCGGCATCAATAAGACTATAGATGAGTGATGGGTCGATTTCGTCATTCGCATCTATCATCGAACCAATGTTATCATTGTAAAGTATCTTGTTGCCATTGAAGCGAACGGACTCGTCCGTACTCCACCCAGCATTCTCTGCCGAATGGTTGGCGATAGCCTCGGTCCATGTTTCGCCAGCGAGATAGTAGAAATTCACTCCACTAATAGTGAGCGTGTTCAGACTATATATCGTTACGTTCTTCACGCTGTCCATGGCGGACACCGTGGGGGTGAGGGTTACCACGGCACCCTCCTTGATCAGGGCCTCGCCATTGGTGACACTCACCGCGTCGCCGTTGGCAGTAACCTGCCAGCCCGCGGGGATATTGCCAAGCGTATAGCTGGGCAGTTCGACGGTGAACACCAGTGAGTCTATATCATTTATTCGCAAATATTCAAGCTCGATCATAGTCAGTATAACGGTGTCTGACGGCGTACCAGTCCACTCAAACGTGCTGTCCGTTTGTGACCAGCCACTGGCACCAAGGCTTGCTACGGGTTCTTCGGGATCATTAATGTCAATATATCTCGAAAAAAAGACAATCTTCTGTATTTTACCGATTGCCGAGACGAATCTCAACGTGTCGGCTTCATGCAATTTAAGCATGGTCCTATCCCATTCCATATACCCGAGGGCTTCGGCTTGGATGCCAAGGTAGGTAAATACAGTATTATCCGTGAACATAATACTGATGGACGAGACAGTGCTGTTAGGCCATGTCACGGTCCGCTGCGCCCACGCAGGGCCCGTGGCAGCGACAAAGGCCGCTACCACAGCAGTCATCATAAGTAGTTTTTTAATCATAATGGTTAATATTTAATTAATTAATATTATCATTTGATAGGTTATCAGTACATCTTGCATCTTCCACGACCTTCGGTCTCCCTTTATAAACATATTCCCTCTACAATACCTAAACTAAAACCTTGAGACAAGAAAAAAGGAAAGCCTTGGCGACTCGACGAACGAACCGTCTGCCACCAAGGACTGAACGCTATGCAGAAGGCGAAACGAAGGTATGCACTCCATCGTTCCTCCTATCCTTAAAAAATAGGGGGGGGGTTATAATCAATAACTTACACCAATAATACATGGTTTGGTTCGGATAAATAACGTATGCAAAAGTATAAAAAAGGGATGACAACTCAACGACGGGGAATTCCCGATATACGCCGTTTTTGACAAAAGTACATAACCGTAACAGATTGCGACATCACTCCCGTCACAACTAATATCGCTATCCTGAAAAAAAAACAACAATCTGATTTATAGGTAAAAAAAGTTTTTTTTTACACATATAGCACAAAGGAAAAGGCCTAATTCAAATACAATCAGACGTTCCATCAGAAGGCTTTTTTAAGATAATTTAGACAAATATTTTTTTATTAACAATTAATCAACAGGCAGCCATCCGCCCATTCCCGAGGCAGGACTGTACACATGCAAAAAAGGGCGTTTTTCTATCTTCGAATGATAAACAAAACGAGCATTCCATCACGTCATACATCAGGCCTGCATATTCATACAGATACAGCGCAAGCATAATTTACGTGATTTGTTAGACAAAGAGTTGAGGAGTCGCTTCGCGAGAAATCTTTCAAATCTGTACAAATCTTTCTTTGATTTGTTTGATTTGATTAGATTTGTAAGATTTCTGCCCGCAGGGCACTCCCATCAAGTCGCTTCGCGGGATGAGGCTGGCAAGCAGTTTTTAGGAACACGGAGCTAAATAGGCGAGGGCCTGCTAAAAGGATGAAAAAAAGACTTGCACGAGCCTTTCGGAAAGAAAAACTCGTGCAAGATGCTAATAGATTATCGACTATGACGACTTCTATTTGATGATGTCGAAGCCGAGATAGGGGCGGAGACATTCGGGCATCACGATGCCGTCGGGTGTCTGGTTGTTCTCGAGCAGGGCGGCCACGATGCGGGGCAGGGCGAGGGCACTGCCGTTGAGGGTGTGGGCCAGACGCATACGGCCGTCGTTGTCCTTGAAACGGAGCTTCATGCGGTTGGCCTGGAAGGTCTCGAAGTTGGACACCGAGCTCACCTCCAGCCATTTCTTCTGTGCGGCGCTCCACACCTCAAAGTCGAACGTCATGGCCGACGTGAAGCTGATGTCACCGCCGCAGAGCTTCAGGATGTGGTAGGGCAAGCCCAGCTTGTCAAGCAGTCCGCCCACATGATGCTTCATCTCCTCGAGCTGGTCGTAGGAGCGGTCGGGGTGTTCGATGACGACGATCTCCACCTTGCTGAACTCGTGCAGACGGTTCAGGCCACGCACGTCCTTGCCATAGCTGCCTGCCTCGCGGCGGAAGCACTCCGAATAGCCGGCATGCTTGATGGGGAACTGGTCGGCAGAGAGGATGCAGTTGCGGTAGATATTGGTGATGGGGACCTCGGCGGTGGGGATCATGTAGAATCCGTCCAGCGGGATGGCATACATCTGTCCTTCCTTGTCGGGCAGCTGGCCTGTGCCCAGGCCGCTGGCCTCGTTGACCATCAGAGGAGGCTGAATCTCGACAAAGCCGGCATTGGCGGCTTCGTTGAGGAAGAAATTGATCAGGGCACGCTGCAGGCGAGCTCCTCGGCCTTTATAGACAGGGAAACCAGCGCCGGTGATCTTGTTGCCCAGTTCGAAATCCACGAGGTCGTATTTGGCACAGAGGTCCCAGTGAGGCAGTGCGTCGGCAGGCAGGTCGGGCTTGGTGCCATATTCGGCCACCACGACGTTGTCGGCCTCGCTCGTGCCCCGCGGCACACTGATATGAGGAGCATTGGGCAGCGAGATGAGTTTGGCGTTGAGGTCGTTCTCAATGGCTTCGGCCTGTTCGGAGAGCGTTTTCTCCTCGGCTTTGAGTTCGGCAGTGCGTTGCTTCACCTGCTCGGCCGCTTCGCGCTGGCCTTGCTTCATGAGCATGCCAATCTGCTTGGCGATGCTGTTCTGTTCGGCCTTGAGGCTGTCGGTCTTCTGCTGTAGGGCGCGCCGTTGGGCGTCCAGGTCGAGGATAGCGGCTATACGGCTTTCAACATCTTTAACGTTCTTGATTTTCAGACGTTCGATGATTTCTTCTGTGTGTTCTTTGATATATTGTAGTTGCAGCATGATGAGAAAAAGTGAGTAGTTGATAAATGAGAAGAGGACCCGTCCGCTTCACTTATATATAATGTGCCATGTATGACTATCGGGGACGGGAGGTCGTGGAGGTGTGGCGGCTGGACGACGAACTGCTGGACGACGAGCTGCTGGACGAGGGGCGCGACGTGGTGCTGCTCTTCGAGGCCTTGCTGGAAGAAGAGGATGCCGACGGACGACTGGTCGACGAAGGACGAGTCGTCGTGGTAGTGTTCTTGCTGCTCTTGGTGGTGGTAGTGGTAGTCGTCGTTCTGGGCGAGGAGGTGGTCCTTACGGTGGAAGAGTTGGTCGAGGCTGCTGGACGGGCAGACGAGGAGGAAGGACGCGTGGTAGTGGTGGTAGTGGTCGCAGACTTCGAGGGCTTGGAGGACGTGGTGGTCGTAGTGGTGGTCGTCGTAGAAGGACGCGACGTGGTGGTCACCGTGGGAGACTTGGTAGTAGTAGAGGTTGTGGTGGTCGAAGAAGGACGCGACACAGTGGTGGTCGAAGGACGGTTGCTCTGAGTGGTCGTGGTGGTAGTGGTGGTAGTCGTCGTAGTGGCAGGACGAGAAGTAGTCTCGGGGCGCTTGCTACCGCTGGCCGAGAGGGTGCGCGGCGTGGTGGTAGGGCTGGGACGCGAGGTGGTGGCGTTCTTAGTGGGTTTGGCCATCTGCGGACGGTCCTTGCCAGGGGTGTAGACGCTGGTGATGGTGGGAGGCACCTCGGTGGGACGACGCATATAGTAGGGGTGGATAGGATGAGGTGCGGGCTGGTTGTTGACCACTACGACGGTAGTGCTGTTGTAGACCGGCGGTACCCATCCGTAGGTGTGCACGTCATAGTGATAGGTGCGGGTGTAGATGGCGGGGTGGGAGATGCGGGTGAAGGTGTTGTAGCGCGGTACCGACCATACGATGTTGGGCATGAAGACATCGCAACGGAAGCGCAAGAAACGTGCGGCATTGTACATGTGGCCCATGCGGTTGAGCCATACGCACTCAAGGTCCAAGGGCATGAAGATTTCCTCGCCGGTGTAGGCGTCGTAGCCGTAGACCCAGATCTCGTAGTAGCGGCTGTTGAAACGCTCGGCCCACACGTCGTTGACAAGGACATAAGTTTCCAGCTCGTTGGCATAGCCGCAGTAGATCATCAGCTCCGACTGGTCATTGAGATAGTGCACCACGCGGTTGGCCTGGGAGTAGGTGAAATAGTGCACCGCGCTGGCCGAGGCCATACAGGAGAGCAATGCAAAAGTTAGGATAAAGAATAGACGTTTCATGATGTTAAATGTTTAATCGTTTATATATTTCGTACTGCAAAGATAGGTTTTATTTGTCAATGGGAGAAAATCAAAAAATCAAGCCGTCGATATCGCTGATTATCTGGGCCAGTTCGGGCTGGAGCGACGGGTCGAGAGGAGGTGCCGACACGGAGGAGGCGCCAATCAGATGGCGTCGCAGTTCGTCGACCAGCGACACCATCAGGCAGTCGGTAGAGACCTCAATGTCGGTGATGGTGCGGCTGGCCTCATCCACCACGAGAGAGAGCTCGACCTCGCCCCAATCGAAGGAGCCATGCCGTTCGGCATGGAAAGAGCGCCAACGTGCAAAACGCCACTCGTCGCTGGCAAACTCGTCGTAGAGGCGTTGCACCGCAGGGAGGGTCCTGAGCTGATCGAAAGCCGTCTCGACGACCTGTCCGCCATACTCTTGCTCGAAAGCGTCGACCAGGCGTGGGACGATATTGTCCGACGTGACGGCGGCCAGCTCGGAGAGATTCACCACACGGCTGCGCACCGAGGCCACGCCATGGCGACTCAGCTTGGAGGGCTTCACCTTCAGATAGCGCCGCATATCGTCCACATTGCCAGCGATAAGGATGGTGCCATGATGCAGATACTGATGGGTACCGCGGCTGAAGGCATTGCCCGAGAACTTGCGTCCGTCGCACAGCACGTCGTTGCGTCCGCTGAGCTCGCAGTGCAATCCGTAGGACTCCACAGCCTTCATAAGCACACGGAACTGGCGCAGCTGGTCGTAGTGGGCCGGCGGCACGACGAAGGAGAAGTTGATGTTGCCATCGTCGTGATAGACGGCGCCACCGCCGGTGCGCCGGCGCATCAGGTAGCCGCCTTCCGACTCCAGCAACTCCACGTCGCATTCCGCATAAGGGTTCTGGTTTTGCCCTATCACCACGGTGCGGTGGTTTTTCCATAGGTAGAGCGTGATGGTGTCGGGAGCGTCGCACGACACGAGATAATTCTCCACCGCCACATTGAGATGCGGATTGGTCTGGTTGCTGATGACTAATTGTAGGTGCATAAAAAAAGGGGAAAATGTTGAAGAATGCTTTGAAACCGCCTGCTGCCAGAAGGAGATACGGTCTATCGACGTAGGAGCGACGTTCTCGGTTCCTTACTTTAATTCACTAATAATCCTATAACTAAGGCAGGGCGACGGGGCCTGCCATATTCATCATCATTGTTTATCTGAAGAAACGGTCGATCTGGGTGGAGATGGAGATATAATTAGGGGCCTGCCAGAGGTGATAGTTGTTGTGGGCATAGGCGAAGTCGAAGCCCCTATAGGAGAAACCAAAGCCGAAGGCAAAGCCCGACATATTGAGCACGTCGGCACCGCGCATCTCGGCGGCCTTGCGGTAGTTATAGCCGATGCGGGCAAAGAAATGCTCGCCCACATTGAGTTCGATGCCTACCTGCAGGTGGCGACCTGCCTTGTCAAAGAAAGCTGCCGCAGGCGACTGGCTGACAGTCTCGCCGGTGAAAGGGTCGGTCTCCGAGGTGGGGCTGAGGCTGTCGTCATAGCGGATGTCCCATTTCTGCAACTCGGCGAGGTTCAGGAAGAAACGGAAAGGGGCATTGCGTAGTTTGTAGGAGAGTCCGGCAGCGAGTTCGAAGGGGATGTGCTCCACCGTATTGTCGAAGGCCACGATCTGGGCCCCGATGTTGCGCCCCATTATGCTGGCGGCGAACTGGCGGCTATTGCTCACATAGCGGCCCGCCACATCGAAGACAAGGGCGAAGGCGCTATAGTTCTCATAGTGGGAATAGACGGGCTTGAAGCTGACGCCGATGGAGAAATTGGAATCTATCGCCCTACCCCACCCTATGGACAACACATAGTCGGCTGCCGAGAAGCGACCCGTTGACACCTCCTCCTCGGTATATCCCTCGAAGGAGCCGAAGCTGCAAAAGTGCAAGCCGAAGACAAAATGGCCCAGCCGCTCGAAATCGTGAGCATAGGCCATGGTGCCGAAATTGGTGCCACGGCTCAGTCCGGCATAGCTTACCATGGCCTGTCCCCGCTGACGGTCGGCAATCAGCGACGGGTTGTCCAGCGAAAGGTCGATGGCGCCCTGCGGCAGTGCCAAGAAATCCATGCCCAGAGCGGCTCCGCGCGTAGAGGAAGGCATGTCCAGCACTGAGAGCGTGGAGAGTCCCGCCACCTGACCCCGTACTAAAGGAGTCATACACAGGAACGAAACCAGACAGACGGCTAATAGGAGATAGCGTCTAAGAGGGATTCTTTTTTTTATATTGCCGCCGACCATCGGTTTCGTCATACCATGCTAAAATACAAAAGGATGCAAGATGCATCGCCACTTATTATTCAAAACAAAGATACATTTTTTCGACCACACGGAAGGACGATGACCATGTAGTTATGAGCCACGGTTTGTTACTAACGCATCAGCAACACCGAGCCCGTCAGCTTACGGGTCTCTTTAGGCTGGTAGAGCGACGTATAGGTCACATGATATATGTAGGCTCCCTGCGAACAGAGGGTGCCGCCATGAGTGCCATCCCATGCCGAAGAGATGTCGCGCGAGTGGTAGACCAAGAGGCCTTGCCTGTTATAGATGCGGCATTCAAACGAGCCGATATTATAACCCTGCACAATAAACTTGTTGTTGGAGGGCAGCGTGGGCGTGAAGACGCTGGGGGCCCAGATCCGCACCATGTCGTTATAAATCGTCACCGTCGCGGTGTCTCGACATCCGAGGGCACTCTCCACTGCGAGCACCACATGGAGCGTGTCGCGGTCAGGCGGGAAGGGATATACCAGCTGTGGCGACCGTGAGAAGAGCTCGCCATCAAAGAACCACCACCGCAGGCTGTCATTGATGGAGATATCGGAGAGCGTGACATCCTGCCCCACTTCGGCAACCACCGTGGGCGAAGCCTTGATGGCGGCGTGGACAGGTTGGTCCACCTGCAGGTTGAGCGTGCGGAGGCTGTCGCAGTCGTTCGAAGCGAAGTAGTGCATCCGTGGCTCACTGGTGGACCTGTCGTAGGTGTCGCTGTCCGACCACACATAACGTTCGCCATAGCAGATCACGACATAGTCGGTATCGTCATACGACGGCTTGGTAGCAAGAAACAGCGTCAACACGCTGTCGCACCCATAAGTGGTGTAGCGATTGACGACATAGGTGCCCGCTTTCTGAAAGTACTGGCCCTCAAAATACTGCTGCTGGTTGTCGCAGATGGTATCATATTCTTGGTAGAAGAAAGTCTCATAGACAGTCAGCGAGAGGTGCACCATGCTGTCGCATCCATAGATAGAGGACAGCATCACGTCGTAGTCGCCCTCATGCTTGAAGGCATTGTCGCCCACATAATAGTTGTCGGCAAAACAGATGGATGCATCCACGCTGGTGTCATACACATCGTTGACCTGCATCTTCAGGGTGATTAGGCTGTCGGCACCCGTCGAGGCCATGAGAAGGGTGTTCTTGACATCGCTGTCGCGGAACAGCGAATCGCGCCACACCAACGGCGTATAGTTGCGGCACACCATAGTGTCATAGCGCATGTGGTAGTTCCAGTGTACGAAGAGCGAGAAGGTGATCAGGCTGTCGCAGCCCGCCGAGTTGACCCGACGCAATAAGGTATCAGCCCGTGGTGCGACAAAAACGAGGCCGGCAAAACGTACCGGAAGCCGGTTTTCCACCACGGTGTCATGATGTTCCAGATAGGTGTTGCGCAACACATGGACCCGCATCGTCAAGATGCTGTCCACGCCATGATTGCCCATCAGTATAATCTGCGAAGAGTCATCGTCGGCAAATGAGACTCCGTTCCACGTCAGCGGCAGGAAGTTTTCACACAACGTGCTGTCTACGGTATTGTAAACATTGCGCCACACGTGCAGCGAATAATGTATCAGGCTGTCGCACCCTGCCGCGTTGACGCGTACGAGCGTCGTGTCGCGCTGGTCGGTGCCGAAGGTCAGGCCCGCATAGCGCACGGGCAGGCTGTTCTCCACCACGGTGTCGCGCTGCGTATGGTGGGTGTTGACAAGACGGCGGAAGCGCATCGTCACCGTGCTGTCCACGCCGTGGCTGCCCACGAGGACGGCCTGCTGCGTGCCGGTAGAGGTGAAGGTGCGCCCGTTCCAAGTGATGGGCAGGTAGTTCTCGCACAGCGCGCTGTCGTAGGTCGTGCTCACGTTCCACCACACATGCAGGTGGTAGTG
>JAFUVR010000107.1 GCA_017477485.1 Bacteroidales bacterium | reverse complement strand
GAGCTCGATGTCGGTGTAGTCGCCCCACGGGATGTCGGCAAAGAGACCGTAGGAGGGGTTGCGCGTGCCGCGGCCCACCTCGACCTGGAGCAGGCCGTTGAGGTCGGTGGCCAGGGTCTGCGTCTCCTGATAGAGGACGACAGGGCTGCCCGCGTTGGCACGCTGGATGGTGAGGCGCAGGCCTATGGAACGGCTACGCACCAGCTGGTCACCGCCATCGCGCACCACCATCTGGTAGTGGAACGCCTGCGGCACCTGTGCTTGGAGCAGGGATGTACAGCAAAAGACGAGAGAAAGGACTATTGCTAAGCAGAAACGGGTGTATCTCATAGTGTTAAATTTCATTTAGCCGTTTTCTCGCCTCACCATACGAGCAAGCTCGTCTGGATTCGGCTTATCGAAAACGTTCTATATTATCTGATGCTTAACGCAGTATCCGTATATACAAAATGTCTCACAATCAACTGATTGTCAGATTATATACTATTTACAGCATTTTTTTGCAATCTTCAAAGATATGATTTTCTGTCAAATAAAAAAAGACAAAATAATCCCAATCCCATGATTGTCGCACCAGCACCGACTTCCGCAGGCCTAACGGGCCGTCGCCGTCAATGTTCAACAGTACCATAGCTTGCCACGGCATGAGCACTTCGACGGCTACGAGCACAGGACATCGACAGCTACGAACACAGGAAAGAAAGCCCGCGTCGAGCAACCTGTCTGCCGCACATGACAGAACGGACCACCGCAAGCCAGACTTTCCGCTTCCATCATCCGAAAAGAGAAGAGGCAGGTCATCCCTTCGCAACGGGATGTCTGCCTCTGACTGAGTATCTAAATCGTCCGAGGGCGTTTTATCCTTCAACCAGCTGACGGGCCACACGTATGGCATTCTCGAGGCCCTCCACCTGTTTGCCACCGGCGGTGGCATAGGCGGGCTGGCCGCCGCCGCCGCCCTGAATCTCTTTGCCGGCGGTGCGGACTATCTGGCCTGCGTTGAGCCCTGCGTCGACGCGCTGCTGTCCGAGGCACACCATCAGCGACGGCTTGTCGCCAAAGGCACTGCCGAGGATGAGCGCCATGTCGGGATGGTCGAGACGAAGCTGCATGACGGCATCCTTGAGCTGCGAAAGGTCGGCATCAATCTGCATAGCCACCACAGGGTTGGCCTCCACCTTGCCAGCAAGGGTGCGGCAGAGGGCGGCAGCCTGCTCCTTTTGGTAGTGGTCTATCTGGCTTCGCATGGCCGTGTTGTCGTCCTGCAGACGGGCAATGGCAGCGGCAAGGTCCTTGGTGTTTTTCAGCATCTCGCGCAGGGCATCGAGCTGGTCCTGCATCTCGTCGCAGTAAGCCTCGGCAGCGGCACCGGTCACGGCCTCTATGCGGCGCATACCAGCGGCTACGGCACCCTCGCTCACGATGCGGAAAGAACCGATGTAGCCCGTGTTGGCCACATGGGTGCCGCCGCAGAACTCAATGCTGTCGCCAAAGCGCACCACGCGCACCCGCTCGCCATATTTCTCGCCAAAGAGGGCCATAGCCCCCATCTTCTGGGCCTCGGCAATAGGCATGGCACGATGCTCGTCGAGGGGGATGGCACGGCGGATGTCCTCGTTGACGAGACGCTCCACCTGGCGTATCTCGTCGTGGGAGAGCTTGGCGAAATGGCTGAAGTCGAAACGCAGACGCTTGTCATCGACGCTGGAGCCCTTCTGCTCGACATGGGTGCCCAGCACCTGCCGCAGGGCCTTATGCATGAGGTGGGTGGCGCTATGGTTGCACTCCGTAGCACGGCGGGCAGCAGCATCGACCGTAGCCGTGAAAGTAGCCGTAAGGTCGGCAGGCAACTGATTGACGATATGCACGATGAGATTGTTCTCCTTCTTGGTGTCGACGATGCGGAGCGTCTCGCCATCCGTCGTGAGGCTGCCCTTGTCGCCAGCCTGTCCGCCACCTTCGCCATAGAAGGGGGTCTGGTCAAAGACCAGCTGGAAGAACTGCTTGTCCTTGGTCTTCACACGACGATAGCGCACTATCTGCACATCGGCGGCGAGGGTGTCGTAGCCCACAAACTGCTGTTCCACACCGGCGTGGAGTTCCACCCAGTCGTCGTTCTCCACAGCGGCGGCGGCACGGCTACGCTCCTTCTGCTCGTTGAGGCCGCGCTGGAATCCCTCCATGTCGACCGTCCAGCCCTGCTCGGTAGCCATGAGCTGTGTGAGGTCGATGGGGAAGCCGTAGGTGTCGAAGAGTTCGAAAGCAAAGGCCCCGTCGATCTCATGCTTCGCCGAGGCGTGACGTGCTATATAGTCGTCAAAACGCGAGATGCCGTTGGCAAGGGTCTTGAGGAACGACTGCTCCTCCTCGCGGATGATATTCTCGATGAGTTGCTGCTGTTTCTGCAACTCGGGAAACTGATGGCCCATCTGCTCCACGAGGGTGGGAACAAGGGAACACATGAAAGGCTCTTTGAATCCGAGGAACGTGTAACCATAGCGGACGGCACGGCGCAGGATGCGGCGGATGACATAGCCCGCCTTGGCATTGGAGGGCAGCTGGCCGTCGGCAATGGAGAAGCTGACAGCACGCAGGTGGTCGGCACACACGCGCATGGCGATGTCGGCCTGCTCGTTGGCGCCATAAGTATGGCCGGCACGGCGCGCTATGGCCTGGATGAGAGGCTGGAAGACATCGGTGTCGTAGTTGGACTTCTTGCCCTGCATGACCATACAGAGGCGCTCGAAGCCCATACCCGTGTCTATATGTTTGGCCTTCAGCGGCTCAAGAGTCCCGTTGGCCAGTCGGTTGTACTGCATGAAGACAAGGTTCCAGATCTCGATGACCAGCGGGTTGTCCTTATTGACGAGGTCCTTGCCGGCCACACGTTTCTTCTCCTCCTCGTCGCGCAGGTCGATATGGATCTCGCTGCAGGGGCCACAAGGGCCTTGGTCGCCCATCTCCCAGAAGTTGTCCTTCTTGCTGCCACAGAGTATGCGGTCCTCGTCGATATGGGCCTTCCAGAAGTCGTAGGCCTCGCGGTCCATCTCAAGCCCTTCCTTCTCGTCGCCTCCGAAGACGGTGACATAGAGATTGCGTTTGTCGATGCCCATCACCTCGGTGAGAAACTCCCATCCGTAGGCTATGGCCTCCTTCTTGAAATAGTCGCCGAACGACCAGTTGCCCAGCATCTCGAACATGGTGTGGTGGTAAGTGTCGTGGCCCACCTCTTCAAGGTCGTTGTGCTTGCCACTGACGCGCAGACACTTCTGGGTGTCGCACACACGGGGATACTGCGCCGGGCTGTTGCCGAGGAAGATATCCTTGAACTGGTTCATACCGGCATTGGTGAACATAAGAGTAGGGTCGCCCTTGACCACCATGGGGGCACTGGGCACCACATGATGCTGTTTCGACTCGAAATATGCTAAAAACTTAGACCGGATTTCGCTGGATGTCATAGAATAGTGAGTATTAAAAGGTTGTTATTTATTTTTGAAACAAAGGAGAGCGTTGGAACTCTTCATTTGTCGACTGAGGCATTTCTTTAGAAGGGCTGCAAGCCCGATTTCAGTACAGGAGGGAAATACAATCAGCATTGTAATTGGAGACGTTGTCGCAGAGAGAAAAGGGTGTTGGAGATGCCGTTACCGGGAACGACGCGCCGCATAGTGTCTGGCTGCATCTGCTGCGGGCGAACCATCATATCTCCTCACGTTCCACAAGCAGGATAGCACTCTGGGGTACAATATAGTATTTCTCTCCGGCATACTTAATCTCCACCGCATTTTTCTGCATGAAGATGGCGAGGTCGCCGGCCTGCACCTGCAGGGGCAGGTACTTGACGGTGCGTGCGTCGTGGTTCCAGCTCTCCACATCCTCCATATCGGGAAGGGCGTAGCCGGGGCCACATTTGAGGATATAGCCGGTGAGGATGTCCTCCTTCTCCTGATAGCCTGCAGGGAGCAGCAGCCCGCTCTTGGTCTTCTTGGCGGCGCCGGGCTTGATGAGCACGCGGTCGCCTATGACGATGATGTTGTCTAAATTGGCGTTCATTTTCTGAAAGAATTGGTTGGCCGTTGGCGGCCTGCATCCGACAGGCGGTGCATCGTCCGCCACCCGTCTCAGCCGCAAAACAATCGTGCAAAATTACTATTTTTTATTGATACACTGAACGCTTTTTTATAGAACATCAGGGTGAGGAGCAGGAATAAAAGAAATTCGCTCTTTGCAGCAGCCATAGCGAAAAAAAAGAAGGACCGTAGGCTGTTGGTGTTGTTGAATAGCGCAAATAGCGCAGGTCAATGCACTGCTGAATGGAGACGGCTACGGGCTATTGCATGGGCGCAGCTATGCGACGGATGGACTGAAGCTTGTGGGTGTAGGTGCGGGACCGCTCGTCGTAGATGCCACGGGTGTCGATGCGGTCGATACGGACGAAGCCGGAGGCATGGATGATGCGGTCGCCGCCGCAGAAAATGCCCACATGGGTGATGCGGTCGGGCGAAGGTCCGAAGAAGCACAGGTCGTCGGCGCAGGCGTCGGCCAACGAGGTCGGTGCGGGATGCGAAGCCATGTCAAGAACGAGAACGCCCTGCGTGGCCTGCTGTGCGGCATCGCGCAGCAGAGTGCGTCCGCAGGCATGGAAGCAGACCTGGGTGAGCCCGGAACAGTCGATGCCGAGTGCCGTCTTGCCACCCCAGAGATAAGGTGCATTGAGATAGTTGCGCGACGCATAGCGCGAGGGGGAATTGTCGACAGCCATAGCACGCTCCTTCTCTGCCAGAGCAACATGGGCCAGACGTTGCCGCATCTCTGTCGTCACAGCATCGAGGGTTACATACTGTTTGTTGTCAATCCAGCCCTCGTAGCCGTCCAAAGTATTGCGCACATGGGACCATCCTTCATGCTGTCGGAGGACTTGAAACGTCTCGCCCATAAGGAGTTGGCTGACCATCTCCGCACGGTGGCTGGGTTCACTGCGCAGTGGCGCAGCATCGAGGAATGCAAAACCTTTTTTTTCGTCCATAATACAAAGATACGATTAACTATCCGATTTGAAGAGCGATGTGATATTCAAAGAAAAAAATAGTAATTAACAGGATGTGGGAGCGGCCAAGCAAAACATCCCAGCGTGCAGGAAACGCGTCAGACAGAATGTAGCGAGAAAACATCTCCTATATGTAAGCAAGGAAAGCGTAGAGATAACGCTGAAAACGGGAATGACGCGGTGTGGGTCATATCATATCCTGTATAAGTGGGCCAGTGATTAGAACTACGGAGGGAAGCAGGGATGTCGCGGTGTGGGTCAAGTAAAAAAAGAAAGGACAGCCAGCTCAGAGTAATCAGATTATTCAGAGTAATCAGGTGTAAGTCAAGTAAAAAAAAGAAAGGACAGCCAGCTGTTGTTTGTATTATTCATAAATCCAGTCCGGTGTAGGTCACGGAAAAAAGAAAGGACAGCCAGCGGAGAGAGGCGGCTGCCCTATTGGATAATGAATCACGGCTACACTTGGTGATGCTGTACGGCCTTGATGACGCGTTCCATGAGTTCGTCATCCTTGTTGTTCTGCGGGTCGTAGTGGGTCTTGAGGTTGAATCCGAAGATACGGGCAAAGACCTGATAGAAGGAGGCGCGGAAAGTGCCGCGGAGCTCGCCCACGAGATTGTAGGAGGTGCGGCCGGTCTCGCGGTCGATGAGTTTGATGAGCACCTTGCCCTGCGAGAAGGTGCATTGTTTGAGGTCTTCCTCGAAGTCCTTACGCAGCTTGTTCTCGGCAGCCTTGATGGCCTCGTTGCGTTTACGTTTGGGCATAGAGGCTATCTGGGCCTCGAGGGCATCGAGACGCCGTTTGCCTTCAAGAGCATAGGGGAGCATCTTCTTGACGTTGCGTATGAGTTTCTTGTTCTGACGTTTCTCCTTGTCGGTAAGGAACTGGTGGGAGGAGATGATACTCACGTCGTGCAGCTGATACATGGGAATCGTATCACCATCGACCACGGTGGCAAAGCGGGTGAGGCCCTGCGTGGTCTGCGCCGAGAGAGAGGAGCACCACGATAGCAGAGCGACGATGGGCAGTAGGACAAGACAGCGTTTCATGGCAGATGCTATATTAAAGGGTGAATGAAGGACAATAAGAATAACTATGTTTCTATTTATTTAGTATTACTTTGGCGTTTTTTCTTGCAAGGGGGTGTCGAGAAAGCGATGCAGCGGGGATAGGACACCTATATAAAAACAAGACGGCCCCCCATGATGGGAAGCCGTCCGAAAGGCAGAGGGTCGATAGAGCCCCCGAAAGGGAGGCATGTATCGTTGTAGATTAGCGCTGGTTCATGTAGATGGCCCCAAAATCAACACTTGTATCGTACTGCCACTGATTAGCCTCGGCATCGCCGGCAAGCTGATGTTTGGCACGATACTTGAGACAGGTGAAAGGATTCGATGAATCAAGGTCATCATAGACAATGCTACTCATAACAGTAGAAGAGGAGGTTTCATAGACGGAATACATTCTCCACACAGAGCCGCTATTCTTGTACATAATCACACGGTTGTTAGTTAACTCGTCATCGATAACAACACTGTTCATATACATAGGACGAGCAACGCCAGCATCCATGATACTGAACACATTGATGTAGTTGTACTGGATGCCCGTGGTAGTAGCGCAAGCGTTGTTACCCACAAGAGCACCAACCTTAGAAGTACCGGTAACGACGGGGAGGTTGAGGATACCACCATTGTAGCAGTTGTCGATGGTAACACTGACCGTGCTTTGAGACTGGGAACCCACGAGACCACCGACATTGGCGTTAGTAGCAGTAGCGTTGATAGTGTCGTTGTTGGCGCAGTTGGTGATGGTGAGGCTGGAAGTAACAGCAGAGAGACCGACAAGGCCACCAATGTTGACCGACTTGTTGATAGTGGCCGTCAGAGAAGCCCTTGAGGAACTGTTGCGGACGGTGAGAGTGTTGCTGGAGACCGCACCGAGGAGACCTCCGATATTGGTACTGCCTGTACCAGTGTTGTTGACGGTAACGTTGACCGTGCTATGGCAGTTGTCGAGCGTAATATTTTTGGCTTTAGCCACCACAGAGCCGAAACGGACAGTGCCAGAAGTAACATCAACCGTAACATCGCCGGCAAGAGCGAGGTTCTGGATGGTGGCACCCGTAGCGGTGGCGAAGAAACCTACATTCGGTTCGGAAGTAGAAACAGCCATGCCATTAGCGAAGGTGATAGTGTGATTGGCTCCGTCGAAGGTGCCGTTGAAGGCCACGATAGGAGTCCACTCCTTGGTGAGGACGATGTCGGCGCCGAGTGCGAAAGACTTGTCGATGAAGACATTGCCAGTGGGCTGAGTCATATCATAGAAGGCGAAAAGGTCAGCCTCGGAAGAGAGGATGTAGGGGTGTTCGACAGTACCGTCGGCAGTGCCATCGCCGAAAGCCTCAGCAGTATTGATGATGTGGATGCGTACGATGGTATCGAAACCATTGACATTGAGTCCGATGGTGTCGTTGAAGGTACCGAAGGCGTTATAGGTGTGACCTTTGATATCGAGACCAGCGGCAATGAGGTCGGATGTAGCGTAAACGGTAGTATCTCCATAGGTGTTGAGGCGGTTGAGGCTGGAGGTGAGACGGGAAATCTCGTTGCGGAGCGAGTCCACAAGATGAGCAAGGATATCGACATAGGCCTTGGTAGCCACATCCTGGTCCTCGGTAGGATCGGCGACGTTCTTGATCTGCTTTGCACCAGCATCGTTGCCGAGGGTGAGGACACCGTCGATATTGCCAGCATCGGAGAGATTGTCGACGCGACCTTTGAGTTCTACGATTCTGAGTTCGTGATTGTCGTGCAGTGCTTCGTATTCAGCACGGATGACCTTAGCGGTGTCGTGGGCGATGGCAGAGACGGAATCGGGGTCGAAAGAGCCCAGCATAACCATAGCGGCTACTTTGTCAATGCTGTCCTGAAGGGTGGTAGAATCGGCAATGGCCTTGGCGTGAACGAGATTGTAGAGAGAGTCGACCTTGGCGTTGATGATAGAGTCATTGTCGGCGATGGCAACAGTGTTGGCGGCCACGAGGGTGCTGAGGGTGTCGGCGATGGAGTCAACTATAGTGGCGTTGGCGGCGATGGCCTCGGCGTTGGTCTCGGCGGCCAGTTTGTTGGCGGCCACAAGGGTGCTGAGGGTGTCAGCGATGGAGTCAACCACAGTAGCAAGAGCTGCATTGGCAGTAATAGCGGCATCGTGGGCAGCGTCGATGGAATCGACCTTGGCGGCGTTAGCAGCTATCGTAGCGTTGATAGCGGTGGTAGCATCGGTGATGGTGGTGTTGATAGCACCGTCGATGGAGTCTACCTTAGCATCGTTAGTAGCGATAGTAGCATTGATGGCAGCGTCGATAGAATCAACCTTAGCATCGTTAGCAGCGATGGTGGTGTTGATAGCAGCGTCGATGGAATCGACCTTGGCGGCGTTAGCAGCTATCGTAGCGTTGATAGCGGTGGTAGCATCGGTGATGGTGGT
>JAFUVR010000106.1 GCA_017477485.1 Bacteroidales bacterium | reverse complement strand
CTTTCTCGGTCGGTAGCCGTTTCGGTAGCTCCCCGTCTCCATGACATACTCCTCCTGCTCCGCCTGCATTATGAACTTGAATGTGGCCTTTAGTAATTCTTCCAGCCCGTCTTCTTTTTTTAGCTGCTCCGCTAAAATTTCGTACTATTGCTTTTGTGTAAAGTCCATTTTTTTTTAGTTTTTTTTCCCCTCCCTAATTTGATGAATTATTCCTATATTTGCATTCTACTCTTTACACACTTTTTGGGATACTACCGGTTTGAATAAACTGTTGTTATAACATAACCAAATACCATCATCCAAATCTACAAAGAGGGGGGGGGGGCGATTTTTAAAACACAAGGCAAGACCTGCAAATCCGTAAGAGCAGAAGAAACAGGTAAATACTATGTCATCCTATCTAACAATTAAAATCATATCGATAGTCATAATGATAGTGATACTCATTATTGTGATTATCTCGAATAAATCCGAAAAGAAACAGGCAACGGAGACTACAGCAAACAGCCAAAAGCAGTCTGAAGTTTGCGAGAGAACAGGATTATCACATGAGCAAGAGAATAAGCAAAACGGCCTTAAAAAGACTGAAAACAATCAGATGAAAAAACCCGAAGAGAAACCAGAGATATTTGGTGCTCTTAAAAGAGAAAACCGAAGGTTCATGAAAGCATACCTGAGTATGAGCGAGTGGGAAAAGAATAAAACAAAAGGGTGGAGAATCCAAGGACACCAGAAGAAAAACAAGCCTACTGGGAGGAATTCGAACGCAGAAAAAAAGAAGCATTATGAGCTCTTGAAGAAATTCCCAAACGACCAACATCATTGCATAGGATTTGATTTGCCGACAGCAGCGGAGGCTTTTGAACATTTCCGTGGGATGTTGGAAGAATTATGGGATTATGGCGACATGTGCAACGGACATTGTCTTCATACTTGGGATGATGGAGGCAGAAAACTTTACCGATGCCGTAATTGTGGGGGATTAATACTAGTTCAGAAAAGCGAATACCATGGCGAGGAAAACGATGATTACTATACCGATTATTTCCCTGTTGACTCAGTACAAGAGGCTGAACGATTGAATGAACTTTATGGGGGCTGGGCTATTGAAAAGGAATGGAACGGAAAGAAGGTGTTTGTCTCCAATGGACATGTAACGCCTTATTTCCGCTAATGTGGTTGAATGAAATACTAATCTGATGAAAAAGCAAATCTTCTATATCGACATGGATAACGTGCTGGTGGATTTTACCACGGCTTTTCCATATCTTTCCAATGAAACCATGAAAGAATACGAAGGCCATTTGGATGATGTGCCTGGCATCTTTTCTTTGATGAAGCCCATGAAAGGCGCAATCGAAGCCTACCGCTATCTGGCTGAACATTTCGATGTATATATTCTCTCTACGGCACCTTGGAACAATCCTTCAGCATGGGCGGATAAGCTTGTGTGGGTGAAGCAGTATTTAGGGGATGTTGCCTATAAAAGGCTTATTCTCACACATCACAAAGACCTAAACAAAGGAGATTACCTAATTGATGACCGCATGAAAAATGGTGCTTCTGAATTTCAAGGGAAACTCATACAATTTGGTAGTGAGCAATTCCCTGATTGGGATGCCATAGTGGAGTATTTCAAAGAATCAAGATGAAGGCCAAGAAACCCATGAAGGTTATCTTCCTTGATTTCGACGGTGTAATGGACACAGCCTACTATGGTCACATCCTCGGGAAAGAAGATCTTCCCTGCCACGATGAGTTCGGGGCTGTCTTTGACACAAATTGCGTTGGGTATCTGAAGGAAATCATAGAAAAGACGGGAGCCGACATAGTGGTAACGTCTTCGTGGAAGTCTTTGATGACTTACAGGGACATACTCAACATGTGGAAACAAAGAGGCTTGCCCGGCTACGTGATTGATGCGACTCCTTCGTCATCAGGATGCAGGCATCGAGGCGATAAAATAGATGCTTGGCTAAAGGAATGCAAGGAGGATTGCCAATACGTCATCCTTGACGATATTGACGAAAGCAATTTCAACGAGCATCAGCTGTCCAGGTTGATTGTTGTCAATCCTTATCATGGTCTTGATAAGGAGGCCGCTGAAAGAGCGATAGAATTGCTTCAATCAGTTGGTGAGAATAATTGCATTATGACCACCTGCTGATTCGACTTGCCAGCTTTTTGCCTTTCTTGGTGGCCATCTTTTCAGGGCGAGAGTCGCTTCGCAAGAAACTCCTCAAATTGCTCCAACTCTATCAAATCTTTATCTCTATAGACTGTTTGATTTGAGAGGATTAGTATGATCCTCTGTTCGAAGGGCACTCTACGAGAGTCGGTTCGTGAAAAACAATTTACAGCTTTTACCAGACACACCGACAGCGCACATAAAGAGGGCGCCCCATACGTATGAGACACCCTCATGTTTTTTGAAAAGATGGCGATATAGGATTATCGCGGGAATAGAGTACACAGAGAGATAAATCTCCGGGGGACTACTCGACGGAGATGAGGTAGTAATTCTTCTTACCTTTCTGAACAAGGATTAAGCCGCAGGGAAGGACGTCGGAAAGTGTTACGGTGTAGTCTTCACCAACCTTGGCTTTGTTGACAGAAATGGAGTTCTGTTTGAGTTCTCTACGTATCTCGCCTTTGGAAGCGAACATGGATGTTTCGGAAGCAGCCAGATCGATAAGGCTGACGCCATTCTCGATGGTGGACCGGCTGACGGAGAACTGGGGGACGCCCTCGAAGACACTCAACAACGTGTCGCGGTCGAGGCTGTTAAGCTGTTCCGTGGTGCCTTTGCCGAAGAGAAGTTCACTGGCAGCCACGGCCGCCTCATAGTCTTTTTCACTATGGACACGGCAGGTAATGTCTTTGGCCAGGGCTTTCTGAAGGACACGACGCTCGGGGGCTTGCGCATGTTCCTGTTCGAGGGCTTCTATCTCTTCTTTGCTGAGCAGAGTGAAGATACGAATGTAGCGAGCCGTATCGACATCCGAGCAATTGAGCCAGAACTGGTAGAACTTATAGGGGCTGGTACGTGCAGGGTCAAGCCATACGTTGCCACCCTCGGTCTTGCCGAACTTGGTGCCATCGGCTTTGGTGATGAGGGGACAGGTGAGCGCATAGGCTTCGCCGCCTTCCATGCGACGGATGAGTTCGGTGCCGGTGGTGATGTTGCCCCACTGGTCAGAACCACCCATCTGCAAGCGGCAATTCTTGGTACGATAGAGGGTGAGGAAGTCGAAGCCCTGCAACAGCTGGTAACTGAACTCTGTGAAAGAGATGCCGGTTTCCATACGTTTCTGTACAGAGTCCTTGGCCATCATATAGTTGACCGTAATATGTTTGCCAACATCACGGATGAAATCGAGGAAGAGGTAGTCTTTCATCCAATCGTAGTTATTGACAATCTCGGCACCATTGACGGGGTTGTCAAAATCGAGGAATTTGGACAATTGTTTGCGGATACAGTCCACATTGTGTTGCACCTCCTCGAGGGTAAGCAACTTGCGTTCAGCGGCTTTGAAGGAGGGGTCACCGATCATGCCAGTAGCGCCGCCCACAAGGGCCAAGGGTTTATGACCTGCCATTTGCAGATGTTTGAGAAGCATGATAGACACAAGGTGGCCGATATGGAGAGAGTCGGCAGTAGGGTCGATGCCGACATAGGCGGTGGTAACTTCTTTAGATAACTGTTCCTCAGTGCCAGACATCATGTTGTGGATCATGCCGCGCCATTGGAGTTCTTTTACAAGATTGGTGTTCATGGTTATCGTTGGGGGCTAAGTGGTTAAAAAAACATCCAAGAATAGCAACAAAATCCATCAGACATTTTGAGCGTTCTTGAGATTATAAGGATAAAAAAAGAGGTACTGTCCCCACGTGGAACGAGTACCTCTAACAATATCTAACTAATATTATTTCACGAGAAGTTTCGTGGCGGCGGACTCGTTGCCAACAAGGACGTTGATGAGATACATGCCTTTGGCGAGACCGGAGCAGTCGACGACATGGTTGTGTACTCCTTCGGCAAGACGGCCCATGCTACGGTTGATGACGAGTTTGCCACTGAGGTCATAAACGCGAAGCTGTGCGTTGCCAGCGTTAGCCACGGTGAGTTCGATGGTGGTACGGACCGAGGCAGGGTTGGGGAATACCTTGACGGTATTGCTGCCCTTAGAATTCACAACGGGAGTGATGCCGACACGGTAGTCAGTAGAATCGACGATCTCCTCTACGTAGGAAGTGACATAGGAAGAATCCATGAAGACGCCGCGTCCGTAGGTGCCGATATAGATAGCGTAGGGGAACTTGGTGCGCGGGAAGACATAGTTGTCGACATTGATACCGTCGTGGGTAGTCATACGTTGCAGCTGGAAGACATTGGTCTGCTGGACGAGGGACGTGATAGGCACACCCACGAAGTCACCATATATGTTCCAAGCGGGAGTAGCGTTGAAACTAGAAGCAGTCGTTTTCCAAAGTCCGTCTTCGGTACCGACGAACACATCGCCCGTAGTAGCTTCGACAAGGGCACTATAGGCAGCCTTCTTGCCAGAAGTAGACTTATCGACAAAAGAGTAGGCGCCATCAGCATTGTTGACCACAAGCAGGTTGGCAAAATCACTCTCGTTTTCATGGCCCTCAAAAGTAAGAAGGGCACGATTGTTGTTGTCAAAAGTTACAGAGGAGATGCGACGCGGGAACCAGATGGAGCCATTGTAGCGAAGCGTATCGGCCACAAGCAGGGATCCCGAAGTATAGAGAGGACCTTCCTCATAGTTGAGGGCACGGCTGATATCGCTGCGCTCGCCGTGGTAGTCGATATTATTCATGATACCTTGGACACGTACCACGAAACAGGAGTCGCCTTTAGAGCTGGCAACAACGACATAAACCATGTCGCCATCAGCAGAGACGCCGAAAGTGGAGAGACCAAGTCCGTCATTCATGGGCTTGCCCTTGTCGAGCATATAGATACTGGACCAACCCATAGAGGGTTCTACCTCGCCATTGTCGTCAGTAGAATAGACACGGGTAAAGTCGGAAGGAGTCCACGACATGGCAAGCTTATCCTTCATCACGAGGACGCCGTTGGCATAATGGCGGTCGCGTACGAGAATGAAGAGATGGCTCTTGATGGGGTTGTCGACAGTGATTTCAAAACCAGATGAGGTGATGGTGGTGTCGCGCTTGAAGACATGGCGGACAGGGAAGCCTGCATTGGCCACGCAGGGGACGAGGATCGTGTCGCCAGCCTTGATACTGCCACGGCAGGTAGTCGAGTCGGACGAGGCGGGTGTAGCCAGCGTCATAGCACCCTTGCCACGGCGGAAGATTTGGTCGAGCGTGTCGACCTTGTGGGTAAATGAGCTGACACCTGACATCTTATCGGTTTCCCAGAGATACATCTGGGCCACGGGATTGCCGTCTGTAGCACCGGAGCCGAGGAAAGACTCGCCGATGGTCCACGTCTGAGTGTTGCTATAGTCAGAATAGTCGGCATAGCTACGTGCATATTTTCCGCCATCAGCGGAGAAGAAGAGGTTACGACGCGACATAGGAGCGTACTGCTGGAAACGAGAAGCAGCAACCTGTCCGCCGCTTCCCTGCCAATATTCGTTGGCGAGATGGTTCATGCCCGAGCCATTGCGGTCATACCAAGAAGGAGCAAAAGCACTCGACGAACGATCTACACCGCTGAGATGATGGGCCATACGCGACTCGATGAAGAGGTTGGCGCTGTTGGAAGCACCGATGAGGAGCGAGCCGTCGGTACATACGGCCACACCGTTGACCTGCACGTTGTTGAGACCGCGGTTGATATTTTCAAAAAGATTGAAAGCGCTGTCGGCCTGGAAGACACCAGCATTGGTAGCAATATAGAAAACTTGGCGGGAAACACCCTTGTCGTCGGTGACCTGAGTCTGGATGATGTCGTTAATGCCAGAGTGGACATAAGAAATGCTGGAGAAGATTTCATCCATAAAATTGGAGGAACCCATCTCATATTCGTTGTAGGAGCATTTGGTCCACTGATAGATGGCGCCTTCGGTAAAACCGCGGCCACTCCAAAGAGAAGAGCCGCCGATATAGACATGACGGTTGTCGTTGGCATCGACGCAGATAGCGCCACAGGTTTTTCCCGTCTCATTGGCAAAAGGAGCAACGGTGGCGGTAGTCAGGAGCGTCCAGCTGTTCTGGTTGGTAGTAAGATAAAGGCCACTGAATGTGCCATTGGAGGCGGAGACCATAGCGTAGAGGTAGTCAGGGTTGCTTTCGGAATTGGCAAGCTGGATGCGTGAAGCTTTGGCGAAGGCAGCGTTGGTAGAAGTGACATCGATGATGTTGGTGCTTTCGTAGGAAGAAATGCGGTAGAGCTTGTTGGAGGCTGCAAAATAGACCATGTTGTAAGCCTCAACGATAGCGAGGTCGATAATCTCTTCTTGCTCACCTATGCGAGTAGGAGCAACACTCCAGTCGGACTCGTTTTGAATCTTCCAGCGGTAGAGACCACCTTTTGTAGCAGCATAGAGATAAAGCGTATTGCCGTCGTAGGCATAGGCCAGTTTGTTGATGTGGGCGAAATCAGAGTGCGTGACTGGATTGGTATTCTCGACACGGGAGAAAGCACCCGTCTCGGGATTGTAGCGGACGAGGCCCGTGCCGCGCGATGCCATGACATCCAGTTTAGTGCCTTGGGCGAAACAGCCCTCGCCAGTAGCGATGACCAGGCTGTTGTCGCGAAGCTGAACCATGTCGCTGATGGGGAGTACACGGTTGGTGCCGTCGAGCTGACAGGGGATGAAGTTCCAGATGTCTGTAAATTCGGCGTACTCGTCATTGTTGGATCTAATGTAAAGGCCACCCGTAGAGGCACCAGCATAGAGCGTGTTGTTGGTGGCGTCACGTTTATCGACGATGAGGGAGGTGACACGGCCACCGATATTGTCAGGGCCGATTTCAACGATTGTTGCGCCGGAGTTGCTCTGGCTCATAGAAGTGCCAGAAAGGAGTGTAAAAAAGCCAAGGAACAACCCGAAGAGTACTCGTTTGCTTTTCATAAAACGTTTGATATTAATTAGATATTTTTTTTTGTGCATACTAAAACAAATAGCAAAAATACATTTTTTTTTGAAATGGAGGCAAACAGATGAATAAGATGGTCCGATTTGAGGCTTTACATTTTCATAAAAGCAATCGAAGACATTGCAGAGCCAATGAAAGCAAGGAATGACCTATCATATATAATATGGCCAGCAGAACCGTACGATTTACTAAAACTGCAAAACTTGATGCTTTTCCCCTAAACAGAGAAGGAGTAAACAACAAGTCAAGAGGCAACAATAATGGCCTATGCCCTATTGTTCTCCTGATGAATATATGCGGAACATCGGGCCAAAAATCTGCCATTTGGATAATAGCGGCCTGTGATGAAAAGAGTGTAAAAGAGGAGAGGGAGATATCGAAGTATGTTAAAAAAACAGAAAATTAACAATAAAAGAAAACTTGCTGTCGTTTTTTTAACGTTTTCACAATAAAAACAAGGCCGAATCAATGAAGGCCTCCTCCGTCAACAAAAGCAAGCAACAGAAAAACAAACACAAAAATAAAAACAATTATGAACGAAACGGTGAATATCCAAGAGCTCAATGAACGCATAGAGCGCGAGAGTGCATTTGTGGACGCGCTGACCATTGAATTGCGCAAGCAAATAGTGGGTCAAAAACACATGATAGAGAGCCTACTGATCGGGCTTCTGAGCAACGGCCACATCCTGCTGGAAGGCGTGCCGGGACTGGCAAAGACACTGACAATCACCACACTGTCAAAAGCCATTGACGCCAAGTTCAGCCGTATACAATTCACCCCAGACCTGCTGCCTGCCGACTTGGTAGGCACCATGATCTACAGTCAGAAGAGCGAGACCTTCAACGTGAAGAAAGGCCCTATTTTCTCCAACTTCATTCTTGCCGACGAAATCAATAGGGCACCGGCGAAAGTGCAGAGCGCATTGCTAGAGGCCATGCAGGAACGTCAGGTAACGATTGGAGAAGAGACCTTCAAACTGGAGGAACCATTCCTTGTGATGGCCACACAGAACCCCATAGAGCAAGAGGGCACCTATCCGCTTCCCGAGGCACAGGTGGACCGTTTTATGCTTAAAGTTGTGATCAGCTATCCCAAGAAAGAAGAAGAGCGGACCATACTGCATCAACAATTGACGGGAGACTTTGCCCGACAGCAAGCCATACTGAAACCGGCAGACATATTGCGCGCCCGCGAAGTGATGAGAGAGGTCTATATGGACGAGAAAATCGAAGGCTATATCACCGATATCGTGTTCGCCACCCGCTATCCTGACGAGTACGGGCTGGAAAAACTAAAGGGGATGATAGCCTATGGAGCATCACCACGTGGAAGCATCAACCTGGCTCTGGCATCGAAAGCCTACGCATTCATGAAACGCCGCGGCTACGTGATACCCGAGGATGTGAGAGCCGTAGCCATGGACGTGTTGCGGCACCGCGTGGGACTAACCTATGAGGCAGAGGCAGAAAACATCACCTCGGAGGAGATGGTGAACGAGATACTGAACCGTGTGGATGTGCCCTGATGACTTCTTTTTCGCAACAAAGGAAGTGGTGACGTGGCCTGACGAGAAGAGCAATCCAGCATTCGAAACATAGTTAAGCAGCAAAGAGCGATGCAACAAGAGCAAAACGAAATACTACGCAAGGTGCGACGGATAGAGATACGGGCACGAGGGCTGTCGCAGCAGCTTTTTTCGGGCGAGTATCATAGTGCCTACAAAGGACGAGGAATGGCATTCAGCGAGGTGCGCGAATACCAGTATGGCGACGACGTGCGGGCAATAGACTGGAACATCACGGCGCGACTGAACCATCCCTACATAAAAGTGTTCGAAGAGGAGCGCGAGCTGACAATGATGCTACTGGTGGACGTAAGCGGGAGCAACCGCTTCGGAACTCACCATCAGTTTAAAGAAGAGTTGGTGGCAGAGGTGGCTGCAACACTGGCATTCAGCGCAATAGCCAACAACGACAAAGTGGGGGTGATTTTTTTCAGCGATAAGATCGAGAAATTCATTCCACCCAAAAAAGGCAGCAGCCATATCCTGCGCATCATTAGAGAACTGATCACATTTCAGCCCACGAGCAACGGCACCAATCTGTCCGAGGCGTTACGCTATTTCACCAATGTCATCCGCAAACGGTGCACAGCCTTCGTGCTTAGCGATTGCATGGATAGCCATTATGCCGACGCACTGAAGATAGCGGCAAAAAAACACGACCTGGCGGTGATGCGGATAGTCGACGAACGCGAAGAGGAGCTACCCGACATAGGGCTGGCCAAATTCTACGACCCCGAGAGCGGCATGACAACGCTTGTTGACACTTCGAGCCGCGAGGTGCGGCGCAGCTATCGACAGGCTTTTGCCGCCATGCAGGGGCATACAGAGGAAATGTTTTCCAAATATGGCATCGACCATGTAAGCATTTACACCGGTGAGGATTTCGTAAAACCACTGATGAAGCTGTTCAAAATGAGGAGTTAGCCATGAGACAAGAAAAGCCATTTATTCTATTATTATCTTTTTTCATCCTGCTGGGGCCAGCCGTATTGCATGCTCAGCAGCCCTATCATCTGGACACCAATGTCATCACCATCGGCGAACAGGCAGTGCTGACCATCGAAGACCCTCAACATTTTGTCGAAATGCAACAGCTGTCGCAAAACGGGGTCATCGTGGCAGGGCAGACGATAGACAGTCTTCCGACGGATGAGGGCTACCGGATTGTGCAGCGCAACAGGATAACCTCCTTCGAAGCCGGCGACCGCTGGCTGAAGCTTAGCGAAGAGGATTCCCTTATGCTAAGGGTGCTTGATGTGGAGGGCGTAGACACCAGCAGTCTCGACATCAAAGACATTGCCCCCATCGCCAAAGAGCCCTACACGTTTTGGGAGATATTCCGCTGGATACTGCTGGGGCTGATTGTTGCCGGGATTGTCGTCGGAATCGTCTATGTCATCAGACGTCGCCGCAGCCACGAATCCATTCTACCCAAAGCCCTAAAACCCTCCATTCCTGCCGATGCACAAGCCCTGCAAGAGCTGGATGCGCTACGTCAGCAACAGCTATGGCAGCAGGGGAAGGCCAAAGAATACCACACCAGACTCACCGACATCGTGCGCGGCTATATGGAAGAGATGTTCGGCATCCGGGCCACAGAAATGACCACCGACGAGACGCTTGACGCCTTCATGCAGACCACGGCACACAGCGAGCAGACAGAGGTTATGCTACGACAGATGCTTACCACCGCCGACATGGTGAAATTTGCCAAATCGGAGCCCATGCCCTACGAGCACGACCGCTCGATGACCAATGCGGTGGCCTTTGTGATGAATACGAGGCCGCGTCCCGTAGAAGATGCCGAAAAAGAGAAAGAAACGAAGGAGGAAAAACAATGAATGACCTAACCTTTGCCAACGGGTGGGTGCTATGGCTGCTACTCATCATCCCGCTGATGATAGCGTGGTACGTTTTGCGCTACAGAAAACAACACGCCGCCCTGCAGTTCTCGACAATAGGGCTGTTCGACAAACGCCACAAGACATTGCGCCAACGCCTCATACACCTCCCCTATGCCCTGCGCGTTGCAGCAGTAGCAGCATTGATCATAGCACTGGCACGTCCACAGAGCCAGCTGAGCCGGCAAGAAATGAAGGTGGAAGGAATCGACATCGTGCTGACGATGGACGTCAGCGGGAGTATGCTGGCCGAAGACTTCCGTCCCAACCGACTGGAGGCCGCCAAGAAGGTGGCAGCCGACTTCATTAACGGCAGGGTGAACGACCGGATGGGCCTGGTAGTATTTGCCGGAGAGGCTTTCACTCAGGTCCCCTTGACGATAGACCACCACATACTGCTACAACAACTCGGAAAAGTCAAGAGCGGCACCATCAAAGACGGAACAGCCATAGGCGACGGCTTAGCCACTGCCATCAACCGCATTAAAGACAGCGAGGCCAAAAGCAAAGTCATCATCCTACTCACCGACGGTGTGAACAATCAAGGGTCGGTCGACCCCGAAAGCGCCGCCGAGATCGCCGCCCTCTATGACATACGGCTCTACACCATAGGTATCGGGACAATGGGCAAGGCTCCTTTCCCGTTCAAAGACCAGTGGGGACGCACGGTATATCAGAACATCGATGTGGAAATCGATGAGCCCTTGATGCGGAAGATGGCACAGTCCACTCGCGAAGGACAATACTTCCGTGCCACCAACAAGAAAACACTGGAAGAAATCTTCGGCCAGATTGACGAGATGGAAAAGAGCAAAGTCGACGTAACGCAGTACGCGCAGACACGCGACGAATACCTGCCCTTCCTGCTGCTTGGCTTGGCCCTTCTGATTGTCGAGGTGCTGCTGAGCACGCTCTACTTCAAACGATAAAACAAAACTCATCACGATGATTCATTTTCAACATAGCGAATTGCTTTGGCTACTGGCTGCGATACCGCTGGTGCTCGGAGCGTGGCTGTGGATGCGCTTCCGCAAGCGCAAGGCACTGCAGCGATTTGCCGACAGCGAAATGTTCGACCGACTGATTCCCGACAGTTCAAAATGGCGTCCGGTAGCGAAAATAGCACTTCTTCTGACAGCATTAGCACTACTCATCGTCGCAGTGGCCAATCCGCAGATGGGCAGCAAGATGGTGAAGGGAGAGCGCATGGGAAGCGACCTTGCCGTGTGTCTCGACATCAGCAACAGCATGATGGCCGAGGACTTGCAACCCAACCGGCTGGAGCGAAGCAAGAGAGTGATTTCCAACCTAATGACGCAACTCACTGGCGACCGCATATCGCTTGTAGTCTTTGCGGGAAGCAGCTTCATACAGATGCCGCTGACCAACGACTACAGTGCCACACGCCTCTTTCTTGACCAGATAGACTGCGGCCTCATCGCCACACAGGGTACTGCCATCGGCGACGCCATAGGCAAAGGAATGGAGTCGCTCGGATATGGCGACGAAGAACGGGAGTGGCAGCGCACTCGCAACCGTGCCATCATCGTCATCTCCGACGGCGAGAACTTCGAAGACAACGCCATAGAGGCCGCCACCCAGGCGGCCAACGAAGACGTGATGGTGTGCACCATCGGTATGGGGTTGCCCGAAGGAGCCCCCATACCCGTCTACAGCCGTAGCGGACAGCGCACAGGCTACAAGCAGGACCGCGACGGCAATATCGTCACCACACGACTCAACGAGCAGATGTTGGCCGACATAGCACATGCCGGCAATGGCGTATATGTGAGAGCGGGAAACGTCAATACAGGTTTCGACGAGATTATCAAACGCATTCAGCGACTGGAGAAAGACAGCTTCGAGGAGACCATGTTTGCCGAATACGAAAGTCGCTACCAATATCCGCTGACAGCCGCACTGGTGTGCCTGCTGCTGGAAGTGCTCCTCTTTGAGCGTCGCAACCGTAAAATCAACTGGCAGAAACTCTTGGAGCGCACCAGCGACAACCAATAATCCTCAGTTTTTTTTCTCTCGAACAAACATCATGAAACACATCATCTTCCTACTCATAGCCTCACTCTCGATAGCTGCCACAGCCCAGACTGCCGACCAACGCAAGAACACCCGTCAAGGCAACAAGGCCTATCGGCACGAGAGTTATGAAGATGCCGAGACAGCCTACCGCAAAGCCCTTGACACAGATAGCACCTATTTCAAGGCACTCTACAATCTTGGCAACACACAATACAGACAACAACGCTACGACGATGCAGCCCGCACATTCAGCAAAGCCCTGCAAAGCCCCGACTTGACGGTTTCAAAACAAGAGAAAGCCCACTACAACCGAGGCAACAGTCATCTGCAAGCCGGTATGCAGGACCGAGCCAACGGGATGCAGCATTTCCAGCAGGCCGTCGAGGATTACAAACAGGCCCTGTTGCTGAACCCCAAGAATGACGAGGCCCGCTACAATCTCTCCTACGCACAAAAACTGCTGGCTCAAGCCCAACAGCAGCAGCAAAACAACGGTGGACAGCAGAACCAAGACCAACAGCAGCAAAACCAAAACCAACAACAGCAAAACCAACAACAGCAGAATCAAGACAAAAACCAGCAACAGCAAGGCCAGCAGCAGAACCAAGACCAGCAGAATCAACAGCAAGACCAGCAACAGCAGAATCAACAACAAGACAAACAGCAACAAGACAAACAAGAGCCCAAACAAAGCCAAGGCCAAAAAGAGAAAGCCAAACAAGATGCCGAGCGACTGCTTGAAGCCGTGCGCAACAACGAGAAAAACACCCTTAAAGAGCAACAGCGTACCGCCGTACCCGTGAAGGGCGGCAGAATAGAAAAAGACTGGTAAAAAGGAGACTCATTCTTTTCAAGAAAAAGGACGAAAAAACTGCAAAAGACAGAGAACAGCAGATTCCAAAAT
>JAFUVR010000105.1 GCA_017477485.1 Bacteroidales bacterium | reverse complement strand
ATGAATGGCTGTATCAGCTGTTTTGAGGCCCATTCTGTCACTTTATACTTACAAAATGACTACTTATACGTGCAATACATCGGCTGTCCGAGAAATTAGTAATTGCTGAAATCACCAAAGATTTTTAGCGGACAGCAATAAAATGAAATTGAACGTCAGTGGCACCCGACTCTCCCTATATGTAGCACACAAAGCCACTTGTTGTGGAGTTGATACTTATGGTCAACGTAGGTGGCATCCTGTTCTCTCGATAGCAAGTATAGCTACCTTTTCTCCGAAGTCCTGCAATGGTTGTTTTGATGCCGTTCAACATCACACGAGCGGAAAAACTAAATCCCTTCATCCCTAAAGGTTCACAACATCGGGGTGTCCGCCTACGTACGTTTCCCTCTCTGGATTTTGGAAAAATCCTGCCACAGATAAGTACGTAATAAAGGATAAAAAAAGTGCACCTCGAAAACGGGTGCACTCTTTATGTCTAACAGTGAGATAACATGGCTATTAACATGAATGCGATAATAATTGCAATCACCCATTTCCATGTATTATTGCCATTGGCTCTCCGGCCTTGTATTCTCGAGCCCGGAATTCTTGTTCCACATTCGGGACAAAAACGAGTACCTATCCTGATAACCTCCCGCTGATTGTTGATACAATTTTCGTTGGGGCATAAGATCAGTAACCTCTTTCCGCTGGTAGTACAGAATTTTTGGTTGGCAGGATGCGTGCCTCCGCAATAGGGGCAACGTTGCGAGGAGCGGCCCGTTGGCGTCTCTTTGATCGGAATCGTCCTGCCCACTCGGGTGCCACACTCGGGACAAAAGCCTACCCCTACCGGCAATACCTTCTTATTGTGGTTTTTGCAGTCGGGGTTTCCGCATGTGGTGTAGAGGTCTTTCCCTGTGGTGGGGCAGAATTTGGTTGACGCAGGGTGTGTCTTCCCGCAATAGATGCACTGCCGTTCGGTCTCGTTCTGTGCCATATTGTCCTATTTTTTTTGCAAAGATAGATTTTTTTTGGAAAATGGCCGTCATGTTTTTGTGGTGGAGACTATTCCATGGCCTTTGCAATGCGTTGCAGCACGTCGTTCAGCACGGAGCGCGGACAGCCGATATTGATGCGGAAACAATTCTCGTAAGCCTTTCCGCCAAAGGTGGTGCCGTCGTTCAGCGCCACGTGGGCACGGTCCAGCAACCGCTGCCAGGTCTCGGCATGGGGGTAGCCATAGGCCGAGAAATCGAGCCAGGCCAGATAGGAGGCTTCGGGCATCACGGCTTTCACTTCGGGCATCTCTCGTTTCAAGAAATCGGATGTGAAAGCCACGTTGCCTGCCAGATAGTCGAGCAGCTGGCTCAGCCATTCTTCGCCATGGGTGTAGGCCGCCTCGGCGCCTACGATGGAGAAAACGTTGCCGTGGGCTATCTCGTAGGTGTCAAGAAAACCGTAGAAGCGTTGTCTCAGTTCATCGTTGCCCACATAGCAGATGGAACTGGAGAGCCCGGCAATGTTGAAGGTCTTCGATGGCGAGAAGAACATCAGGCAGTTCTCGGCAGCCTCTTTCGATACGAGCGGGAAAGCCGTGTGTTGGTAGCCCGGCAGGGTAAGGTCGGCGTGTATTTCGTCGTCAATCACCATCACGTGGTTCTCCGCGCAAATAGCGGCCACCTTGCGCAGGTCGTCAGCACTCCACACCGTGCCGCCCGGGTTGTGGGGGTTGGCCATTATCATCATCTTGCAGCCGCGGGCTTTATTCCGCAGGTCGTCGAAGTCGATGGCGAAACGCCCGTTCTCTATCTTCAATTGGCTTGCCACCAGTGTGCGTCCGCTCCCGTCGGGCAGGTTGATGAACGGCGGATAGACGGGTGTCAGCACCAGTATTTTGTCGTCCTCGTGTGTGAACGCCATCAGTGCGAAGGCGATGCCCGCCACGATGCCGGGAATGAAATGAAGCTGGTCCCGTTCGGCCTCAATGCCGTAGTGTCGGCTCAGCCATGAAAGCATGGTTTTGCGGTAGCTTTCGGTGCTGAAGGAATAGCCGTAGACGGGATGCTCCGACCTCCGCCGGATAGCCTCGCTGATGCAGTCTGGCGACCGGAAGTCCATGTCGGCCACCCACATCGCCGTCAAGTCGGTGCGCCCGTAGTGCTGCAGCAGCATGTCGTGCTTCACGCAGCCTGTCCCGTGGCGCTCTATGATTTCGTCAAAATTATAGGTCATGATAAAGAATTTGTTGGTTATTGATACCTTTTATTAACTTGTTATGGCAAAAAAATATTGCATTCAATTGGCTGATAATTATTGGTGTATAGTCTCGTTTTTTGCCAAATGTGGTGATTTTGTGTGCATTTCTCATTTCTTTTTTTTAATTTTGCTACTTTCATAGCGAAACAATCTATTTAATAAACCTCTAATAATAACATCATTATGACAAGTTTATTAGTTCTCTTGCAGGCTGCTGCCAACATCGCCATGGGCTACATGGGCGCAGCCATCGGAGCCGGTCTGGCCACCATTGGTGCTGGTATCGGTATCGGTAAGATCGGACAGGGTGCCATGGAAGGTATCGCCCGTCAG
Organism: Bacteroidales bacterium; assembly: GCA_017477485.1. GTDB lineage: Bacteria > Bacteroidota > Bacteroidia > Bacteroidales > P3 > Colimorpha. The sequence continues at coordinate 11,001 of JAFUVR010000105.1, read as the reverse complement.
CCTGAGGCTGGTGGCGACATCCGCTCCACGATGATCATCGCTGCCGCTCTCGTCGAAGGCGTCGCCTTCTTCGCCGTCGTCATCTGCTTGCTGGTTGTCCTCAAGTAAGGATGATGCTCCGCCTCGGAAGACAGGGCCGTGCGATTGGCCCGTCCCTGTCTTCTCTTTTTTTGTTTTATCCCCTGTTATAGCTTAGATAGAATGAACAATCCTCTCATCAACCCCGGCATCGGTGTCTTCTTCTGGATGATGCTCTCCTTTGGCATCCTTTTCTTTATCCTGGCCAAATGGGCCTGGCCCGCTCTTCTAAAGGCACTCAAGTCGAGAGAAAAGGCTATCGAGGACTCTCTTAATGCCGCCGAGAAGGCCCGCGAAGAGATGCTGATGCTCAAATCCCACAACGAGGACCTCCTCCTCGAAGCCAAACGGGAACGCGACGACATCATCCGCAATGCCCGCGCTGCCGGCGAACAGATTATCGAGAAAGCCAAGGCCGACGCCTCTGCCGAAATCGTCCGCATGCGCGAGTCTGCCCTCGAGAGTATCAAGAATGAGAAACTGCGCGCCATGCATGACCTCAAAAATCAGATAGCCCAGTTCTCTATCGACATCGCCGAGAAACTCATCAAGACCGAACTCTCCGACCGCGAGCGCGCCGACGCTTTCGTGAAGAAGGAGCTCGAGGCCATACAGAAACAATATGAATAATAGCGCCGAGCATGGATAACTATAGGATTTATAAGAATTATGCCAAGGCGCTCTTCATGCTGGGAGCCGAGACAGGTCAGCAGGAAACCGTGGCCGCCGATATGCGGCTGGTCAACGAGGTTTTTTCCGAAAACCGCGAGCTGCACGTCGTCTTTACCAACCCTATGGTCAAGCAGGCTAAGAAGGTGGCCATCGTCGCCGCTCTCTTCGACGAAAGGGTCTCCAAACTGTCGCGTCTGTTCCTCCATTTCGTAACCAAGAAGAAGCGCACCATCAACCTGCGCGGCATCAGTGCCATGTATCTCGACATGTACCGCGAGAGCCGTGGCATCGTGTTGGCCGACCTCGCCACTTCTTATGATGTCGATGCCGATGTCATCACGATGGTGGGCGAGCTCGTAGGCCATGTCTCAGGCAAGGATGTGGAGGTCAACGCACATGTCGATCCCTCTATCATAGGTGGTTTTGTCGTCAAGTTCGACAACAATATGTTCGATACGCGCATCCGCACCAAGATTGCCGACCTGCGCAAGCAGTTCAGCGAAAACGAATACGAAAGCAAGTTGTAGCTACGCAACCGCATGTCCTTTTTCTAATGCAATAATAACACATTAAGTATATATGTCAGAGATTAAGCCCGCCGAAGTATCGGCAATTTTGAAAAAACAACTGGCAGATGTCGAGATCGATGTCTCGCTCCAAGAGATTGGCACCGTCCTCTCTGTCGGCGACGGTATCGCGCGCGTCTATGGTCTCAACAATGCCCAATCTGGCGAACTGGTTGAGTTTGCCTCGGGCGAGCAGGGCATCGTGCAGAACCTCGAAGAAGACAACGTGGGCGTCGTCATGCTGGCCGAGAGCAACACCATCAATGAGGGTGACCTCGTCAAACGCACCGGACGTATTGCCTCCCTTCGCGTGGGTGAGCAGATGCTTGGCCGCGTCATCAACACCATCGGCGAGCCTATCGACGGCAAAGGCCCCATCGGTGGCGACCTCTTTGAGATGCCTCTCGAACGCAAAGCCCCCGGCGTCATCTTCCGTCAGCCCGTCGAACAACCTCTCCAGACGGGTATCAAGGCTATCGACTCGATGATTCCCATCGGACGCGGACAGCGCGAGCTTATCATCGGTGACCGCCAGACCGGTAAGACGGCCATCGCCATCGACACCATCATCAACCAGAAGAGCTTCTACGATGCCGGTGACCCTGTCTACTGTATCTATGTCGCTTGTGGACAGAAGGGCTCCACGGTAGCCAACCTCGTCAAAAACCTTGAAGAGAAGGGTGCCATGGCCTACACCATCGTGGTGGCTGCCACAGCCTCCGACCCTGCCGCTATGCAGTTCTATGCTCCCTTCGCAGGTGCCGCCATTGGCGAGTATTTCCGCGACACGGGGCGCAATGCCCTCGTCATCTACGACGACCTCAGCAAGCAGGCCGTGGCCTATCGTGAGGTCTCTCTTCTCCTCCGTCGTCCGCCGGGACGCGAGGCCTATCCGGGTGATGTGTTCTATCTCCATAGCCGTTTGCTCGAACGTGCTGCACGCATCATCCAGAGCGATGCTATTGCCGCCAATATGAACGACCTACCCGCTTCGCTGAAGGATAAGGTGCGCGGCGGCGGTTCGCTCACGGCTCTCCCCATCATCGAGACTCAGGCCGGCGACGTCTCAGCCTATATCCCCACCAATGTCATCTCTATCACCGACGGACAGATCTTCCTCGAAACCAACCTCTTCAACTCGGGTGTCCGTCCGGCAATCAATGTGGGTATATCTGTCTCGCGTGTGGGTGGAAAGGCCCAGATTAAGTCGATGAAAAAGATTGCTGGCACGCTCAAACTCGACCAAGCCCAGTATCGCGAACTGGAAGCGTTTTCTAAGTTTGGCAGCGACCTTGATGCGGCCACTAAGGCCGTGCTCGACAAGGGCGCCCGCAACGTCGAGATACTCAAGCAGCCTCAGTATTCACCCATGCCTGTCGAGGAGCAAGTGGCCATCATCTTCTGTGGCACCAAGGGCCTCCTTCAGAACGTGCCTACGAGCAAGATACGCGATTTCGAGACCGAATATCTCTTCTTCATGCGTCAGAATCATCGCAACATCCTTGACAACCTCCGTCAGGGCAAGCTCAACGACGATGATCTCGACACTATGAAAAAAGTGGCTCTTGATATGGCTGCCAAGTATGCCAAATGACGTACTTCCAGTAAGTGATCGCCACGACAATTGAGTATTCTTCTGTCGCTCCGGTCCGCAAGGGGGTCGGAGTAGATGGTCGAAAAGGAAATGCGACAGGATGTCGTCGATGCATGACAAACGCTATGGAGCGTTTCCAATAGAACGAACACTGGAAGACTCGACTGCCGAAGAATAATGCAAAGGTCGTGTGCAGTTCCGCTACAAATGGAGACGCGGACAAAAGAATCGACAGAATGATATAGAACACTTCACCTCTTTTTACCCCTATGGCCAACCTCAAAGAAGTCAGAACACGTATCGCCTCGGTGAGCTCTACCCAGCAGATTACCTCGGCCATGAAGATGGTCTCTGCTGCAAAGTTCCGTAGAGCACAGATTGCTATTCTCGGCATGCGTCCCTATGCCAACGAGCTGAATGCCATCGTGGCCGATATTGATGTTGCCGACGGTATCCAGACTCCCTACCATGCAGTCCGACGCGTTGAGAATGTGCTGCTTGTGGCTGTGGCATCCAACAAGGGCCTCTGCGGAGCCTTCAATGCCAATATCCTCAAGACCACCTCCCAGCGCGTGGAGTTCTATCAGCAGCAGAAAGCTTCGGTTCAGCTCATTACCATAGGGAAGCGTGCTACGGAGTTTTTCTCTAAGCGCAAGGGACTCGTTGTGGCCTCCTATGACGATTTGCTTGACAGCCCTTCGTTCGACGCCTCTTGCGTTGTCGCCGAACGGCTGATGCAGGACTTCTGCGAGCGGAAGTTCGACCGTGTTGAGATTATCTACAACCAGTTTAAGAACTCTATCTCTCAGATTCTCTCTACCGAGCAGTTCCTTCCTGTCGTCCCGCAAGAGCACGACGATAAGGCTGCCACGGCCGCCAATAGCAACTATATCTATGAGCCCGACAAGGCTACGGTCCTCTACGACATGATACCACTAACGCTCCGCTCCCATTTCTATCGTGTCATCCTTGACTCGCTGGCCGCCGAGCACGGCGCTCGTATGACGGCCATGCAGAAGGCTACCGACAACGCTACCGAGCTTCTCAAGGAACTCCGCCTCTCCTACAATAAGGCCCGTCAGGCCGCTATCACCAATGAGATTATCGAAATCGTCAGCGGCTCCGAGGCCCTTAAGTCATGACATGCACGCTTCATAGTATGGTTCTTTCTTTTCAGTAGTCATCAGGGCAGGGTACTCCAGCAGACCTTGCCCTTGTCGTTATATAGCTATGTACATTTTTCTTTCGGACCGATATGTTTTTGCCACGGTATGGAAGATAATGAGAGAAAGTGAATATGTAGGAGTGGTGATTTGACAGCCAACGTGTTGGTTACGAAAAAAGACATGGTTGCTCGTTGGCTGATATGTTTTGGAAATGTGATGCCTTGCGTACAGATAATAGTGCCGAATGCCTATAAAATAGAATAATCCATAACCAATTATAAACCGATTTCTATGCGCCGATTGTTATCCTTTGTTTTTTTGTGCCTTTTGGGCTGTGCGCAACTTTGGGCTGCCCCTGTCGATAGCGTCAGGGCCCGTCAGGTGGCCGATGCCTTTAGAGCCACCCGCGGAGCCTCCTATCTCGATGCCGCTCGTGTCAGCAGCAAGCAGCTTGGAACCGAACAGGTCTATGTGTTCAACTATGGCGAGCAGCAGGGCTTTGTCATCGTCCCTGCCAACGACGCTCTCCCCCCTGTCTTGGCCTATTCGTTCTCTTCCTCTTTTGCTTCCGACATGGCCGACGCTACGCGCGACTGGATTGATTATTATGCCGCCTCTGTGGCCGACGCCTCATCCCTTGGCCTCGACGCTTCCGATGCCGTCGCACAACAGTGGAACAGGCTCCTCTATGGGCCGGCTAAGCCCCGCAAGGCTGGCAGTGTGTCGCCTATGCTCTCCGTGCGATGGGCGCAGGAGCCCTATTATAATCGGCTCTGCCCCGAAGACCCCCGTTCGCGTCAGCGCGTCATGGTAGGTTGTGTGGCTGTCGCTATGGGCCAGATTATGCACTACTGGCATCACCCTCTCTCAGGACTCGGTAGCCACAGTTATATTGACTCTGTCCCCGGTCTGCTTAGTGCCGACTTCCATGCTACCACCTATCTTTGGGACTCTATGCCCGACACCCTCGGACGTCGCAGCCGACTGTCGCAGATCAACGCAGTCTCCGAACTGCTCTTCCACTGCGGTGTCTCGGTCGATATGGCATATAGCATCGATGGCAGCGCCTCCTATGCTTCCAACTATGGCAACGCCTCCCTGCCTTCGGCACAAAATGCCATGCCCCGCTATTTCGACTATAAGCGTACTATTGCCTCTGCCGACCGCTCTGACTATAGTGACAGCGAATGGCAGGCGCTCATCGTTAGCGAACTCGAAGACGGACGTCCTGTCATCTATTCGGGAGCCGACCTCGAGTCGGGTGGCCATGCTTTTGTCTGTGATGGCTATGAGGAGGATTTCTTCCATTTCAACTGGGGTTGGGGTGGCAAATGTGACGGCTATTATATGTTGTCCAATCTTGCTCCCGCTTTGACCCCCGGTGCTACACCACGATACTCTTTTGTCAGCGCTCAGTCTGTGGTCTATGGCATCGAACCCAACGACCACCTCCGCATCGATACCGCTCGCATCACTTTCCCCATCGGTGGCGGCAGCCAGACGGTATCTATCTCGTCCAATGCCGACGACAGCCAGACATGGACAGCCTCCGCCACGGCTTCATGGCTCCACCTCTCTGCAACCTCTGGATTCGGCGAAGGCCGTCGCACTCGCGTCGTCGTCTCTGTCGATACCAATTCTACCAGCCTCTCTCGTGGCGACACTATCGTCATCACGCAAGGCGATGCACAGGTTCTGCTATATGTCTATCAATTGCCTTGCTATTCCCATGAGATGTGCCAGCTCCAAGTGGAGATGACCGACAGAGAAAGAGACAGCTGGAACCATGCTTCCCTCGAAGTGCGTGACCTGACGGGCGCCACCTACGGCACCGCCACGCTCATCTCTGATCTTGCGTCGGATACCGCCTTTATCGGCATCTGCCCCTCTACGGTCAATCTCGTCTGGCGTGCGGGTGTGTGGGACGACGAGGCCGGTGTCGTGGTTCGCAACTCCAATGGCTCCATGCTTTTCCGTCATCAACAAGGCTCGGATTTCAGCACCGAGCTTTTGGCCACTATCTCCAACCCGTGTGCCATGAGCTACGACTGCCAGGCAGCCAACGACCTCCCATGGCAAGAGGATTTTGAATACGATATACCCTGCTGGGTGATCAAGGATGCCGACGGTAGTGGCAGGTCGTGGTCTGTCTGCGACACGCTCCCGGCCCAGAGCCGTCGTGCCAGCATTGTGGCCCCTGCCGACGCCTCGGCTGACGACTGGCTTATCACTCCGTCCTTCACCCTCCCCGACCCTTCCTATATCACCCTCTCATGGTATGTCCGCTCCGACGGCACCCAGCCCTATTCTATTTATGTGGCTACCGACACCAATGTGCGTATGATTACCGACCTCGTCTATCAAGGTCAAGCTACGGGCTCCTATGAGTTGCGTATGCTCACGCTCTCGCAATATGTAGGCCAGACCATCCGTCTCGCCTTCCGTAGACAGGGTACTAATGTGGGCAACCTCCAAATCGACAACATTCGTCTCATCGCCACCAATACGCCTACCTATCAGCTCAATGCGGTGAGCCTCAGTCCCGGAATGGGTACCACGACGGGCACCGGCATCTACGAGGCCGGCACCCATGTTGCCGTGCGGGCCAATGCGCTCTTTGGCTATCGTTTCGCTTTCTGGAACGACCTCAACACCGATAACCCGCGCAGCGTCTATGTCGACTCTGCTATCACGCTGACAGCTTTCTTTGCTGCCGACTCTTTCGCTGTCGTTGCCATCAATCGCGACTCCGCCCAAGGCCACACATGGGGCTCTGCCAACTACGCCTACCGCGACACCGCCACGCTCCGCGCCACCCCGGCTCATGGCTACCATTTCTCGCAGTGGCACGACGGCGATACCCTCAATCCGCGTCGCGTCGTCGTCGAAGGCAATGCCAATTATACGGCTTTCTTTGCCGCTAACAACTATTATATCGACCTCCAGCCTGCCGACTTCATGCAAGGCAGTGTCCGTGGTGGCGGCACCTATCTCTATGGTAGTATCATCGCCATCTCCGCCACGCCACGTCAGGGCTATATGTTCTCCCGTTGGAGCGACGGCGACACCACCAACCCCCGCTTCTAGAGTGTTACTGACAGCGTCACCCTCATCGCCGAGTTCGCGCTCGACGGGCACCGTCTCTCTGTCGTCAGCAGCAATGAGGGCGAGGGCACTGTCTCCGGCGCCGGCATCTATCAGAATGGCTCCACAGCCGATATCGAGGCCACCCCAGTCCGGGGCTACCATTTCGTCCGTTGGAATGATGGCGTGACCTCCGCCACGCGCACCATCGTCGTCTCCTCCGACACCTCTTTCACCGCCTATTTTGCCATCGACAGTTATTCTATCAAGGCCATGTCCGCCAATGCCGCCTATGGCTCGGTCCGCGGCAGCGGCAGCTATGAGTATGGCTCCACCGTAACGCTCACCGCCCTGCCTGCCGTGGGCTATCATTTTGTCCGTTGGAATGATGCTGACACCACTAACCCGCGTGTCTTCCTTGCCGAGGAGAGTGGCAATTTCACCGCCTTCTTTGAGGCCAACGAATATGTAGTAACCTCCTATGCCACTGTCGACACTATGGGTTCTGTCTCGGGTGCAGGTATTTATACCTATGGTGCTGCCGTGACGCTGGTTGCCACCCCGGCTGCTGGCTTCCGCTTCGTCCAGTGGTCCAACGGCATCACGGCCAACCCCTATAGGTTCTCCATTCAATCCGACACCACGATTATGGCTGTGTTCGACTCCATCCCCATCAATCCTGCCGCCATCGGTTCCATCAACATGGAGGCTATCTCCGTTGTCATGAATGGCAAACTGATGACTGTTACGGGGGCGCAAGGCCTTATGCTTACCATCTCCGATGCTGTTGGTCGCATTGTCTTCAACCAGCGTATCAACTCTGATAGCCAAGCCATTGCTTTGCCTCACAACGGACTCTTTGTTGTGGCTGTCAATAAGCGTTTCCATAGCCGTCAGTTGGCTTTCTAATAATCACTTGTACTCTTAAACACCTTTTTAATTATGAAAGAAAACAATAATTCTTCAAAGTCCGCTCAACAGCAAAACTTTGTCATCCCGATCATTGTGATGTTCTTGCTGTTCTTTATGATAGCTTTTGTGACGGGGTTCGCAGGCTCTATGGGCGTCGTGGTTACCAATCAGTTCGGTGCCAGCGACACGCTCTCGCAGTTGGGCACCTTGGCCACCTTCATTGCTTATGCCTGCATGGGCATTCCCGCTGGTCTCATTCTGAAACGCAAGGGCTATAAGTTCACTTCTCTCACTGCCGTCGTCGTTGGCTTTGTGGGAGTAGCGGTCCAGCTCATGTCTGGCTATGTGGAGAGCTTTGCTGTCTATGTGGTGGGCGCTTTTATTGCCGGATTCTCCCTCTGTATGCTTAATACCGTGGTCAACCCGATGCTCAACACCCTGGGTGGCGGTGGCAACCGTGGCAACCAACTTGTCCAGTTTGGTGCCTCATGCAACTCTATTGGTGCTACTCTGGCCCCCTTTATCCTCGGTCTCCTGATAGGTGGCAACATTAAGGACGCTTCTGTGTCTGCCGCTGCCCCTGCCATGTATATCGCCATGGCCATCTTTGTCGTCGCCTTCTTTGTCATCTGGTTTACTGCCATCCCCGAGCCTCACATGGAGACTGCCGAAGAACGTACGGCTCGTCTCAGTGGAGCCGCTCCTAAGGATGCACACAGCCCACTCTCTTTCCGCCACTTCCTCCTGGGTGCTATCGCTATTTTCTTCTATGTCGGTGTTGAGGTGGGCATCCCCAATATGTCCAACCTCTACATGTCCAAGAATGAACTCATCGGTCCCGCTGTGGCTGGCACTATTGTTGCGGTCTACTGGTTTCTGATGATGTGCGGACGCCTCTTGGGTGGCGTCATTGGAGGTAAGATTTCCGCCAAGGCTATGCTTTCCAAGGCCTCCCTGCTCGCCATTGTCTTCATTCTCTGCCTCATCTTCATCCCCGAGAACGTTACTTACGACTTCACCCGTGTCGTTGACGGACAGGAGACAGTGGTTCCTATTCCTATTAAGATGGTCTTTATGTTCCTCACTGGCTTGTGCACCTCCGTCATGTGGGGCGCCATTTTCAACCTCGCCACCGAAGGTCTGGGCAAGTATACCCCCATGGCCTCCGGCATCTTTATGACGATGGTCTGCGGCGGTGGCATCCTCCCCTTTGTGCAAGGCTTTGTGGCCGATAAGGTAGGTATCATCAACAGCTATTGGATTGTCATCCTTGGTTTCGCCTTGATTCTTGCCTATGCCCTCGTGGGAAGCAAGAATGTCAATAAGGACATTCCTGTAGAGTAGTTTCTATTATCTAACCCTCCATAGGGCAGACGCTATGGTCTGCCCTATGTTTTTTTCTCCTCATGAAAATCGTACAAGGTTTTGCCATCATTATGGCCTTCTTTGCCTTGGGAGAGGCCTGCTCTATATTGATAGGCCATTTCATCCCAGGCAGCGTCATCGGCATGGTGTTGCTTTTTGCCGCCCTTTGCCTCGGATGGGTTCAGCCCGATGCCATCCGTCCGGTGGCTCAGTTCCTCACGGGTAACATGATTCTGCTCTTCATTCCCACTTTCATGGGCATTATCGATACATGGGGAGTGCTTCAGTCCAATCTGTTGGCGTGGTTTGCTGTCGTGACGCTTACCACCGTTGCCGTGATGGCAGCCTCCGGCTATAGCGTACAGGCCATAGAATGGCTGCGTAAGCGTATACCTTCGGCTAATGGAAAGGAGGAAGCCCAATGATTTACGACATCATCAGCAGCGTGCCTTTTCTCATCTCCTTGACCTTGGGCGCTTATATTCTTGGTGTGTGGGTGCGCACCAAGAGCAAGATTTCTATGCTCAATCCCATGCTCATCGCCATCCCTATCATCATATCATTTCTGTTGCTTAGCGACATCCCTCCCCAGCACTATATCCAAAGCAACCGGCTCATCACTTTTATGTTGGGCCCCTGTGTCGTCGCGCTTGGACTGACGCTCTACGACCATCGTACTATGATTGCTACTCATGCCGTCAGCATCCTCACTGCCGTAGTGGTAGGGAGTGTGGTCGGAGTGGTTAGTGTAGTGTTTATGTGCCGCTGGTTGGACATGGATGAAATCTTTGTCTCTTCCATGTCGGCCAAGTCGGTCACGCTTCCCATTGCCCTCGATGTGTCACATCCCTTGGGTGGCAACGCTGCCATCACCGCCGTCTCTGTGGCTGTCTGTGGCCTCTTCGGTGGTGTCTGTGGTCCTATGATACTTCGCTGGCTGGGCATCCGCAACCCCGTGGCCGTAGGTGCCGCCATGGGTAGCGCATCGCATGGCATCGGCACCGCTCGTGCCCTCGAAGAGGGTGCTGTACAAGGTGCCGTCAGCGGTCTCTGCATGGGCCTCATGGGTGTGGCTACTGCCGCTCTCGCTCCTCTGCTGATGCAATGGCTCAGCCTTTAGGCAGAACGGGACGAATCGATTGTCCCTACACATCAGTTCTCCCATCAACAGCTTTAACTCCAATAGGTCATTAGAAAATTGAGATGATATACTTCTAATGACTTTCATTAGAGAAGTGTATTCATATTATTGCTGTATGTCATATATCTGTTGTGGAGGTCTGTTGTCGGGTGTTTCTGCGTGTGTGATGAGGTGGATTAAAAAAACGCTCTGCGCAAGGTGAGGTGGAAGACTCCCTACTTGCTGTTTTCCCGAAGCATCGTGGAACGAGAGATAAGGGAGACCGACCAAGGTGAGAAGGATGATTTCCTACTTGCTGTTTTCCAGAACGATGCGGAGTATTTCTTCGCCATATTGTTCTATGCGTTTCTTGCCCATTCCGGTGATGCCGGAGAGTTCGTGAAGGGTGTGTGGCTCTTGGTCGGCAATGGCCAGTAGGGTCTT
>JAFUVR010000104.1 GCA_017477485.1 Bacteroidales bacterium | reverse complement strand
TGCATGACGCCCTACGACGACTCCTTCACGGGCCTTCACATCATCTTCCCCAAAGACAATCTGAAAAACACCCTCGGCGAATACATCTCTGCCAAGGGACTGAAGCAGTTGCACATAGCCGAGACCGAGAAATACGCCCACGTCACCTCCTTCATCAACGGCGGACGCGAAGAGCCCTTCCCAGGCGAAGACCGCATTCTCGTCGCCTCGCCCAAGGTGACAAGTTACGACCTGCAGCCCGAAATGTCGGCCCTCGAGGTCAGCGACAAACTCGTTGATGCCCTCAAGACCAACAAGTACGACTGGATAGTGGTGAACTTCGCCAACGCTGATATGGTGGGCCACACGGGTGTCTATACCGCCATCGAGTCGGCAGTGAAGGTCATAGACCAGAGCCTCAGCCAAGTGGTCGAGACCGCCAAAGCCCTGGGCTACGACGTCATCATCACCGCTGACCACGGCAACGCCGACCACGCCATCAACGCCGACGGCTCGCCCAACACCACCCATTCCACCAACCCCGTCCCGTTCATCTACGTGACAGAAAACAGAAACGCCAAAGTGCGGAATGGTGCCCTGTGCGATGTCGCCCCATCAATCCTTCATATCATGGGCTTGCAGCAACCACAGGAAATGACCGGTCGGAGTCTCATTAACCAATAATCCATGACTGACTGTTACAGCATCTACCGCTCGCAGTAAATCCTCCCATCGCCGAGTAGCGGCCCCAAATACCATTTGAATAATTAAACATCTTTAATATGAAACCACGAACGTCATTCCTATTCTCTCTCCTCGTTCTTACAATGGGTGCCGCAATGCTCACCGGTTGTGCAGGTGCAGCCAATAGTGTGGCCGACAGTTTTTACAACAATCTTATTGCCGAAGACCGCTACCAGATGATTCTCAACGGCCTTCAGGTCACGCTCCTTATCACCTTCTGCGCCGCCGTGCTGGGCACGTTGCTTGGCGGCTTGGTGTGCTGGATGCGCATGAGCCGTCGCCTCTGGCTGAAGCGTATTGCCAAGGTGTATATCGACATCATGCGTGGCACACCCGTGCTGGTAGTGCTTCTGCTCATGTACTATGTTGTGATGGCACCTATGGAGGCTACGGGCATCGTGGTGGCCATCGTCACCTTCGCCATGAACACGGCCGCCTACATCAGCGAGATGCTGCGCACCACCATCGAGGGCATCGACCGCGGACAGACCGAGGCAGGTTTAGCCCTGGGCTACACGCGGCGCCAGACCTTCTTCCGTATCGTCCTGCCGCAGGTGGTCAAAGCCGTCATGCCCGTCTATCAGGGCGAGGTCGTCAGCCTGCTCAAAGGCACGAGCATCGTGGGCTATATCGCCGTAGCCGACATGACGCGAGCCTCCGACCTCATTCGCTCGCGCACCTTCGATGCTTTCTTTCCCCTCATCGTTACGGCCATCATCTATTTCTTCATGGCGTGGCTCATCGGCCTGCTGCTCCAGTCGCTGGTGCAGCGCCAGCGCGCCAAAGCCCTCGTCGCAGCACTGTTGCTGGCTGTGGGCGCAACGGTGTGCTATCTGCCCGAGGTTCTTACCACCCATAAGACAGATGAGGTCTCCGATGTGCCAGAGGTCTTCAAGTCTCTCAGCGGCAAGCGTGTCGGCGTCATTATCGGCAGCATACAGGACATGGCCGTCACCGAGCTGGCTCCCGATGCCGACATTATGCGCATGACCAGCTACACCGACATGCTGGCAGCCTTGGAGAACGGCAAGATGGACGTGGCCACCGACGGAAACCTCCCTGTTACATTCAACAAGGAGATAGCCGCCAAGGTGGACACGGTGAATGCCAACCTGCCGCCGAGGCCCATCGGTGCCTGTTTCCGTCTTGACAACACCGAGTTGAAGCGAGACTTCGACAGCTTCCTGGCCGAAATCCGTAGCGACGGCACCTACCAGCGTATCTACGACCGTTGGAGAACTGCCGACGACCCCTCGTCTCTTACGCCACCTCCTCAGCGTGGCACGGGGCGCACCCTGCGCGTGGCCACCTATTCTGGCCTGCCGCCGTTCAATTTCATCATCCAAGGCAAGCCTGCGGGCCTGGAACCCGACCTGCTGACGGAATATGTCAATCGCCGTGGGTGGCAGCTGGAGTATCTCATGATGGACTTTGCCTCGCAGATTCCCGCCGTGCAGACGGGCAAGGCCGACATGGCCATGGGCGCCATCAGCGTCACCGAAGAGCGGCAGAAGCAGGTCCTCTTCTCCAACGACTACCTTGTAGAGTATATCATGTTCCTAACACGCAAAGGAGAGGCAGGCATCCTCAATCCTGAAAATCAAATTCAGAATTCCAACTCTCAAAACTCCACAACATGGCCGTGGGCGCTGGCCATCCTTATTCTAATAGGAGGCATCGCAGTATTCCTAATAGTGAGAAAACGAACCTCAACCTCAACCCCAAACCCTCAACCCCAAACCCTCAACCCTCAAACCCCCTCCAACTCCGATAATTCCGATCACTCCGACTATTCCGACCACTCCGATAATTCCGATAATTCCGATAATCCCGACTCCTCCGACACCCCCCTTCAAAATTGCCCTCCCCTCATCAGCATCTCCCACCTCAAGAAAAGTTTCGGCTCCCTTGACGTGCTGAAAGACATCAATGCCGACATACGCCGCGGCGAGGTCATCTCCATCATCGGCCCTTCCGGCACGGGCAAAAGCACCTTCCTGCGCTGCCTCAACCTTCTTGAGCAGCCCACCAGCGGCAGCATCGTCGTCGAAGGCGAAGACATCCTCTCCAAAGGCTATCCCGTCAATATGCTGCGTATGAAGATGGGCATGGTCTTCCAGTCCTTCAACCTCTTCCCGCACAAGACCGTGCTGGAAAACGTCATGCTTGCCCCCTGTCAGTTGCGCCACGAAGAGCCTGCCCATGCTCACGAAGAGGGCATGGCGCTCCTGCGCAAGGTCGGGCTGGCCGACAAAGCCAACGACTATCCATCGAGCCTCTCCGGCGGACAGAAACAGCGTGTCGCCATCGCTCGTGCCTTAGCCATGAAGCCCGATGTCATACTCTTCGACGAGCCCACTTCGGCCCTCGACCCCACTATGGTAGGCGAAGTGCTGAGCGTCATACGCCAACTGGCCAGCGAGGGCATGACCATGCTCATCGTCACCCACGAGATGAAGTTCGCCCACGATGTCAGCACACGCATCTTCTTCATGTACGATGGCTATATCCACGAAGACGGCACACCACAGCAAATCTTCGACTCCCCCGTCCACAGTGCCACCAAAGCCTTCGTTCAGCGCATCCGCAAAGAAGTGTTCGAGATTGACGGCCCCGACTTCGACTTCCTCAGCATGCACTCACAGATGCATCGTTTCTGTTCCAAATACAGCATCGAAGGAAAGCGTAGCCTCATCGACCAGGCTTCCGACCTTATGACCTCCGCCGTCATGCGCTCTCGCTATCCATTCACGCTGCGCCTCACCTACAGCGAGCAGAGCAACGTTGTATCACTCGACATCATGAAAGAGAATATTGCCGTCTCGCCGCTCCAGTCTCCCGACATAGACCGTCAGACCATCGACACCCTTCGCACCCTAAGCAAAGAAATCATCGAAGAACCCACAACCCGCGGCTTCCGCATAAAACTAATCCTGTAAAAACTTTCAAATTTTGAATAATTTGAACTAAATTTGAGAAATTTCTCGCGAAGCGACCCCCCAAAAAACTGCGGGCAAGGGTTCCCGCCACTCCCAGCAACCAAGAAGGATAATTGAAACAGAGCGCTCTTTGACATACTGAGACACGGATATTTCGGAAAAAAGAATTGCCGAAGGGCAATAAAACGCGGTGGCTGGCGTTTATGGGGTTAGATTATTGACCCCAGACATGGGCAAGTACGAGATACCATTCCTTACGGCCTGCATCCAGGCTTTCAGCCAGCGCTTCGCCATGACGCGGCAGGCGGCCTTCCGCTACCTGCACGAACACAAAGGGCTGGCATTCCTCATCGAGTTCTACGACGTGGAACACCTCCAGTCGATGGACGAGACGCTGGACGACCTGCT
>JAFUVR010000001.1 GCA_017477485.1 Bacteroidales bacterium | reverse complement strand
CCCTTTGCGGCATCTTCCTTTTCGGTGGCTGTCCAGCTACCCTCGCCTTGATCTTTGGCCACTACTTCGCCCGTGTAGGCATCGGTAAGCGTCAATTGGTAAGAGGTCTTGGCCCTCCATACTTTGCCTTTCGTCATGGTGCCATCAGTTTGTGTGAACGTCATATTGCCCAGCGTGACATCGAGAATATAGTCTACCATGGCCTCATCACCTTGGGCTTTCATTTGGACATAATCCACCGTATTGACGCGGCAAGAAGGCATATCTTCGAAGGCTCTGGAGCGCAATAGGTCGGCATACTCCTGATTGGGACCAGAGAAAGTGCCAATGCCGATAATGGCCTTCTGTGTCGTGAGTTTCTGTGCATGACAGAATGGGAGTGTAAGCAGCATGGCTGCTACCAAAAGAATATTTTTTTTCATGTGTATCATTTTTTTGATTGTTAATATTGATTTAATGAAGAATTATATGCCTTTGATAATATTGTAATTCACGTTGTAAGGGCTATTTTTCGGAGTTGTAGATTTTCTTTATGTCGCTAACGGGCAACTGACGGGAGTAGAGTCGGATATTGTCGAGTTTGAACGACATGGATTGTACCACTGTCTTAGCGGCGGCGTTGTAGTCCATGCTGCTCTCGGAATCGGTAATGGCGCCGCCGAACTGAATGGTGCTGGACCGATACCAGTAGCTTCCTTTCTTTTCGTCTACTTGACGTCCGTCGATGAACAGCCTGAACATGTTGCCCCCGTAGCCACTTCCGCCCGACGAAACCGAGATGGCGATGTGATGCCAGCCGGATGCCTGTATCTCTTGCGCATTATAATCGAATGCTAAGGGCTGAAAGAAAATGGCATCCCAGCGCGTAAAATAAAGAGTTCCGTCGCTCCTCACAGCGAGGCCTCGACCCTTGGGTTCGCCAAATAGTAGTCCCGTCCCGAAATCCTTCACCCAAAAACATAGGGTAAAGGTGGCAGGAATCATATTGTGCGGAATCACCAGACGCTGGCCCTTTGAGGCTTGCAATTGCAAGGCTTTCCCATAGCCATTGGGTGTTGCGTTGATGAAGGTTGGACTGCCGATAGCGTTTCCATCGTATCCGTTGTCTGTTGCGTCGTCAGTGTTACTGTTGTCAAATGTCCAGTAGGCTAACAGCCCGGCCTTCACGGCCACATCCTTGCTGGGCTGCGGTAACCCGATGTTGAGCCCGCTGATATTGGTAGCCTGATATTCACTGTTGCTGACGGGGTTGGTGCCTTGGGCACGCACTTCTTGTGGCGTGCTTCCACCATTGAGCAGTTTGGCGGCCAAATTCTGGCATCCACGTTGGATGGCGCTGGGGGTATAATCCATGAGTTCGTTATCACTCATCTCGTACTGGCCGGTTTCTACATTCAGCACCTTGGCTGTAACAAACACTTGCTGGCCAAGAAGTGCGGCTTCTGAGGCCAACACATAATCTACCCCGGCCATCTGTCCCAATCTTTTTATTTGTTCGTCGGGGACTATGCCAGAACGTTGAAATTCGTGTTCCGTCATGAGTGACTTCAGCTGCGCCCTATTATAGGCTGTATAGTTTGGGTTTTTGATAATGCCTGTCTCGATGCTGCTGCCAATCATCATCAGGTAGCTGCTGTTCAAACTATTGTCGGCACAATAGGTTTCGAGTATGGCTACAGATTTACGTTGGGCCATCATGGTGAGGCCTATGCACGCAATACAGAAGAATAGTAGTGCAGTTTTCTTGAACATCTATGTATGATATCAGAGATTAGTATATGTCGTCTTTTTTCTGTCAAGGATAGTCGATGTCTGACTAATCCAGCCACTCGGGAATGAGTATGAGCTCGATATCGCCCTTCACAAAGGCCATGCTGCCGTTGGCATCGTCGTGGTATTCTATGTCCAGACGCAGGTCGCAGGGAGGCAGCTTCACTCCGTCGATGATGAAGATGGACCGGTCGATGATGATGTTGCCGTTGCGCTGTTCCAAACGTTTGCTCACGATGGCATCGCCATAGGTGAAGGTGGCAAGCAGATAGCTTGTCTCGGGAAACCGGATGCCTTCGGTGCTTATTTCTATGCTGTCAAGCAAGGCATAGCGTGTGTCGAACAGCCGTCGCATCCGTGTGTGGAACCCAGGGGTGCGCCCGTCCCCGTCGTGGGTGGACAGATGTTGCTGAGACAGGAGAAACTCCTTGACCGAGCGTCCATTGCTGTTTAGCGTGTAAGCGACCATGAGATATTGGCGCCTGTTTTCGAGACAGAACACACTTAGTGCCTGCCGTTCCTGACTCCATGTGATGATGGTCTGATCGTTGAGGGTGTCGCCTACGCGGATGGGCCTTTTGTTGGCAAGCACGTGCGATGAGTTCATCGACAGCACCTTGTAGCGTTCTGCAAATGCATTGCCAAGACAGGCAGTCAGGAGGATTATCAGGACGAGGTGTTTCATGTTGTTGTTATCTCGTTGGTTGTGTGTTTCAGGAGATTGTAGAGCGCGCCGCCAGCCCAGTAGATGATTGTGGCTACATAGAAGTTGTATACGATGCCGCAGAGGTAGGCTACAAGGGCCACTAAGAGCATGAGGGTGGGCACCGACAAGAGTTGTAACAGCATCCGTAGCGGAACCCATCGTACGAGCTGTGGCAGACTCCACCCGTTGATGCGGAAAACCACGATGGTGGCGTAGAAGAGGAATAGGAATGCCACAAACCACCAGTTGATATAGTGGTCGTGCCGGCACAAGGCATTATAGGCATTGATACAGATGACCGACCCAGGCTGTGAGCCTACGTAGGTGTTGTGGCGGTCGCTGTTGAAGTCTCCCACGACGACAATCTTGCCATGCATCTGGTCGACAACGGGCACAAGGCTGTCTATGGCCAGCAGGTCGGCACCGAGATAGAGATAGTTTTTCTCGCGTAATAGGCTGTCATGGTCGTGAAACACGCCGTTCATCCGGATGGGCTGTTGCAGTGTAATGGAGTTGCGGCAGAGGTGTCCGCCATCGGCATAAAGAATCCCATGTCGCCTTATGTCACGACCCGTCAGTTCCTGATACATCCGTAACGGCATCGACAATAGGCTGTCGCGACGGAACTGGAAGAGCGAGAAGTCGCTGTCTTTGTAGGTGGTGGTGTAGTCGGCAAGACCGGCCTTGCTCCACAGGGCGTCGTCTTGCAACGCCGTGTTGTGGTGGGCTGCCACCACGATACGTGGCATCTGTTCTATCAGGGCAAAGAGGGCCGAGTCGTAGGGACTGCTCATGCCGTGCTCAAAGATGACGTCGAGCATGATGTAGCGATAGCTGTCGGTCTCGTGCGCCTTGGAGAGCAATTGGAGGAGTTTGCCACGGTCGGTGATGGCGTAGTGCCCTACATGGAATCCCTCCTCGTAGTAGTCCACCAGTTGTTTGTCGTAGCACACGTTGATGAAGAGCAGGCTGTCCGGCACATTGTCATGCGCCCTGCCGTTGAGACTCTTCCAGCCGTCCACTATGCGCAACACCTTGAGTTCGTCGGGCCGCGGGATCGACGAGTTGTTGACCACGTAGCTCAGCACGAGCACTCCGAGGCTGATGAGTGCCGCCACGACATATTTGCGTATCTTATGGTACCACGGTTTCACCTGGCAAGACGGATGACTTTGGCTGTCTCAATGTCGGCCTGTTTCGCAACGATGCCTACCGGTGCCCCTTGGAAGGTGGGGTCGGCGGCCATATAGCGTTTGCCGTCGATTTCCAGATAGGCCCCCTTTACTTCTTGGTCGAAATGTACGGCAGTGGCCAGATGTTTGGGAAAATAGACCAGCACCACGTCGAGCCCCAGCAGGTCGCGCACCAAATGGCTGAAAAGGATGGCGTGGTCTTCGCAGTCGCTATAGGGATAGAAGAGCGTCTCCTCGGCAAAGAATGAGCGGTCGTGCCCCCACACCTGATCGTCAAACTGGTATTCGAAAGCCATCTGCACCCAGTTGAGCAACAGATTGGCGGCTTGCAGCTGTGGCATGCCCTTGAGCTTAGCTTTCAGGACGGGGTAGAGCGACTGTCGTACCTCATCCGACACGGGAGCGTTACCATAGTAGGCAAAGCGTGTGAGCGTGTTCTTGCCGTGATAGGGCTCGATGGGATAATCGCTCATGAAGTCGATAAGGTTCTGATTGACGGAAAGGGTGGCACTCAGTACCGCGTCGTCGCTGGCAAGGGTGCGTTGGGGCGTAGCCTTCTTGGCCAGTTTGGGCAACTCCTTGATTTGGAGCGAGAATGGCATCTCGCCTTCGTAGGGAGCGTTACAGATGTCCATCTCCTTGGCCGACTCGCCGCGGATTGGGTAGAAACGTTTCCCATCAATATCACAGTACTCTTGGCCGAACATGTCGTCGGCGAAATGTCCCCATAGGGCCATCTTTTTGCTCTCGGCATGGATGGCGAAGCGCACTGCGTAGCCCGACTGGTTGAGAATCATGCCTTGCAGCATGACCGACTCGTTGCTGCCTTTGCCGTAGATGGCGTCGGCCAATGCTTCGCACATCTTCAGATAGGCCCAGTCGCACAGTGCGAACTCTTTTCTGAGTTCCAGACAGTCGACATACATGTTGTTGTACACCACGTCGGAGGCTTTCAGGAAGGCTTCCGACACTTTCTTTGCATTGGGCGAGCGCAACGAGAATTTCAGATCTTTCCCCCATCTCACGGCCATCGGCGTGCCGTAGAAGGTGAACGTGCTCTTGACCAACTCCTGCTCGTTCTGCTTGATAGGCAGCGAGGGGGTAGGCTGCGTCTGCGGCGCGATGTCTGCCGGAGCCGACGTAACGGCAATCCGAATCTCTTGCGGAGGTTGTTCAAGTTGCTTCTTGTCGATGGGCATTGGCTTCAGCTGTTTCTCTTTCTCCACGGGGATGGCTGGCGAGACAGCGAAACGCTGCCAATGGCTTTCCATGAACTTGGCGAACTGCTCGTTGCGTTTCTTGCGGTATTCATCGAACACATTCTTCTTGTCGCCATAGAACGACTTGAGCGTCTGGTTCTTCTGGTCACGGAAACCCTTGATGTCTTTCTTGTTCTGAGCCGCAAGGGGCGAGACGGCCAGCAGTAGCGCCATGCCGACTGTCAGTAGGAATAGGGTGTGTCGCATAGTCTTTCGGCTACTTTATTTCTCGTGATTGTAAATGGTGCTGACCTCGTCGGAATCGAGTATGCGGTTGTAGATGCGGATGTTGTCGATCTTAAACGACGACTGGGACAGCCCCTGAACGGCTGCTCCGAATATCAGTTTCCCGCCCCCGGAACCATAGGTCCAATCAATTAGATCCACTCTTACGCCGTCCACATAGAGGTAGCAGTTTCTTTCCTCTTTAGAATACATAATCACAAGGTGGTGCCAGCCCGAAGACATCAGACTCTTGGGTTGATAGTCAAAATTCCCCAAACCATAATAATTCTTTTTGCCAATTCCGAAATTATTGGTGCTGGCAAAAAAATACAAGTTATAGTCGCCATTTTCGCTAAAGAAGGTGGTCTCGCCAAAATCCTTCACCCAAAATGCTACGGTGAAGTCGTTGTTGCCGAGGATGGAATAAGGAATGACGAAACGCTGGTCTTTGCTGCTCTGCAGGTGTAGGGCATATCCTTTGCCGCTGGGTGTCTCGCTGATGAGGCTTGGACTGTTGGTGAAGCTGCCGTGATACTCGTTGTCCGTAACGTCGTTACCTGTCTTGTCGTTGAAGTTGTAGTAGGCCAAGAGGCTTTCAGGAACTACATCAACGCCTTCGCTATTGCGGAGTGACTCTAGGTCTTCTTTCAGTTTGTCGCATCCTGACAAAAGCAGGCCTATGGCAAACAAGGCTATGGTAAATGTTTTTTTCATAGTGATGCTGTTTTTGTTTTTGTGATTGTTTTATTATGGCTGTCGAATGACTGACGGACAGAGGTCGCACCGAACTGTCAGCGCTGTCAAAATCATTGTGCTATGAGTGTTGTTCTCAACTGTTGTCCCCTGCGGTGGAAGTGATGCACTACTGCCCTGCCTTGAAGATGGTCTGGGCATCGTCGGGGCTGATGGCATGACGGTAGAACCGCAGGTTGTCGAGTTTGAACGAGGTGGCGGGATACCGGTCGGTCGAAGCTCCGAATACAATCTTCCCACCCCGGCTGTTCGACATGCTGTTGCTCAGCTCGTCCACCTTCTGCCCGTCCACATAGAGCGAGGTGCTGTGGTTGTTGCCGTCGCTGACAATGGCTATGTGGTGCCATCCCGAATTCTGCAGGTGGCGACAGTTGTAGTCGAACTGGTAAAGACTATAACTCGACAGCAGGGCCAGATGTCCGTCGGAGGTGCTCACCAGGCCACGTCCGACCGATGAGCCCGACATCTCTCCAAAAATCATACCAGTACCAAAGTCTTTGATCCAGAAGCATACCGTCCAACTCCGCAGGTTATCCAAAAGACTATATGCGATATTCAGCCTTTGCTTCTTTGAGGTCAGTAAGTGGATGGCACTTCCGTTCACCCCCGACACATAATTCAGGTTGCCCACAGCCGATGCGTGCTGCTGGTTCTCGGTGCCGTCGTAGGTGTTGTTATCGAAAGTATAGTAGGCCGACAGGTCCTCTGCAACCACGGTTTTATTAGTCTGTGTGATTGGCTTTCTTGTTCCGTTCCTCCCCTGATTGTTATAGCCTGTATATTCGCCGGTCGCTGGCCCGTCTCCATCGCAATACTGGGTGCGCACCTGGGCGTCACGTCCTTTGGAGAGATAGATTCCGATATCCTTGCAGCATTGGGCAATCTTTGGGCTGGTGCGACACATGGTGCCGCTTACGGACTGCATGATTTCTCCTGTCTCGATGTTGATAATCTCGCCCGAGACCACCAGATAGCCGTCCGACGACATGGTGGCGGTCGACGACAGAATGTAGTCGACACCTGCAAAGCGGAATTTGCGTATCTCGCTGTCGCTCACCATGCCTGACCGTTGGAAGTCGTGCTCTTTCATGATGTCGGCAATTCTTTCGCGGCTGAAAAGCATGTATACCCCGCTGTTTTTCACCCCGGTTTGCAGTGCGCTGCGCACCTGTTCGAGTATTGCATTTTCCACTGGAGCACGTTTGTTCTTGCTGGTGGTCTCAAGTATGGCTATTTTCGCCATCTGGCGTTGGGCCATCACAGGCCACACCAGCAGCAATGCGAGCAGAAGTAAGAGTGTCTTCTTCATCTCTGGTCGGTTATTGTTTGATAATCTCCATCGTTTTGTTGGCTACGAGGCGTGCGGCTTGCTTGTAGGCATCGTGTGCGCTGGGGTCGTAGCTGCGAGTGTCGCCATCACCGCGTATGCCGTCGGCATGGCCGCTCTCCAGCTGCGAGATGCGTCCGGCAAAGACTACTTGATGCGTCTTGCCGTTGGTGATGGTCAGCGTCCCGTCCACATAGGCAAAGTAGGGTAGGCCTTCGCGATGCACGGTTCGGTTCACGTCGGCTTGTACGTCTACGATCCAGTCGGCTCCGGCTGTCGTCCCCACGAAGTTGCATCCCAACGGCTGCAAGCGTCCTTTTACGTCAGAATCAAATGGCACATAGGCTTGTCCCATGACTTTTGCCGAACTGCGGAGGCACACGGCGATGCCGTTCTGTAGGTCGGCCAGCATCTGTTTCACGGCGACGCTCTGCCGTCGGTAGTCGGACAGCATCTGCTCCATGCGTTCCGTGGGAAAGGCGAAGAGGTCGAGCCATGCCATGGCCTCGGCGGCTTTCTCAAATTCGGGCAGTACGGGACGCAGTTCCTCGTCGCGGGCTTTGGCCTTCATGCCGCGTGCCACATAGGCTTGCGCATTGGTCATGGCATTGCCTATACGTGTCATGGCACGGTTGTATTCGCCCATGTAGTAGCCACGGGCTTCCGCCTTGTTGATATAGACAATGACCCACCCCTCGCGTCGTTTGCCGTCGTAGAGACGTTTCGACTGTGCTAGGGTGAGCGTCAGGTCGGTAGTCATGTCGGTCTGTGAGAAGGCACTGATTTCTGTTTCGAGGTTGGTCTCCCTTATCTCTCGTTCCACGATGCTTCGCACTTGCGACTGGAACTGGTGAGCCAGTGCCCCGTAGGCGTTGTTGCGCAGCCCGTCCATGAAGGCCTGCTCGGCCTCCCGCTGGGTGTTGCTGCCGTGGTAGCAGGTGTAGACGTACTCCGGCGTGGTCTTGTCGAGAAATGCCGTGGGGCATTCTTGCGACCATCCTTTCCCTGTCCATGAAAGCAGGAACAATAGCAGCAAATTTGCAGCAGTATTCTTTACTTTGCTGTGCGTAAGAAGTCGAAAGGTCATAGCGGTGGAAATGATCTATTCGCGCGTCTTGTTCAGGAAATCCTCGACCTCTTGTTTGAACCTGTCGGCCTCGGCATCGATGCGGGAGCGGTTCTCGTCCGACACCTTTTGGCGAAGCTTTCGGGTGATGCTCTGCGACATATCCTTGGCCTCGCCGTTGTACTCGATGCAGACATACACTGTGTAGCGGCGGTTCTTGCCAAAATAACGTTCGGTTTTGATGACCATCGTGCTGGCTACGATGTTGTCGGCAATACTCCGGGCGAGGTTGTTCTGTTTCGACCCATTGTCGCTGACTCCCATGCCTTCTGTGTCAGTGCTGGCGGATTCGAAGAAATCGAATCCCACTTTCTCGGCAGCCGATAGGACGGCGGCGGCTATATTGTCCGACATCTGGCGGCGTGCATCCAGTTCGGCTTGCTGGCGTGCGAATCCTTCGTCGGCACTCACACCTTTGCCATAAGCACGTGTGCCAGGCTTCTCCTCGGCCATACGGATGGCCTCATTTATGGACAGACGTGTCCCATCGGGAGCTTCCATCTCGTCTTTTGTGGCCTGTGCAGCATTGCGCGACGAACCGCATGCGGCAAGCACGCATATCATGCTTGCCAGTAGGGTAAAGAAATAAATCTTCTTCATCTTTTTCTGTTATCCTTTTCTCCGCAGAAGTCCGTCTACGGCGTTAGCATCGGGAAAAACAGCAAAGCGGGACCATCCAATTATGCCTTTTTCTGACTGTTGGGCTTGGACTCCCTGTGAAAAGAAAAGAAGGTGGTTGAATTGTCCCACTTTGAATTCTATCGAGAGTTTCGATATATTCAAAAGCAAGACTTTTCTTCCATCCATTCCCTATTTCACATCGTGTGAGTGTCCAAGTCACAGTCTTAGGAATGAGCGAAGAATTGCACTTTGCGGTTGCCTGCTTTTCTCTTGCAAGCGGCTGCAAAGATACTGTTTTATTTTTGAATGGAGACTTTTATTTTCAATATGTCTGAAATCGCGATGTTTTTTCAGACAGGTGCATCGTCAGGTAGAATCCTTTTTTTGGGTGGCGTGCTTTTCAATCGGAAACAACACCGGTGGACTACTGGCAGAGGGAGAGGTACTTCTGCATGACGCGGAGGGCAATGTAGCGTTCGCGCCGTGAATCGCGGAACTGGGCGACATATTCGTTGGCATGGCGCACTATCTGTTCGGCCTCGTCGGGATGAAGGCTGTAGTAGTCCATCTTCTCGATGAGGTCGGCGTAGTCATCGCGTATCTCTACGTAGTGCACGCCGGGCAGCAGGCGGCCTTCCATGAACCAAGTCTCGCAGGTGGGACGTGGCATGACGGCCAGCGAGTGGGATGACATGACCCACTTCAGGTTGCTGGCCACATCGTTGCCCTCGAGACACATGATGTAGCGGTAGCGCAGGTGGTCGTACAGACTCAGCCGTGGTGCCGTGGGTTTGCCGTCGGGATTGTCGGCAAGGAGCCCTCCCTTGGCGAGTGTGTTGGCGGCATCGACGCGCGGATGGCTGGCGAACGTCTCGACAAAGCGGATTCGGTTCTCCCGTGTGCCTATTTGGCCGCGGAAGATGGCACGATCCTCTTTGTCGGCAAAGGCCGTGGGGTCGTCAAGGAAGATGAAATGGCGCAATTTGTTGAGCTTGAGCAGCACGGCATTGCTGTTGTCGTTGCCGAGGTTGCGGCTTTTGACGATGGTGGGGCTGGTGGGGATGTCGCGCACGTCGCCAAAGAGATATTGCCAGCGCAGGTCGGGGTCGAATCATCGCAACACTTCGCGACTGTCGAAATAGTAGACGCTGCCGTTGCCCCGTTTGTGGAGGTCGCCAATGCGTGGCGCATTGGCAGGCAATGGCGCGGCGGTGGCAAGCTTGCAATAGTAATTGACTCGGTCGGCCACATAGGCTTCGTCGTAGAGCTGTGAGCACCGCTCCAGCTCGGCGTGCAGCCGGCGGCGCGTCACGCTGTCGGGCACCAACTCGCGCAGCCCTGCGGCGAGGTAGTATCGCCACTTGGCATTCTTGCCGCTGTGGAAGAGGTAGTGTAGAGAAGTTCGCATAATGTGCGTGTAACGGTACGGCTGCAAAGGTAGTCATATTTTTTGTGTCGGTTCACAGTTTTTAAGTTTTTTTCGTATTTTTGCACTTTCGTTATGCTTTGCCGTGGCTCCGGCGTTGTTCTTGACCGCATAAATTATAGTATCGACTATGTCAAGGCAGTGCCCTGCGGGACGATGTAAGAGTTGGTTTTGCGCAGCCCACGGATGAGGACGATGCACAAGGCGCATCTGCCGATAGGACGTGACCGACAAGGCGAGACCCAGCTGTGTCTCCGAACACCCAGAAACAGAGACTGCTGCAAGGCACAACGCTAATAAAGGAAAAACTCATAAATCATAAAACACATCTCATCATGTCAGAAAAACTACAAACATTGCGCGACAGCGCCGCCATGCGCTGGACCGCCTTGCTGCTACTGGCCCTGGCCATGTTCTGCAGCTATGTCTTCATGGACATTCTTTCGCCTATCAAAGACCTCATGCAGGACACCCGTGGATGGGACAGCGGCTCCTTTGGCCGTATGCAGGGCGCCGAGGTGTTCCTCAATGTCTATGTCTTCTTCCTCATCTTTGCCGGTATCATCCTCGACAAGATGGGCGTCCGTTTTACCGCGGTGCTCTCGGGAGCCGTGATGCTCTTCGGCGGTTTGATTAAATACTATGCCGTAAGTGATGCCTTCATCGGCACCAGCCTTGAAGCCTGGTTCACCACTCATCTTAACTGGAACGGCAATCTCCCCATCATTGGAGCCATCCTGCCTTTCGCCGACGGCATGCCTGCCTCGGCCAAACTGGCTGCTCTGGGCTTTATGTTCTTCGGTTGCGGATGTGAGATGGCAGGTATCACCGTCAGCCGCGGTATCGTGAAATGGTTCAAGGGCCGCGAGACCGCCTTGGCTATGGGCAGCGAGATGGCTCTGGCCCGTCTGGGTGTGGCCACCTGCATGATCTTCTCGCCCTATTTCGCCAAGCTGGGCGGCGAGGTCCATGTCGACAATGCCGTCAAATTTGGCGTCGTCCTGCTCTGTATTGCCCTCATCATGTTCATCACCTATTTCTTTATGGACAAGAAGCTCGACGCACAAACCGGCGAGGCTGAAGAGAAAGACGATCCCTTCAAACTCAGCGACCTCGGCAAGATTTTTACCAGCCTTGGTTTCTGGCTCGTGGCCCTGCTCTGCGTGCTCTACTATAGCGCCATTTTCCCCTTCCAGAAATATGCCGTCAATATGTTGCAGTGCAACCTCACCCTCACCGAGGCTGACCCCAACACCTTCTGGGGCGGCAGCAGCGTTACGATTATCCAATATATTGTGATGCTTGTTGTGGCCGTCTGCGCATTCGCCAGCAATTTCTCCAAGAACAAATCGCTCAAGTATGGTCTTATGGGCCTCGCCGTGGTAGCCTTGATAGCCTATTGCTATATGGGCTACATGCGCGGCACCGCCGAGACCATCTTCGCCGTCTTCCCCTTGCTGGCAGTGGCCATCACGCCTATCCTTGGCAACTATGTGGACCACAAAGGCAAGGCTGCCACCATGCTTATGCTCGGCTCTATTCTCTTGGTGCTCTGCCACCTCACCTTCGCCTTCATCCTGCCCATGTGCAAGGGTAGCGCTGTCGGTGGCACTATCGTGGCTTATGTGACCATCCTTGTTCTGGGTGCTTCTTTCTCGCTGGTTCCCGCCGCTCTGTGGCCTTCGGTGCCTAAGCTTGTTGATGAGAAAATCATTGGCTCCGCTTATGCCGCTATCTTCTGGATTCAGAACATCGGACTCGGCCTCTTCCCGGCCCTCATCGGCATGGTGCTCAACAACACCAACCCCGAAGGTACCGCTGCCCATGACCTCAACTACACTTGGGCCCTCGTCATGCTGGCAGCCCTCGGCATCGCTGCTCTCCTCATCTCGGTCTATCTTAAGGCCGTCGACAAGAAGAAAGGCTATGGCCTTGAGGAACCCAACATCAAGTAAGGTACTCTTTATTCGGAATTATTATAGCGGAACGGCACGGACCATGTAGTCTGTGCCGTTCCGCTTTCTTGTTTTTTCATCAGGTCTGTCAGTCGTTCGTTTTAGACGATGACCATAACGTAGACTTCCGAACGGGCCTGGCGCCTATCTGGCTCGTTTTTTTGATGCAGGACGATAAATCTTTTGTCGGATATAAAAAAAAACGTATCTTTGCAGTCGTTGTTCGCACCGAAAAAACAAAACAAATATATAACTAATCGTTTGAGAAACACGGCTCAACGGCAAAAAGTAGAATTATGAAGAAAGATATCCATCCTTCGAATTACAGACTCGTAGTCTTCAAAGACATGTCCAACGACAACATGGTGCTCACCCGCAGCTGCGCTGCCACCAAAGAGACCGTTGTCTACACCGACGGCAAAGAGTATCCTGTGGTGAAACTCGAAATCTCCAACACTTCGCACCCCTTCTTCACGGGCAAGCTGAAACTCGTTGACACCGCTGGACGCGTCGATAAGTTCATGAGCAAGTACAAACGCTACTCTAAGAACAACTAATAGTCAGAAAAAATTTGTTTTAGGTTTTAGATTAAGCAGGCAGTCCGTAAAGGCTGCCTGCTTGATTTTTATTGTGGATGGCTGGCGATGCGCTGTGTTCCGCAGGTAGTCCCCCAAAATGTGCCTGCTTGATTTTTATTAGGTATGGCTGGCGATGTGTCGTGTGCCGCAGGTAGTCTTCAAAAGGCTGCCCGCTTGTTTTATATTGGTCGGTGCATGTGTTAGGGGAGCATCAGACCATTTTTTTTATTTTCGTTATTTTTTTTCGCCTGTATCGAGTTATGGGACACCCTTGATCTATTTTTGCATCGTAAACAAATGTTCAATCCAAATAAAAAACAAAGTTATGAAAGCCAAAAAAATGTATTTCAAGGAAACTCATCTTGCTGGACGTCAATATTATGATGTTGATGAGGTTTGGGGCGAGCTCAATCCCGGCATGCTGCTCCGATTGGAGCGGGAACCCGATAATCGCTTCGATAAAAACGCTGTGCAGGTTGTCTATGAGAGAAATGAAGGAGACTGTTTCTTGTTGGGCTATATACCTCGGGATGAGAACAAGGAGATTGCAGCACTTCTTGACATGGGATGGGATGAGGTCTTCGAATGCCGTCTCAGCAAGATAATGCCAGAAGAGCACTATGAGAATCAGATACGCCTTATCATCCGCATCAATAAGAATGAACATGTCTTGGCAGACTAAGCCGATAGGAGTTGTCTCCAATTATATGCTCGTTCATCCGACGTCTTTGAAAAAAGGTTTCGATATGCCTCGACATCCCATATTGCTCGTATGCCGAGGCAGAAACCGAAGAGCCTGAGCACTGTTAGGTCAAAGATTATAAAGCGGATAAGGACAACTAATCAGTATCCGTGGGGCCGAAGGTAAAAGCAAGAACTATAAACAATAAAAAAAAGAAAATATGGAGCAGGTTGGCGGAGACTTTTACTCAGTAAACTTCAGAATGCAACCGATAGATCTTATTATGATGTGCAGATGGGATTTCATCCAAGGCAGTATCGCTAAATATGTACTTTGATATAAATACACGTGTGGTATCGAAGACACAAAAAAAAGGCTATCTCGTACTGCTGGGACGAAAACAGAGTTAGGCACGAGCAATCTCACCCCAACGCTATATCCACATTCTGTCGAATTAACAGAATTGATGCTGAAACACATGAGATACTGACGATGATTGACAGAAGGGAATATCTGCGTCTTGACATAAAACTATCTGAAATTCTGGAAGAATTAGAAAAAACGAATAATAGTTTTTGTATATCAAAATAACCAATACTAAAGATTATGAATACATTCGTACTTATGTGGCGACCTGTCATTTCATCCTACAAGATGTCGGATTTAGAACGTGAGATTGGGGAATACCCTGATGTTTGGTTTAACTGGAGCGTGTGGGAATATACAAAAGCTCACGAAGATGACCGATTCTTCATGGTGCGCATTGGCGAAGGAAAAACTGGTGTTGTGATGAGTGGCTATTTCACCTCCGAGCCCTACGAGGGTACGGACTGGTCGGGCAAAGGTCGGCGAACGTTCTACATGGACATGGAACCCGACTTCATCTTTCATCCGGAAAAGACCGATATCGTCACTACGGAGCAACTGACAGCCGCAATCCCTGATTTCGACTGGACCGGAGGTCACTCTGGCCGTTTGCTCACCGACCAGCAAGCAGAAAAACTTGAGGCACTCTGGGAGGCCTTTCTCGCCAAACAGGACGATAGCGTCTTCGACGAAAAGGATATAAAGGCCCGCCGACTGTTCTTACCTAAATAGATAAGTAAGCCACTGGCTATATTGATTTTTGCAAAACAGGCTTTTGACGGGTATTTATAATAGAAGTCTCTTGGAAAGTCCGTGTGGCCCGCTAAAAACACAGAATGACCATAACCTTAAAAATAGAAAAAAATATGTGGCTATTTTTTTCACTAATGTTCCTCGCTTATGGTGTTAAATATCTCACGGGGAAAGTTTTTTTCAAATTCTAATCAAACAATCATACTTCCATTATGAACAACCATCAACGCAAGCAGCTAAACGACTGCATCACGAAACTTGAAGCTATCAGAGATATCATCGACACCATTGCTGACGAAGAGGATGAAAAACTTGGCAACCTTCCTGACTCGTTGTAGCAAAGCGAGAGGGCAGGTAGAATGGCGGAATGTGTCTCATTGCTCGAAGAAACATCAGCCGATATTGATGATATAATAGCAAGCATTCAAGAGGCAATAGAATAGCACTTTTTTGACTGAGTCTATCGAGATTTACAGGTGCTGAACAACGTAGATGCTCCACTCATTTTTCCGAAAAACCGTAAAAAAACGCTCATAGGATTTTGGAAAACGAAAAAAAACGTTTCCGCTGTGATGAAAGCAAAGGGGTGCTGCCTATCATGGTGGCACCCCTTTGTGTACTTGTCCTCTTATAGGCTAATATTTGCCGAGGGTTTTATTGCAGGGTGGCATACTTTTTTGTGTATGCTTTCCTTCTTAGATAATGTGCCTATGTCTATTCTTCTTCCTCGCTCTCTTCTTCGCTCTCTTCCTCGTCACCGGCTGATGGGGCGTCGGTATCGGACTGGCTGAAGAGGTTCAGGAAGCGCGATACCTCGTTTCTATTGTTGCCTATGCGGTAGAAGAACGTACCTGTGCGGTCGCTCTGCTGGCGCTTTTCTGCAGGCAGGCTCTTGATGAGGTCTACCCATTCGCCTACCGAGGAGTAGATGACCAGCTGCTGCTTGTCGGCGTTGTAGCCGAAATAGTACCAGTGGTCGGAAGCCACCTGCAGGTAGAGGTTGAAGTTGACGTCGGTGCCACGTTTGTAGATCTGGGCTTTGATGCGGAGGTCGAGGTGCAGCTGTCGTTCGCCAATCTGTGCCAGTGGAGCCACGCCGTCGTAGTAGTAGCCTTTGTCGGCTGCGTATTGCCATCTGATTTTCTCAAAGAGGAAGGTGTGGGCAAACTCTTTGGCAAGGTGCTTGTTGTCGAAGGCACCCGACGTGATGTAGTTGCTATAGGCTTCGGTGCCGGCTTCGGTGCCCATGTAGTAGTTCATGGCTTGATGCAGCAGTTCGTTGTCGGGATTGGTAGGCGAGAGACGTAGGTCGTCGCCGATGAGTTGTGCGAGGGTCTCCACAACCTTGCTGTCCATGGGCCATGAGATGCCGAAGACGGTGTTGAGCTCCGTATTGTCGGGATGTTTGGGGTCGAGGGTTACGTTGCCATAGGCCATATTGCCGCCGACGCCCTGACGGATGCCGAGGCCGATGGGGCCTTCGCCGCGCAGCAGGCAGGTAGTGGTGTTGAGCGTCAGCATACGGTCAGACACGCCCTCGGGGTCTTCGAGTTTCTCGCGCGAAGCGATGCGGTAGTCCTGACTCTTGAGGTCGTATTCGAGATAGCCCCACGAGGTGAGGATTTCGTTGTCGGCCGAGCGTTCGTTGGTGAGGAAAGCTGAGCGAGGCTGCAGGTTGCTCTTGTCGAAGAGGATGCCGGCGGTGATGCGGTTGCCTTTCCAGTCGACAGGCAACTCGGGCACTTCGACCTGTACGTTCTGCGGGTCGATGTAGCCTTTGAAGGCCAGCAGTCCCATCTGTTCGGCAGGCAGGCAGTTGTGGAGCAGACGCACGCCGCCGTCGAGGAAATAGGCGTTGGTGTCGGCTTGCACGCGCACCTTGCCGGCATAGCCGAGGGCTTTGTTGAGGGTGAAGTTCTGCTTGTCGTCGATAAATCCGTTGCCTACGGTCATGCCGTTCTTGTCGGGCGTGATGTGTTCCATGAATATCTTCTGACGTTTTTCTTCCTCGTCCACATAGTCGATATAGCCTTTGCCGTTGTATGCGTTGGCTCCGGTGACGATGATGTCGGCATCGTAGAACTCGTGGTATTTGTTGTCGCGTGCGGCGAGCAGGTGCGATTTCTGTATGACCTTCATTTCGGCATTGGCGCTGATGTGGAGGGTGTCGCCGGCGGGAGCTATGGCAGCGTCGGCCACGTTGAGCAGGAAGACCTGTTTGGCAGTCAGCTGTGCTTGGTCATACTTGTAGCCGCCGCGGATGGCGAAGAACTGGAGGCTGTCCTGCTTGGGATGGGTGGAGATAAACCGTGCGCCGGGCATCTTCTCGCGGCCTACACGGTCGCGCAGGGCCATGTTTTCGAGACCTTGGCTGTCTTCGCTGCGGCTGTCCATGAGGTCGAGGGTCTGCTCGTCCATCTGCCATGAGAACTTGTTGACATAAGCCATGTATTGCAGCACGGGTAGTTTGGTGCATCCCAGCTCGTCGTTGGAGGTGAAGTCGGCATGACGGTTTTTGTAATCTACGTGAGCCTGCATGTTCTCGGCATAGAAAGCCACTTTGTCGTAGATGCGGCTACGCAGGGTGAAGGTGCTGACGCGGGCGTCCATCTCGGTAGAGGTGAGGGTGAAGAGTGGCGACTCGAGGGTGCCGTCTTCCTCGACCTGTGCCTTGCCCGAGGCCACGGCGCCCTGCGGACGCAGGGCCACATAGCCGTAGAGCACCGAATGGCCATTGAACATCGAGAAGGGGGTGCCGTCGCGCATCTGTGCCACCTGCATGGAGTCTTTGTAGGGGAACCAGCGCTCGAGGGTCTTGCCGTTGTGGATTTCCGGAAATCCTTGTTCCTCGCGCACGTAGAAGGTGTCCGTAACGGCAAACATGGAGTCGGGCAGGAAGAGGATGGTCTGCGACTGGGTTACGGAGGTCAGGTAGTCAAGACGGCCACGGCCGTGGAGACCGTGATAACTGAGGTCGATGGTGCTCGTGAATCGTCCTTTGCCACCATAGGCAGGGAAGCCCTCTTTGGGCGTGTCGCGCACGAAACCCAGCGAGTAGTCGGGCTGCACACGCAGCGGTTCGCGAAAGTCGGGGAAGATGCCTGCCGAGGTGAGCACGCCGCCGAACCACAGGCTGTCGGTCTCGAAGTCGTCGAGGTTGTTGACCACGAAGGGGTCGAGGGTGAAATAGAAGTTGTCGCGTTTGTAGGCTCCGTGCTGCATGTCGGGCACGTCGTAGTAGACGTAGCTCTTCTCTTTGCTGGTGAGCACGGGGAATCCCTTGGTGGGTTTCAGCCCGCTGTGGTTGTTGGCCTCGTCAATCTGTATTTCGGCTACGAGGTTACGCAGCGGTGTGCGCACGAGGCGCTCTTGCTCGGGGTCGTCGAACATCTTGACGTAGAAGTAGAGCGAGTCGACCTGTGGCAGGTTGAGGTTGAAGCGGCTGTAGGAGAACTCGCCATCGGTGATATACATCACGAAACGTCCGGCATCGATGCGACCGGAGAAGGAAAGGTCGCGGTTCTGGTGGACCACTACTTGTCCCTTGCGGGGATAGATGGCCACCTTCTGGCTGTCGCTGACCACGAATTTCTGTATGCCCTGTATGTGCAGGTCGTTACTCTCAAGGTCGAGACGTGCATTGCCTCCTTTCGACGACGATTCGAGCACTATGGCGTCGTAGTCGTGGGTCTTCACCTGATTGACGGCTTTGACGTAGTCTTCCAGTTTGGGCTTGCAGGTGACGCGCTGGGTGCCCTCGTTATAGCGCACCAGACCCGACTTGGCCAGCGTGTGGACCATCAGTTTTGCCTGCATGATGTCGAGGTGGATGGCTTTGGCAAAGTCTTCGACGTGGAACTCGCCCTCGTAGCCGCGTTTCTTGGCATAGTTGAACACCAGCACGGCGGGATTGACGGCGTCAATGCCCTGGATGGCGCGAGCCTTGTTGGCGGCATAGTAGTTGGCGCTCTCGAAGGTGCAGAACGAAGCATCGCCAGCATTGCCCAGGGTGCCGAATTTCAGTTCCTTGTCGCCAACCTTCCACGAGATGTTGTCGCTGAAGATGTCCATGTTGTGGTAGGAGTCGCTATAGGGGCTGTAGAAGTTGCGCTGGGGGTTGTTGATGATGTTGACGGTCTTGTCGCTGGTCTGATAGCGCAGTGTCACGCCGTCGTTGTAGATGGAGTCTTTGCCTATGTAGATGGTGACACTGGCTTTCTCGACGGTGAGACGCGACGGGCTGACGCTGAACTGGGCAGCCTTGGCGGTGATGAAACGCTTGTCGTCGCGATAGAACACGAGGGTGCCAGGATTCTCCTCATCGTTGGTCACCATCTTGCTGCCGTTCATCATGAAGGTGCCCTCATAATCTACGCCGGGTACGATGTCGGGGATTTTGAAGTCTTTCTGGTAGGAACGGAACTGCGGATAGGTGTATTTGTCGGGGTCTTTCTTGGTGGAGAGCACGTCTTCCACGCGTCCAAGGATGGGGCTCTTGAAGTAGGTGGTGTTGGTGAACTGCACGGAGTCGGCACTGAACTTGGCAAATTTGGCCTCGGCCACATAGCGGTTGAGTTGGGCCCAACAGCTGGCCGTAGGCAGTCCGGTACGTTCCCAGTTGATGCGGCCTCCTTGGCCGCGCCACTTGAAGTCGAGATAGTAGTAGACACCCGTGGTGCCGTAGAGTGTTCCGTTGTCGTTCTTGCTTCCGTAGTAGAGCTCTATGGGTTTGTCAAACCGCACTGTGATGTCGCCATCCTTGCAGTCCAGCACAAAGGATGAACCAGCCTGTGCTTGCCAGAGGTTGCTCTGGAATTTGCAGAGCGTGCGGTCTTTGGCCAGTTGCGTGGCCCATTCGGCAAAGTCGAGGAGGCGTTTGGTGTTTTTGCCTTTGGTCTGTAGCATGGCCACACTGGCCACCCACCCTTCGATGTTGGCTTTGCCCTGTGGTGTGGCATAGAAACTGTTGAATCCGTCGATGAGTGTGGCGGCGTCGCCCCACTTCTTGCCTTTTGCCAGTGTGTTGAAGACGGCGGTAAGCCGTTTTTGCACCTCGGCTCCCTGTGCCTGATAGACGGGGCGAAAGTCGGCAATGAGTTTGCTGTTGGCGGCCTTCTTCTCATCCTGCTTGGTAGATGCATTCATCTGTTCGAGCAACTGGTCGGGCAACTGCTCGGGAGTCATTTCAACGGGTTTGCTTTTCTGTGCCATCAGCATCGTGCCGATGGCAAGGGCTACGAAAAATAGCCACAGTTGTTTGATTTTCATAATTCTATTGTTTTCTTACTTATTTT
>JAFUVR010000013.1 GCA_017477485.1 Bacteroidales bacterium | reverse complement strand
GATGTTCCCTATGTTATGGGTGTCCCTTATGTCGCATCTGATATCCGTAAAACGGTACTCTCAATGACTGTAGATCCTGTTGCCTACAGTCTCTATGCGCTTGACCGACAACAAAGACGTGCACCCGACGGACTCGCCGATCATCGTGCCGCGTTCAACGCGCGTTACCTGCAACGTGCCATGACTTTGGTCTCCGGCCGCTACAATGCTGTACTGCCGCTTACCAACACTGAATTGCAGTCTATTACAGGCCTTTCCGTCTCGGATATAGCACTTGCCGACAGTGTGATTGCTGCTCAGAATGCCCCCAAAGGTATGATGGCTATGATGCTGGCTGCCTCGCGTAGGCATAAACAGGACTCCTCTGCACGTCACCCTATGGCGGACATGATGTCTATGTCTTCTTCCGACTCTCTTACCATTCCTGTGGCCAAATTCGGCCCTGTGGCCAAGATTATGCAGCATTCCAAACGTAAGATGCTGGCCAAGAAGGATCCTTCGCGTATGCTCGCCGTGGCAAAGAAAATGGGCGCCTCCGACGAGCAACTAAAAAAAATGGAGGCGGGACTGAAAAAGCAGATGAACCTCGTCGATTCTTCTAAAGTAGGCCCTGCACCGTCCGACGCCGGCCTGCAGCAGAGTCGCGAACTGGCTGAGTTTGCTCATGCCGTAGATGAGGTGCGTAGGGCTCTGGACAATGTGCATCGTTATCGTCGTATGCTCGTCGAAAGCCCTAAAATGGAAATGGATGCCTTACTCAATGGCCTGAATGGTGGCTATATAGCACCTTCTCCGGGTGGCGACCCCATCGTTAATCCCAATACACTGCCTACAGGTCGCAACCTCTTCGCTATCAACGCTGAAGAGACCCCTACTGCTGACGCATGGGAAAAGGGTGTGGCTCTCGCCAAGGCCACAATTACCGACTATCAGCAGCGACATGGCGGGTCCTATCCCCGCAAGGTGAGCTACACGCTTTGGTCCGGCGAGTTTATTCAGACGGGAGGTGCTACCATCGCACAAGTCCTGTATATGCTTGGTGTAGAACCGGTGCGCGACCGTTATGGCCGTGTCAGCGACCTCCGGCTCATACCTTCCGAACAACTGGGCCGCCCGCGTATTGATGTCGTGGTGCAGACCTCTGGGCAGCTACGCGACCTGGCAGCATCGCGGCTGTTCATGATCAGTCGTGCCGTCCGTATGGCTGCCGAGGCTTCTGACGATCAGTTTGACAACAATGTCAGAGCGGGGGTCGACGAGAGCGAGCGTTATTTGATTGAAAAAGGTGTGTCGCCCAAGGAAGCCCGCGAGATTTCTCGCTATCGGGTCTTCGGTGGTGCTGGTGGCGATTACGGCACCGGTATCCAGTCCATGGTCGAACAGGGAAATGCTTGGGACAATGAGCATCAGATCGCCGAAATTTACCTTAATAATATGGGTGGATTCTATGGCGATAGGGAGCATTGGATGGCTGATATGCACGAGGCCTTCTCTGCTGCTTTGACGCGTACCGATGTGGTGGTGCAGCCTCGCCAAAACAACACATGGGGTGCGCTCTCGCTCGACCACGTATATGAGTTCATGGGTGGCTTGAGCCTTGCTGTCCGCCATGTTACGGGCGAGGATCCCGATGCTGTTTTCTGCGACTATCGTAATCGTAACCACTATCGTATGCAGGACTCTAAAGAGGCTATTGGCGTAGAGTCCCGTACCAAACTCTTCAACCCTTCTTATATCAAAAATGCCATGGATGGGGGCGAGTTGCACACCGACGAGATTGCCGAAATGGTACGCAATACCTACGGGTGGAATGTCACTAAGCCGTCTAACATAAGCAATGAGATGTGGAATGAAATCTACGATGTCTATGTGGCCGATAAGTTCGATCTGGGTGTTCGGAAACAATTTGCCGAAGCCAACCCCGTGGCTATGCAGGAAATGACCGCCACTATGATGGAGTCGGCACGCAAAGGCTTTTGGCATGCCACTGACGAACAACTTGCCTCAGTGGCTGCGGTCCATTCAGACCTCGTTCAGCAGTTCGGCCCCTCCGGTTCTTCCTTTGTTATGGCCAACCCTAAGCTTCAGTCATTCATTGAACAGCAACTCCCAAGTCAGCAGGCCCAAGCCTTCCGCCGCGGCATGAGCCACTCCCTGTCCTCTTCTGGCAACAGCGATGCGTTGCTCATGGAAAAACAAACCTCTGTCCAGGGCAACGACGAACAGCAAAGCACCCTTGGTAGTGGCCTTATCGTTGTCTCCGTTGTTCTGGTACTCTTTGTTGTATTGGTGTTTGTTGTGCGTCGGCGTCGTAAATAGTTTTCCCCATTCACCCAAGGCTTGCTATACGATATGGAGCTCATAGTGTATGTCCTCATTCTTTTTATTGTGCTCAGCTGCCTCTTCAAACTGTCTGTCTGGAAATGGTGGCAATGTGTAATCTATTCTATCCTCTTATCTATTTTTGCATGGTGGAGCGTAGACTTTGCTGTCGTGCAGACCAAAACACAGATGGCCGATTTCTTGCAAAACACTGAGGCTTTGCAATCGGTTGCCATTCTCATCACGATTGAGTCTGCTGTGGGCATTGCTTATGCTCTCTCCTTTTTGAACGGTACCTCGCATCGTGGATTTTGGTCTCGAATGGTTGCAGGCGTAATGAAGTTCTACCCTTCATTACTCATGTTCCCTGTGGTTTTTTATCTGCTCACACAGACGGTTTTTGTGGCTGTAGGCGTTCCATTCCAAACCATCGGTATGCTTTTTGCCCTTGCTATTGTCGTCCTGATTCCGCTTCTCTCGTCGGCTGTGCGATGGCTTTTGCCCGACGAGACATGGCGTGTGGAACTCTATTTTATGCTCGTTATCTCCGTTTGCATCCTCGGTCTTGTGGCCACTCAGAATGGCCGTATGGTATATGCCGTCAGCGAAGCCCCTATTGAGTGGGGCTCGCTTGTCTCGACTTTAGCACTCTTCATGACGATGGCTTTCGTCGGTTGGCTTTACTTTATGGTCCGTCATCACCGTCGTCGGCACTAACTGTTGTAATCTTCTCTTGCCATACCTCTCGTCTATTTCTTTTGCTGAAGAAATCTCCCTTTTCAAAAAAAACATTATAACAGCTAATCATTGTCCAATACAAAACATCATCACTCATTTGTTCAATCTACTTCATAACAAGCAAAAACTTTCTTTAACCCATTAATCTTTCACCCATGGAACTTATCTCACGTGCACTCTTTGGCATTGCTAATGCCCTGCTCATCCCCGACATCATCCTACTCATTTTCTTCTTTCTGCGTGCTCT
Source organism: Bacteroidales bacterium (assembly GCA_017477485.1). Lineage (GTDB taxonomy): Bacteria > Bacteroidota > Bacteroidia > Bacteroidales > P3 > Colimorpha. Next base: position 7,820 of record JAFUVR010000013.1, on the reverse strand, counting down.
CGTTTTGCTGGGAACTACCTATGGTCAGTTCATGGCTCGCCGTCGCAGCAGTCGTGAGCTCGATGCTGTCATCAAGGAGTTGAGCCCCTCTGGCATACCTGAACTCCGTCAGAAGGTGGAATCTCATTCTCCCGATAGGTTTTCAATCTATCTTGCCGACCTTCTCAGTCACCCGGCAAGCGAGGCTTACTCCGATTTGCTCATCAGCCAATATGAGACAGAATCGGCCAAAGATGTCAACCTTTCCCGTTTGCTTACCAAGTTAGGACCAGTCCTCGGTTTGATAGGTACTCTTATCTCTATGTCGCCAGCCCTTGTTGGACTTTCTACGGGCGATATTTCGGGCATGGCATACAATATGCAGGTGGTATTCTCTGCCACGGTGGTTGGCCTTGTTATCAGTGCCGTGGGCCTTTTCACGCAGCAGTTGAAGTCGCGTTGGTATGCAAAGGATATCTACCGTCTCGATTTTGTGGCCCGCATTTATGCCGAAGCAGAACAAGGTGTAGCATGATGGAGGATGCTTAACGATTGTAATCTCTTTTAGTATTATGAGAAGAAAACGTAGAACGAACTTGCTCAACGAAGATGATGGCGACCCGCTGAGTGTTGTCGTCAATCTTTTCGACGTGGCCATGGTTTTTGCCGTGTCGCTGATGGTGGCCATGGTCATGCACATGAATATGACCGAGGTCTTTGGATCCGAGGATTTCACCATCGTCAAAAACCCAGGCCAGGACAACATGGAAATAATTACCAAGGAGGGCCGCGAAATCAATACATACAAGGCTAACGGCAAGACCACCGACGGCAACCAGCAGGGGCGTCGTCTCGGCACCGCCTACCAGCTCGAAGACGGACGCATCATCTATATCCCCGACACCGAATAGTGTCAGTATGGCGGAAATAATAAAAAAAAAACGTATTTTTGCACTCCTTTTAACCTTGTCCAAGTCTCATTCTGCCATGGATTTCCAGAGCCTGTCACCCGTCATAACTCATGTCGACGACAATGGTATTGTGTATTCCTATCCGTCCTCATCGCTCGAAATTTGCCGTCTTGTCCTTTCTTTCGATGCTGGCTCTTTCTTTCAACCTCATCCCCTTGTGGCTGATGCAGCTAATAGGCTGTTCTCTGAGGCCACCCTTCGTCAGTCGTCGCAACAGATTGCTGAGTTCCTTGACTATCGTGGCATCATGATTGAGAAGTCAAAGGACACATATACTGCCGATATTTCGGTCTATATGTTACGAAAGCATGCTCGGGAAATGATACCTGTGCTTCGCGAAATGTTGACCGAACCCTTGTTTGGCGAACAGGGGTTCGAGGTCTATAAGAGCAAGACGCGTCAGCAGATTGCTACTCAGTTGCGCAAGACCAGTTCCATGGCCTTTAGGCTCTTCTACGAGACTCTCTACGGAAAAGGGCATCCATTGGCTCGTTTTGCAACTCCCGACGATGTGGATCGTCTGTCGCTTTCTGAGGTAAAGGATTTTTTCCATGGTCATTATGACATTGCTCATGCACTTATCGTCCTTTCCGGAGGCCTTGACGACGCGACGGTTAACAGTTGTGGTGCGTCTTTCGGCGGTATTGATGCTGGCAAAGGCAATCTTGTGAGGTGTAGCACTGCCCCGATGCCCTTACGCCAACGCTGTGTCCATTATCCTATGGACTCTGCGCAGACAACTGTTCGTATTGGCCGCATCCTTCCTTTTCACTGGGATGATAAGGAGTATGCTGCGTTTATGGTGCTCAATACTTTGCTGGGTGGCTATTTCGGATCGCGTTTGATGAACAATATTCGTGAGGATAAAGGATATACCTATGGTGTCTACTCCGCCACGGCACTTTCCCGCGATGATAGCAAATTCTTCATCTCCATGGATGTGGGCAATGATGTCGCTTTCGCCGCAGCCGAAGAGACATACAACGAAATTGACCGTCTGCAGCAAGAACTGGTGGGTGTCGATGAACTTGAAATGGTCCGTCAATATATGAAGGGCGATTTCATCCGTACGGTTGATGGCGTTTTTGAGCGTGGCGAACGTTTCATGCAGATGGCTAACAATGGTATAACGGAACTTTTTACGCAGAACTATTTCGATGCCATTGAACATGTCTCCCCGCAGGATATCCAGCGTTTGGCTCGGACCTACTTGCGCAAGGAAGATTTATACGAAATTATCGTAGGAGCTGGTGTTCCCCGTCAATAGTCTTGCTGATTCAGCCGGCATAGATGTGTATATACGTCACTTGGCGTTGGTGCACCCCGTCAATAGTCATTTTGATTCTACCTCTTTATTGTTCTAACAAGAAGCCGAGGGACTGGTGTTTCCCGTCAATAGTCATCTTGATTCTACAGAGCCAATGGGCTAAACGACGAGCAATTTGTTGGTATTACCTCGCCAGTTATTATTCTTATTTATATAAAGTCAATGAGTTAAGTAACGAGTGATTTGCTGGTGTACCCCGCCAATAATCATCTTGATTCTACCTCTTTATTGTTCTAACAAGAAGCCGAGGGACTGGTGATTCCCGTCAATAGTCATCTTGATTCTACAGAGCCAATGGGCTAAACAACGAGCAATTTGTTGGTATTACCTCGCCAGTTTTCAGTTTCATCTCCAGACTTGCTTATATTCTACGTTTCAGATACAGTCCCGAAAAAGTGTGTAAAGTCCAAGCAAAGCTGTAGCTTTGCAATAATAAAATAAAAACCGAAAAAAATGGATTTTACACAAAATCAAAAGTACGAAATTTTAGCGGACAGCAAAAAAAAAAGATGCCCTTTTGATGAGGCATCTTTTTTCAATTTTGCAGACAGGATGGTTTAAACCATCTGCTCGATGTTCCAAACGAAGGCGCGTACGCCTACCTCGGGATTACGCATGTCAAGTTTTTTGATGCTGGTGAGTAGGCTTTCCACCTTGTCATCTTCGACAATGGTCATCAGTGCACTATTCATTTCGGGCCAAGTGTGAGTGCCTCGATGAGGGTCACCGTTGACATGACCACGTCCCTGCACATTTTCCCAATAGGTGAAACCTCGGATGCCAAGTTCGTCGAGCATGTATTCCACGCGTTCGGTATTGGCTTGATTATATGCTATAAATATGCTTTTCATCTCCAGTTCTTTTATTATGATGTTCGTTTTGGAAATGTGTCGAATCAGATGTCGACGCATTTACTCTCTTTCTGTGTTTTCATCGTTCTCGGTCGTGGTGAATTTCTCTTCATTGAGATCGATGTTCATGAATACGAAGTTTTTACGTATCTTGTCTTGTTTGCTTTGTACACCCTTGCGCTCCATGATGCCGTACATTACGGGTACTACAATCAATGTTACCAATGTTGATATAAGCAAGCCTCCGATGACGACAATACCCATGGTGACCCACAACTCCGAACCTTCACTGGTGCTGGTTGCCATAGGAATCATGCCAAGAATGGTGGTTACGGCTGTCATCATAACGGGGCGTAGACGGCTCTGTCCCGAAACGGCTATGGCTTCGTAGAGTTCCATGCCTCGCTCGCGCATGAGGTTGATATAGTCTACGAGCACGATACCATTCTTTACCACAATACCGATCAGTAGGATGATACCGAGTGCTCCGACCATGTCGAGGTTCTGCCCTGTTATGAGGAGTGCCAAGATAACACCCGTCAGTGCAAATGGCACGGCCATCATGATGATGAAAGGCTTGGAGAAACTCTCAAACTGCGATGCCATGACGATGTAAACAAGTAGGAGGATGAGGAGTCCGAGAAGGATCATGTCGGAGAAAGTATCCTGTTGGTCTTCGTAACTACCCGCCAATGCAACGTGAATGTTTTGAGGACGGTTGATCTGTGTAAGCACCTGTTGAACCCCTTTGGCAAGGTCGGCCAGCGAGACATTGTATGGTGTTACGGCTATGGTGAGATAGCGTTGGCGGTTTTTGCGTTCGATGGTGGGCGGGCACCAGTATTCAGTAATGGTAGCCAACTCTTTGAGCTTGATGTTTTGTCCGCGGGCGTTCATTAGTGACATTTCTTCGATGGCACTGATGGAACTCCTGTATTCCTCGCGCAGTCGGACGACGATGTCGTATTCTTCACCATCTTCTTTGAGGTATCCTGCTGTCATGCCATTGACTCGGTTTCGAACATACAGGGCTACGGTGGAACTGTTGAGGCCGTGGTAGGCTAATTTCTCTTTGTCGAATGTGATTTTGAGCTCGGCACGATCCTCGTCGCGACTGATTTTCACGTCGCGAGCGCCAGCCACATTCTCTTGGATTTTGCGTCGCAGTTCGGCGGCATAGTTGTTTGTCTCGTCGAAATCGTAGCCATATACTTCGATGGTAAGGTTGTTGCCGCCGGCACCTCCTCCGGCTGTCGATACTTGATAGTTTACGATCTCGGGATAGGTGCCCAGTTGTGTTCGGACGGCTTCTGCCATTTCGAAGATGGTGCGTTCACGTTCGAATTTTTTCGTGGTACGCACAGAAATACTAATCTTGTTGTTGGTGGTAGAGTTGAAGAGGGCCGCCATGCCGGCATCGTCGTTAGAACCTGCCGACGTGGATATGACGTGCAGGTCTTCTCCGATGATCTCGCGCAGGTCTTGTTCTATGTTTCTGGCGGTCTTTAGGGTTTCTTCGATTCGGGTACCGCGCTGTAGTTCTACGGTGATGGTCATTCGCCCGTTGTCCTGTTCTTTCATGAAGTCCATACCTATCTTGCCGGCGAAGAACGGTATCATGGAGACTGCGAAGAACGCAAAGGCAATGAGTAGTGTGACTCGTTTGTGTTGCAGGCACCAGCGCAGGACGTTGGCATACCATGCTTCGATGGCGTTAAACCATTTCCCTACGGTTTTGTCGAAAGAGATTTTCTTGTTCTCGGCCTTAGCCATTGCGGCCTCCTCTTCAGCTCGTGTGAGGTAGAATGGCTTGGCTTTCATCATCTGCGAGCAAAGCATCGGGGTGAGACTGATGGCAGTAGTGGTAGAGATGCAGACCACGATGGTGACAATCCAGCCCAGCTCTTTGAACATAATACCTGCCATACCTGTTAGCATGGTCAGTGGCACGAATACGGCAACCAGAACCAAAGTTGTGGCAATAACAGATATCCATACCTCGTTGGTGGCGTAGATAGCGGCCTCTCGTGGACTCTCGCCACGGCTTACGTGTTTGGTTATGTTTTCCAAAACAACGATAGCATCGTCCACAACCATACCGATGGCCACAGTCAGTGATGCAAGCGAGATGATGTTGAGTGAACTGTCGGCGATGAGTAGGTAGATGAAGGAGGTGACAAGCGAAATAGGAATGGTGATGCCGATAATAATGGTGCTTCTCCAATCGCCAAGGAAGATAAAGACCACGAGGACCACGAAGAGCAGTGCATAGAAGATAGATTCGGCAAGGCCGTTAATGGCATTGTTAATCTCTTCCGATCCGTCTCGAATCAATGTGATCTGGATATCGGGAGGCAGTGTGGTTTTGATTTTCTCTAATTCATTGCGTACCTTCTTGGCAATTGCTACGGTGTTGGCACCTGTCTGTTTGGTGATAATGAGGCGGGCGCCGTCTTTACCGTTGATTTTTTCGTCGAGGGAGAGGTCTTTGATGGTGTCTCGTACTGTGGCAAGATCGCGTACGAATACTTCCTTACCACCTACGTTAGCCACTACGATGTTGGCTATCTCGGAACTCTCCTCGTATTCGCCTTTGACGCGCATCTGATACTGCTCCTTTCCCATCTTGACGGTACCGGAGGCGAGGTCAAGATTGTTAGCACTGATGGCATTTCCCACTGCTTCGAGACTGAGGCCGTAGGAGTCGAGTTGTTTGGGGTCAAGGTCAATATAAATGTATCGTTCGGGGGCACCGCTGACTGTGATGTTGCCGATGCCGTCGATACGGTTGAGCTCGTTGCTGATATTGTCCTCGATGATTTTGTCCAGTCCCGGATAGCTCTCTTCGGCGGTGAATCCATAAACCATGATGGGCATGGCACTACTGTTGAGCTTCAGAATCATTGGACGGGACACACCGTCGGGAAGGTTGTTATAGACAAGGTCTACGTAGGAACGTATATCGTTCAGCGCCTCATCAATGTCTGCTCCCCATTCGAACTCGAGTGTTACAACGGAGATGTTGTCTTTCGATTGCGAGGTGATGTTCTTGAGACCATCGGTAGAGTTGAGGGAGTTCTCGATGATTTTGGTGATGTTGGTCTCTATCTCGCTCGCATTGGCACCCGCATAGGTGGTCATAACGGTTACGTATGGCGGGTCCATCTCTGGGAATTGGTCGATGGGCAGTCGGGTGAGGGAGAACAAACCGAGGATGATGATGGCGACAAAAATCAAGGCCGTGGTAATCGGTTTGTTGATTGCAGTTTTATAGATTGCCATGTTTTATGAGATGTTATCTTCTGTGAATGTGTAATAAGTTGGCGTCAGCTGGTCTCGGGTTCGGTACGGGATGTATCTACTCGATGATATTGAGTTTGCTGCCGTCCACAAGACGAGCCTGGCCAGTAACGATGAGTTGGTCGCCTTCTTTGATGTCTTCAGGCGTTACGGGGATGATTTCTATCTTGTCGTCATAGCGTTCGCCAAGCGTAACGGCTACGCGGCGTGCTTCTCCGTCATTATTGACGAAGACATAGCGGTCGTTGCTGCCAGTCAGTTTCAGCACACTTTGGTACGGGACCACTAAGGCATCCAATTCACCAAGGGCCAGCGTGGTGCGGACATACATGCCGGGACGTAGTTTCTCACTGCCGTTGGGGATGTTTAGTTTCACTTGGAAGGTATGTGTCGTCGGGTCTATTGTCGGGTATACTATTTCGATGGTGGAACCAAAGGTCTGGTCTTTGTAGATGTCGCTCTTTATGTCCACTTTCATGCCTTTTTTGACCAATGGGAAATAGCTTTCAGGGATACTGATGATGGCTTTGAGCCGGCTGATCTGGGTGAGTGTGAGGATGGGGGCTCCTGTGTACATCTCGCCGTCTTCATAGTTCTTGGCGCTGATGACGCCAGCAAACTGGGCGCGCACATGGGTGTTTTCGTTTTGGAAACGTTCGGTTTCTACAAGCTGGTCGTAGCCTGCTTTTACTTGGTCATAGTTTTGCTGGCTTACGCTGCCCGATGTCTTCAGGGCCGATACGCGGTCGAGTTCCACCTTGGTGCTGTTCAGGTTGATGCGTGTCGTGTTGAGCTGTGTTTGGTCCATGCGTACCAGCATATCGCCTTTGCTCACGCGCGAACCTACTTCTACGTAGATGTGCTCTATATGTCCTGTGATAGATGGGGCGATATTCATTTTCTCGTAGCCTTCGAGTGTGGCGGCAACCTCGAGATGTTTGGCAATACGTTGCTTTTCGAGGGTCAGGACTTTGACGTTTTCGGGCAGTTTCTCGGTTGCTGTTGTGGCCTGTTCTTTTTTATTGCCGCCGCAACTTACGATGACGAGTGCGGAGAGAGCCGTAAAGGCAAATTTCAGATAGTTGTTCATGTATGATGGGTGTTTTTATTCGTTGAAAAAAAAATTGGATTATGTTCCTTACGGGAGGAGGGGAGATTTGAACATGTGTTCGGAAAAACGTGTAGGGAAAGGTCTTGAGGCTTTATTCGCTCATCATATTCTCCAGGGCTACCTGAGCATTCACGACGCTGAGCACTGCCTGAATGTAATTGCTTTGGGCTGTGATGATGTCTGTGCTCGAATTGGTGACATCGACGTTGGTAGCCATGCCGTATTTGAATTTTTCGAGTGTGTTGTCGAATACGCGTTTGCTAACGTCGATGTTTTCTTTT
>JAFUVR010000103.1 GCA_017477485.1 Bacteroidales bacterium | reverse complement strand
TTGTCGACGAAGAGCACGACCCATCCTACAAGCAGAGCGACCCGGCTCCACGCTATCATGGTCGCGACGCCGCAATCTATATGGCCCATCTATGGCAGGCCAAAACCATTCTCGGCTCTGCCACACCGTCAATAGAAACCTACTACAAGGCCACCTCCGGACGCTTTGGATATGTAGAGATGAAAAAACGCTTCGGCGGACAGCAGCTCCCCGAAATACTATGCGTAGACCTCAAAGATGCTGCCAAAAAGAAAGAGCTCAACGGCTACTTCTCGTCGTTCCTAATCCAACACATCAATCAGGCCCTCGCCGACCAGCAGCAAGTCATCCTTTTTCAAAACCGGCGCGGCTTCTCGCTCCGCATCGAGTGCGACTCATGTCATTGGACGCCACAGTGCGTCAACTGCGACGTCTCCCTCGTCTATCACAAATCGTCCAACAGCCTCCGATGCCACTATTGCGGACACTCCATCCCTGTCCCCAGCGAATGCCCTGCCTGCCATTCTCGACACCTCTCGATGAAGGGGTTTGGCACCGAACGCATCGAAGAAGACATGGCGCTCCTTTTCCCCAACGCCAAAATAGCCCGCATGGACCTTGACAGTACCAGCCAGCGAAACAAATATCTCGAAATACTCAACGACTTTGAAGAGCATCGCATCGACATACTCGTAGGCACCCAGATGGTGACCAAAGGACTTGACTTCGAGCATGTCAGTGTCGTTGGCATACTGAGCGCCGATAATCTTATCCACTATCCCGACTTCCGTGCCTACGAACGTGCCTTTCAGCTCATGACCCAAGTCAGCGGGCGAGCCGGTCGGCATGGGGCCAATGGAAAAGTCATCATCCAGACTTACGATCCCTACCATCAGGCCATACGCGACGTTATCGACAACCAGTACGAGCGGATGTACAAGGGTCAGATACAGGAACGGCGCGTCTTCCGCTATCCTCCTTTCTTCCGCCTCATTCGGATCACCCTACGCCATCCAGAGCAAGAAACCCTCAACCAGGCCAGTGCCGATACTGCACAACAGCTGCGCAACGTCTTCGCAAGCAGGGTTATTGGTCCCGAATACCCATCCATCAGCCGTATCCGTAATCTCTACATAAAAGAGATCCAGATACGTTTCGATATCAACGAACCTATCCAGCAAGCCAAGACCATCATTCTTGACATCTTCGACCGAATGACCCTCGTCAAGGACTACAAACAAGTACGCGTCAGCTTTGACGTCGATCCATACTGACAACTCGAGGGTAGGCCGCATACCTATCCTATTCAAGAGACAATGCCCCACCACAGATTATGGACACCCGTGTTCTCGTTCGCCACATTCCAATCCTCTACGGTTTCTATCATCTCATACACTTTTAATATACCATAAGACGTATTCTTTTATATAAAAGACAATTGAGTGCGATTTTTTTTTACGTATTATTTTTTTTTGTAATTTTGCATCAAGTTTCATGACTTAAAATCAGAGACATCTGTTCACGGTAATCACCACATCACATCAGTAAACGCTGCTCCTGCTGCCAGCAACATTATAAGAACCAAAATAATACCAATATATAATACATCATGAAAAAATCCATTTCCATCGTTTGTTTAGCACTTCTGTTAGCTGCTTTTGTCAGCGCATGTGCACAGCACAACACCTGCCCGGCATACAGAGGCTCCGTAGCCATGGCCGAGGCACGATAGCGTGCTTTCTCCAGATCTCTTTTACTATACATCCCCTACAAGTGACCTTGTAGGGGATGTTTTCATACAATTCCATCCATAAAACCTTTGAAGAGAGGCTGAAAACGATCCATGATGCGTTTTTTTCAGCTTGATGGATGTTGGATATCCAGCATAGGCGTTGCGCGTCCAGACGCCGTCGGAAGATAGTGGCACCAGCGTGCGCTGACTGAGGCGTCGAGGAGCAAATGGAGACGTCGGGAAGGTTAGTAGAGCCACAGCGAGCCGTTTGGGCCGTCGTGGAGCGGCCTTAGGCCGTCGGGAAGGTTAGTAGAACCAGCGCGAAGAAATTTTGCCGTCGAAGAGCGACAGCGGTACTTTAGCCAGGTAGATAGATGCTTTGGCACCCTCATGCTTTGAATAGTAGGCCACCCACAATTCGTCGCCTTCGACAATCATACCCGTATAGCTGTTGTCGTCGCCACCGGAGGGGAGAATACACACCTCTTCGAGTTTACCCTTGATGTTGCCCTTGAAAAGCATGGTCTTCTCGGTGGAATAGAGAGAACGCGAAGCCACAATCATGGTGCTGTCGGACGTCATCATGAAGTCGGGGCCGCCCAGCGGCACATCCATGTCGGACCACTGCCACTGAGTGTAGGGCGGATGGCTGAGTCCCCATGCACCATTCTTGCTGTCGCCATCGCGGCGCACCATCATGGCCATAGTTCCATCTGAGAGAAAACGGACGGTGGCCTCGCCGGGGCGTCCAGGCATGTCGAGGCGGCAGACGAGGTCGTAGTGGATGCCGTCGGTGGTCTTGACCAGCATGAAGCTGCTCCCGTAGCATACGCCGTAGCCGATGCCCTGGTGCCATGTGAGGCGCCATATCCACTCGTTGTGCTGACTGAGTCCCTCGGCAAACACCACGGGCTGCAAGTCGCCAAAGGACTTGCCATCGCTGCTAAAACACACCTGCGGGTACATATTTGTCAGTTTCAAATTTTTGTATACCGACCCACCCATCAGGAGCATCAGCCGTCCGTCGGGAGTTATGGAGAGTTTGGGGTCTCTAAGGTCGTAGCCCTCCTTGCCTATCAACGCCATGTGCTGCCAGTGTTCTCCGTCGTCGGACACCAGCACGCGCGCTTTGCCACACCGGTTCTCGGCCTTGAGAATCTGGTGGGAGTCGGACTCTCGAAAGGAGACATAGTAGCGACCCTTATACTTAATCATCGAGGTGAATGAGCAGTATTCCCCATTGCTCCATATACGGCTGACTTGGATGTTGACATCCTGTCGGGGCTGGGCCATGAGGGGCAAGAAGAAAAGGGTAAGACAGAGAAGGGCGAGATTTTTTTTCATAGTTAGGGTTTTAATATGAATAAAAAGAAGGACTGGGGAAAAAAAGAGGGCAGGCGGAACGCCTACCCTGATAAAGGGAATCAATGGATGGGATGGTCGCGATGGAAGAGCTGGAGCCGCTCACGCAGGTCGTCGAATTGGTCTCTCCATACTTGGCTGACGCAGGCTCGGATGCCCTGGCGGGTACTGCCGGTGATGTCGAGCGAGATGGCGCTGATGCCATAGCGCAGCAGCTCGTTGAGCAACGCCTCGCCCGTAAAGCCGGGATAGGAAAAAGTGAAATAAAAACCGTCGCTAATCTTCTCGCCCATATCATGGTCATAGACAATGAAGAAACCGTTGTCGGCAAGCATCTGCTTCATGATGCGTGCTTTGTCGGCATACTCCTTGATATCGTTGACAAAATTGTAGGTGCCGTCGTTGGCGCCCTTTAGCATAGCGGCCATTGCATACTGGGAGGAATGGCTGGCGCCAGAGCTGAGGCAATAGAGCGTGCCGAAGATGAGCGCTCGGCCCAGCTGGGTCTGACTGTAGAAGCGTGCGAGGTCGGGGCACTCCATGTTGAAAAGCATGGGGCTCACCACCATCAGGGCGATACGCTCGCCGGCATAGCTGAAAGCCTTTGAGCCGCTGATCAAGATAACATAGAGGTCGGTATATTTGGCGACGGTAGGCTGGAACGGGGGCTGGCCAGGGACAGAGTAGTCCCTGCGCGTGTCCATCAAGAAATAGGCGTCGTCTTCGATAACCACCACGCCGTATTTGTTGGCCATCTCGCCGATGATCTGCAGCTCCATCTCCGTGAAGCAGAACCAAGCCGGGTTGTTAGGGCTGGAATAGATGAGACAGGCCACGTCGCCGTTGCGCAGTTCCTCTTCAAGTTTGTCGCGGAGCCGCTCCCCACGGTAGTCGTAAACATCAAACGTCTTGTAAGGGATGCCGAGGATGCGGCACTGCTGTTTCTGCACGGGGAATCCGGGGTCGATGAAGAGGACCTTGGTCTTGCGCTTGTCGTAGCGAGTGAGGGTGAGGAAAGAGCAGAAGCCTGCCTGCATGGAGCCCACGGTGGGCACGCAGCAGTCGGGCGTGACATCGATGTCGAGGAAGTTCTTGACAAAACGAGCCCCCTCGTTCTTAAACTCCTCGGCGCCATAGATCTCGGGGTAGACGGCGGCGACACCTTTCTTCAGGGCCGCGATCTGAGCATCGACGCCCACCTTGGCGGCGGGCAGACCGGGGATGCCCATCTCCATTTTGACATAGCGTATGCCTGTTTCCTTCTCGATATCGCCCACCATCTTGCGCATCTCGCGTATGGAGGCTCTGCCGGGGTTTTCTATTTTGTTTTCTTTAGCGATGCGGGAGAGCACCTCGTTGGATATAGGAAATTGCATGATGTTTTATAGATTAAGTGTTATTGCGTTTGTTGTAGTCTGAATAGATGATGTGCTATTTAGTAGCAAAGCCCTGCAGCTTATTGGCATTGATCGGGCTGATGGTCTTGATGATATCAAACACCTTCTTCTGCTCTTCGGCAGGAGCTGGCGTATAGATAGATACAATTTCGGAGATTTTCACGTCCACAAACTGGGTTACCGACAGCAGGTTGGGACGCACCTTGAACACCTCGCGCAGCTGGTCGAGGGCGTGCAGGATATTCTTGCGAGCCTCTGGCTGGTCCTTGGTCATCATGTCGAGGCCCATGCGCTGATAGTAGTAGTAGGCGGTGTGCAGGGCGGAATAGGCAGAGTTGGTGTGGTTTTCCATGAACCAGTAGCGCGACTTCTGACCGTCGGAGCTGCGCCAGCCTTTGAAGCCCGAGTTTTCGGCCGTCTGTGCTATGGAGGCTGCCATATCAAAGAACGGCTCGCCCCCCATCATGCCGTAGGAATCGAAATAGATGCCCAGCATGACATAGAGGTAGTAGGCCACGGCGGAAGAGAGGTTGCTATAGAACGTGTTCACCTCGAAGTCTATCGGCTGGCTCTCGTTGTAGGAGAACTGAAAGTCATTCTCAAGATAGTTGAACAATCCGGTGGAATAGTTGGAGTTAAATACCGGAGCACGAAGTTGCACTTGAAGTTGCCCTTTGAAATCGGTTGCCGACGACTGCTCGTTGAGCACGATGCTTATGGAGCAGTCTATCTTCTCATGTTGCTCAAATTCGAGATTGGTCCAGCGCCGTCCGTTGACGAACTCCTCCAACGCCCGCTTCATGCTCTCAAAAACCTTGGTGTCGCCGGAACTGTATTGCTGCGTGGTAGTTTGCAGCTTCTGATAGTTCACCTGCACTGCACAGCGGAACTCTTGTGCGCAGAGCATCACAGAAAGACAGCACATTGCCACAGTGGCAAAAAACAGGCGTTTGAACATTATTTTGCAAAAATACATTTTTTTTCGATTAGAGAAAGACACTATTAGCAAATAAAGTGCCCGACGGCATCCGCTATTGGCCGAATCGTTGTTTTGATAATCACTATAAAATATTCAATATATAGTATTCATTTTCAAATAATATAGAATGATGAACTAATTTATAGATTCAAATGATTATAGATATAGATACCGACGGGGTGCGCCACACGAACCGAGGGAGAAAAAAACGGTCATTCCCTAAACGCGGTTGGGGGACAAACAATCTGTTAATAACTTGTGGTCCGAGGACACGTGGCAAATGAGAAAAAAATAGTACTTTTGTAAATCTTTTTTGAAAACAAAACAAACTAATATACAAGACAATGAGCGACGAAACTGCAAAACCTGCCAGCTATAGTGCCAATAATATCACCGTGCTCGAAGGACTCGAGGCCGTGCGAGTGCGTCCCGCCATGTATATCGGCGACGTCAACCTGCGAGGGCTGCACCATCTGGTCTATGAAGTGGTAGACAACTCTATTGACGAGGCCTTGGCCGGCTACTGCAACAAGATTTCCGTAACCATCAATCCAGACAACTCCATCACCGTTGACGACAACGGGCGCGGCATTCCCGTGGACATGCACGAGAAAGAGAAACGCAGTGCGCTGGAAGTGGTGATGACCGTGCTTCATGCAGGAGGCAAATTCGACAAGGGCAGCTACAAAGTGTCGGGTGGTCTGCACGGCGTCGGCGTTTCGTGTGTCAATGCACTGAGCGACCATATGACCGCCGAGGTCTATCGCGACGGCAAGATCTACCGCCAAGAATACAGCAAAGGGCTGCCGCTATACCCTGTGAAAGTGGTAGGCGAGACCGACAAGCGAGGCACCCACATCCAGTTCCATCCCGATGCCACCATCTTTACCGAGACGGAATACCAATACGAGATCTTAGAGAAACGCATCAGCGAGCTGGCCTATCTCAACAAAGGCATAGAGCTGACCCTATCCGACCTACGTCCGCAGGAGGACGGCACGCTGGTGAGCAAACGATTCTACAGCGAGAACGGCCTCAACGACTTCATTGCCGAGATTGACAAGGAACGGACCAGCATCATGCCCGAGCCCATCCATATCGAAGGCGAGAAGCAGGGCATCCCCATCGAGATAGCGTTGCAGTACAACAACTCCTTCAAGGAGCACATCTATTCCTATGTCAACAACATCAACACGCAGGAGGGCGGCACCCATCTGGCGGGATTCCGCAGTGGTCTGACGCGCACCCTCAAGGCCTATGCCGACAACAACAACCTCATCCCCCCCGCCAAAGGGAAAGGTAAGGACAAAGAGAAGATAGAGATTGCTCCCGAGGACTTCCGCGAGGGCCTGACGGCCATCATCTCCGTCAAGGTGGCTGAGCCGCAGTTTGAGGGACAGACCAAGACCAAGCTGGGCAATGCCGAGGTGCGCGGTGCCGTGGACAAGGCCGTTGGCGAGATGATGGAGAACTATCTCGAAGAGCACCCCATAGAGGCCAAGACCATTGTCAGCAAGATAGTCCTTGCCGCCCAGGCACGCATAGCCGCCCGCGACGCCCGCGAGAAGGTGCAGCGAAGCACCGCCTTCAGCAGTGCCGGTCTGCCGGGCAAGCTGGCCGACTGTCGCGACAAAGACCCCGCGGTGTGCGAGATTTATTTTGTCGAGGGTGACTCGGCAGGCGGATCGGCCAAGTCGGGCCGCGACTCCAAGTTTCAAGCCATCCTACCGCTGCGTGGAAAGATCCTCAATGTGGAGAAAGCCCACGAGAAGGCCTTCGACAGCGAGGAGATACGCAACATCTATACCGCGCTGGGCGTCCACAAAGGCGTAGGCGACAATCCCAACGCGCTCAACATCGAGAAGCTGCGCTACCACAAGATCATCATCATGACCGATGCCGATGTCGATGGAGCCCACATCGACACACTGATGCTCACCTTCTTCTTCCGTTTCATGCCCGAGCTGATAGAGAATGGCTACATCTATCTCGCCACTCCCCCACTCTACAAGGTTTCCAACAAGAGCGGCAAAGAGTCGCGCTATTGCTGGACCGAGGACGAGCGCGAGAAGGCCATCTTCGAGCTGGGCGGTGGCAACAATCTCAACGTGCAGCGCTACAAAGGTCTCGGCGAGATGAACCCCGAACAGCTGTGGGACACCACCATGAACCCCGAGAACCGAGTCCTCCGGCAGGTGACCATTAGCGACGCTGCCTCTGCCGACCAAGTGTTCAGCATGCTCATGGGCGACGATGTGCCCATCCGTCGTGACTTCATAGAGCAGAATGCCACCTATGCCACCCTCGACTTCTAATGGAAGCAGATGCAGCAGGAAAGTGTCCGCACCACGCATTGACGCTAAAAAACAACCATCGAAAAAAGTAACCCCTAACCCAACCATAAATCATGAAAAAACTCCTTCTGATAAGCAATAGCACCATGCGAGGCGAGGCCTATCTGGGCTGGTGCAAAGAGATGATCAGCGATTTCTGCCAACGCCACCACGTCAAGAACGTCCTCTTCGTCCCTTATGCGGGCGTGAGCCTGTCGCCCGACGGACTGGAAGCCTCCTACAATGCCTACGAGGCCAAGGTGGCCAAGGTGTATGCCGAGTTTGGCGTCGTCCTGAAGAGCGTGCACCACGAGGCCGACCCCGTGGAGGCTGTCTATGAGGCCGAATGTGTGGCCGTGGGCGGTGGCAACACCTTCCATCTGGTGCGCGAGCTGCACCGCCAGGGCCTCATGCAGGCCATCAGCCGTCGCGCCGAGGCCGGCATGCCCTACATGGGCTGGAGCGCCGGCAGCAACGTGGCAGGGCCCACCCTCTGCACCACCAACGATATGCCCATCGTCGAGCCTGCCTCGTTCAGCTGCATGAACCTCGTCCCCTTCCAGATCAACCCCCACTATACCGACTTCTTCGACCCCAAGCATGGTGGCGAGACCCGTGACGACCGCCTCAAAGAGTACATCATGGTCAACCCCACGGCCACCGTTGCCGCCATCCGCGAGGCTACCGCCCTCCTGCTCGAAGACGGCCGGCTGCGCCTCATCGGCAAAGACAACAAGATGAAGGTCTTCCGCGAGAAGATGGAGAACACCAAGGAATACAGCCTCGCTGACGATCTGGGCTTCCTGATGAAAGCATAAATCCCAACCCTTGCCATTCAACCTCATCACGATTCGACACAAAGTCCATCGTTGAGGCAATGAAAAGGGCTATACGTTCAAAGAAACGTTTTTAGACAAACAATCCCGATGGGGCTTTCAGTTTTCCCCAGCGGGATTGTTTATGTATGGTTATACTGAGCTTTTGAAGAAAGAGACAACTGTCATTTTTTTATTGAGATCTCGTCAATTGCTTCTCACATCTGCCGACCCTACATGAATAAAAACGGCATGAACCATCGCCCATGCCTTTTTTAAATGTCTATGCACTTATGTCAATTAATAATCATTTCTATTCACACTCTTGCATTGCGCACCCCATATCTCAATACTGACAACTCTCTTTGCCGGGGAATCAAGTGAAATTTGATTCATGCATGAACCTGATTTATAAAAATTCAATTGCCAAGTAATGGTTTCTCTTTCACCATCCTTGGTTATATAAACAATTTTGCATATTACTTTTCCGTCACTGGGTTGATCTACGGAAGGCTCTGTGGTAATATTACAATTGCGATAACCACCATCTTCTTCATTGCGAAGGTCTGAAACATAAGCACTAAGATAACCCTCGCTATTTGTAAACCCACATTGGTCGGATTGAGCGTTTGCGCCGAAGGCGAAACCTAACATGACTGCAATCATTAAAAAAAGTTTCTTCATTTTTGTTTTAGCGGTATTTATCCTGTCGCCGGCAGTTTTTTTTTCTGTTATACGCATAGACATTTTTCGCCCTCCCAGCACCACACAGGACAATTAAACTAATAAAGAAGCGTGGCACTGTATGCCGCTTCCTGAATAGAGGTCGTAGGAATCACCTTTGAAAGAAGAAATGGGAACAGTCCACGCTAAATCACGCGAACCGTTACGCCTATCTGTCTTTCTATAGAAATTTCCTACGTTTCTATTCACAGATCGAGCATAACGCTTCGTGATTTCTATTTGAAATCGGGTGCAAAGATATATACTTTTTGCGACATAACGGGTGTTTGGATGAAAAAAATTATTGCGGTCAGATACTTGGACCGATTTGTTGCCGCATAGAAGCAGTGTGCACGAGGTGCAAAAAAAAGAAGAGGTCGTTGTCACTGAGCACACTTTCTTGCTTCTATACGGAGGCTGTCATGCCTACTGAGGCTTTTTTTCACCCCATAACAGAACGCAGTGGTCTATGTGGACTATAAAATCATGATGCTCTCTGATGCAGATATAAAACCATTCTGGTCATTTTTTTTAGTAGTTCGCATAGGCTAAAAAAACATGATGATTTCTGTCTGCACAGCGAGCGTACGTACATGAGCACGAATCTACAGGTGCGGAATGCTTGATAGAGGAAGTCGGGAAAATCTTGTTTTCATCCATCCGCAGGGGGGAGGGGCCTTGCCGACATTGTTTTCGAGCGAGCCTGTCGGCGACGACAGAATAAGTTTGCTGCGTTAAATGGCTAATTTTTCGTATTTTTGTCGTTTATGATAGAAGGGATGCACACCTTGGTTTTGCTTTCTTACCTGCTGATTATCGTGTCGGTAGCGGTGTGGGGGTTCATCCCTGTACTCAGCAGCCGTGTGAGGCCAGGGTTGTTGCGCGGGGTCTCAACATTTGCCGGGGCGTTTCTTTTGGCCAGTTGTTTTGTTAATATTGTGCCTCATTTGTTTATCGGCATAGACAAAGAGCATTTCGTGGCGGAGGCTTATGGGATGAAGATTGGAGGAGCAGTGGTTGTGGGCTTATTGCTACAGATGCTGATAGAGCGGCTGACGGGCGGCATAGGCCACGGCGAGCAGGCGGGGGCACTGCCAAGGGGTTCGATAGCAGGCCTGATGATAGGGCTGTGTGTGCATGCTTTTCTGGA
>JAFUVR010000102.1 GCA_017477485.1 Bacteroidales bacterium | reverse complement strand
TGTCCGAAAAAATGTGTACTTTTGCCCATGGTTATGTTTGTTTTCTTGTCAACTACAAAGATAACTAAAAAGGGCTGACACCAATACAAAGTGCCAGCCCTAATTTTTTGATGGGGTTTTAATGTTTAGCGGACAGTAATAATTAAAAAAGAAGAATCGCGTCCAATCTTGAGTTGGCTTTCAATGTTATGCTATCAGGGTACATCCCCGCTGATTGTCGGAACGGTCGTTATCGAATGCCTGAGGCCTGTCATTTGTCCAAGTGGCTCATGGCAATCATCGTTCGTATGCGGAGAATGATGACGGGTGCTGTCGCCAGCGCCTTGCAAATTAATGATGAACGAGGCACCTCTTTGCCAATACGAGCTGAGCAAAGGTAATGAGGGTTGAATGAGCCAGGATGGCAGAATAAGGGGCTACACGCAAGGCAGCCCGCACTTCTCCGGTCAGACCTTATACTGTAGCTGGGTCCGTTATATGGGCCAGTTTAGACTATAGGTGATGGACCCACTCTGTGTAAAAAACTGTAGCTGGGTCCGGTATGGAGGTCTTTTTAGACTATAGGTGATGGAACCTTTTTGTGTAAAAAACTGTAGCTGGGTCCGGTATGGAGGACATTTTAGACTATAGGTGATAGAACCAACTTGTGTAAAAAACTGTAGCTGGGTCCAGTATGGATCTCATTTTAGACCGTAGTTTGTTTGCCTATCCATTGGCGGACGTGGTCGAAGACGATGTCGGCGCGGATGTCGAAGGCCTCGCGGGTGGCAAAACCTACGTGGGGCAGGCAGATGCAGTTGGGCGCATGGAGCAGGCAGTGGTCGGCGGGCAGTGGTGGCTCGCTCTCATATACGTCGGTAGCCACACCGGCTATACGGCCTTCGGACAGCGCCTTGGAGACGGCGTCGATGTCCATGACGTTGCCTCGGGCGGTGTTGACGAGTATGGCTGTAGGCTTCATCTGTTGCAGCTGTGCTTCGCCAATCAGATGGTAGGTGCTGTCGTTGAGGGGCACATGGAGCGATATGATGTCGCTCTGCCGCAGGAGTTGCTCGAGGGTGGTGTATTCTGCGCCAAGGGCAGCGGCTTCTGTCCGTTGGCTACGGCTGTAGGCCAGCACATGACAGCCAAAGGCTTTCAGCAGCCGTATGGTGGCCATGCCGATGGCTCCCGTGCCGACAATGCCCACAGTCTTGCCGTGCAGCTCGGTGCCGAGGAATGCTCCGCGTCCACCGCCTTGCCGGATTTCATTGTTGAAGGCACTGATGCGACGGTAGAGGTCGATCACCAGTCCTATGGCTAACTCGCTGACGGCAATGGTGGAATAGCCGGCGGCATTCTGCACCGTGATGTTGTGGGCCTGGCAGTAGGCCAGGTCGATATGGTCCAGTCCGGTGAAGGCCACGGAGAGGTATTGCAAATGCGGACACTGGCTCAGCACGTTGGCACTGAGACGGATGTTGGACACGACGACGACATCGGCATCCTTCATCCTGGCAATGAGGTTCGCCTCGTCTTCTCTCCTGTCGGTACAAAAGGAGAACTGATGGCCCTGTTGGGCAAATTCCTTTTGCAGTTTCTCAAACTGGGGCAGACTGATGCCTAATGGTTCTATGCAGTTGATGTTCATCTTGAACAAGGTTTATGGTTTTGTATTGTGGTGTTTATTTTCCGATGGAACACGACTTGCCGTCTTTGGATGTTTTTTCGGTGAATCAGTGTTTTTTCTTTTTGACGGAGAATCCGAATCCGCCCAGTTTTTCCCCCAATCCGTAGTATTTGCCATGGGAGTAGGCGAGGGGAGCGGCATGGTTGAACTGGAAGGCGCCAGTGCCTTTGTCGATGAGGCTCTCTTCGGCATTGATGGCAACCACCTCGGAGATGAACATATCGTGGCTGCCCAGCTCTTTGACCTCTATCACGCGGCATTCGATATTGAGCGGGCTTTCGGCTATGAGCGGGGCTTTGACCACCTGAGCGGGCTGTGGGGTAAGCTGCATCTCGCGGAATTTGTCGTAGTCGCGTCCGCTACGCACGCCACACCAGTCGGTGGCCCGGGCCAGTGCCTCGGTGGTCAGGTTGATGACATATTCGCGGGTGCGCATGATGATGTCGTGTGTGTGCCGTTGTTTGCGCAGCGAGATATAGCACATGGGCGGCTCGGTGCATATGGTGCCGGTCCATGCCACGGTAGCTATATTGTAGCTCTCGGGGGTGTCGCCGCTGGTGACCATGACGGCGGGCAACGGATAAATCATGGTGCCGGGTTTGAAGGCAATCTTTGCCATGTGTATTTTGTGTGTTGTTGGGTTATTCTTGCGGGAGGTCGCTTTCCTAAGATGCGGTTATGACCGTGAAGGGAGGTCCTTTGCTGTCATGGATTCGGATGCAGGTATCGCCTTCAGCAAAGACCTATGGAACATCAGAATAGGCAGATTATAGATATGGCACAGCGTGAGACGGAAAAGACCTTTTGTCATTCAGCGTGTCGTGGCATCAGAATGGGACAGTGGTAAAGTGGAAAAAAAAAGGAAAGCCTGTCGCCCGATGAGTCGGTGCTGACAGGCTTTCTCCTTTCGTATTATTATTACTCACTGAATTTCTTTTCGATGTCTTCCACGTAATATCTGAACGTTTTGTCGGTCTCGGCCAGATTAGACACCGTCTTGCAGGCGTGGAGTACGGTGGCATGGTCTTTGTTGCCACACTGCATGCCGATGGCGGCGAGCGACGATTTGGTCAGCTTCTTGGCGAAGTACATGGTCAGCTGTCTGGCTTGGACAATCTCGCGTTTGCGAGTACGAGACTGTATGCTGTCCACAGGAAGGTTGAAGTAGTCGCATACCACCTTCTGGATATAGTCTATAGTGATGTCGCGCGAGCTGTTCTTGACGAACTTCTCGATCATCTTCTTGGCCAGGTCGAGCGTGATCTGCTTGTGGTTGAGCGAGGACTGGGCTATCAGAGAGATGAAGGCACCTTCCAGTTCGCGAACATTAGTGTTTATGCTGTAGGCGATGAGTTCGATGACATCGTCAGGCATCTCGATGCCGTCTTTTCTCATCTTCTCGTGGAGGATGGCGATGCGGGTTTCCACGTCAGGCACCTGCAGGTCGGCAGGCAGGCCCCATTTGAGGCGAGAGATGAGGCGGGGTTCCAGCCCGTTGAGTTCGCTCGGGGCTTTGTCGGAGGTGATGATGATCTGCTTGTTGCGCTGATGGAGGTGGTTGAAGATGTGGAAGAAAGCCTCCTGCGTCTTGGCTCCTCGGTTGGACCAGAACTGGATGTCGTCCACAATCAGCACGTCGATCATCTCGTAGAAATGGAGGAAATCATTGGTGCTGTTGTTCTTTCCGGCTTCGGCATATTGTTGCATGAACTGTTCCGAAGACACGTAAAGCACAGTCTTGTCGGGATGGTATTCCTTGGTCTTGAGTCCGATGGCATTGGCAAGATGGGTCTTTCCGAGGCCTACGCCGCCGTAGAGCAGCAGCGGGTTGTAGGCGGTGGTGCCGGGATGTTCGGCCACTGCGAGACCGGCGGCACGAGCCAGGCGGTTGCACTCGCCCTCTACGAAGTTTTCAAGGGTGTAGGATTCGCGCAGCTGCGAGTTGACAACGACCTTCTTGATGCCGGGGAGAATAAAGGGGTTGATGGGGCCGCGACCTTCGTTCTGTTTGACGAAGGGCATTTCGCGCGGCTTGTTGTGGATGCTGGTGCCACTGCCTGTAGATGGAATCTGAGTGGTGATGGGCTTTTGGGGGTCGCTCGTGTCGTTGAGGATGCGATAGCTCAGGCGCGCCTGCGGACCGAGGATTTCTCTGATCGTACGTTTCAGCAGGTCGATATAGTGCGACTCCAAATACTCATAGTAGAATCCCGTTGGCACTTGCAGTATCAACTCTCCGTTCACCAGTCCGACGGGTTCGATGGGGAGGAACCAAGTCTTATAGAGTGCCTCGTTCAAGTTGTCTTTGATAATCGCCAGACACTTGTCCCATACTTTTTGATAGTCTTTTTCCATCTCTCAGTTTGCTCTATTTATATGATTTATTATTGGTTTATCGTTACCCGTGCTTACTTTTTTCTTATTGCAAAGTTGTTTTTTATTTACAAGTTGTATGGTAAAAATTAATTTTGCTTATTTCAATTATTTTATGTAAAGTTTTTTGTTTTCAACCAAGCCTTGTTAATTTCTCGTCCGTTTTAATTTTTTTATTTTCAACGATATCTCGCGTTTTGATGGCTTCTTTCCAAAACAATAAAGATAGCATTTTTTACGCAATA
>JAFUVR010000101.1 GCA_017477485.1 Bacteroidales bacterium | reverse complement strand
TATGGCAGACGGTGCATCCGTCCTGCCATATCCTCTATGTTAGCCAGCACACACATCATCCTCTCCCACGGCATCTCCACCAACTGCGGGTGTCCTTCCGAGAAAATGTAACAATGCTTGCAACGTTGGTCGCAAGCATCGGTGATGTGCCATTGAAATGCGAAGTATTCCATTTTACTTCTTGTCGCTGGCACCACAGGCGCTGCCGCAAGCGGCGGGCTTCTCCTCGGCGGGCTTGTCGCGGGCACCGCAGGCGCTGCCACAGGCGGCGGGTTTCTCCTCGGCGGGCTTGTCACCGGCACCGCAGGCGCTGCCGCAAGCAGCGGGTTTCTCCTCGGCGGGCTTGTCACCGGCACCGCAGGCGCTGCCGCAAGGGGTGGCAATGGTGTTAATCATTCCTTGTGCCGTGTGGGCAATGTTCAAATCTGTACGTTTCATAATCTTTAAAGTATTGATTTATAAATTCGGTGCGAAAGTACGAATAATTTTCCAATCATAACCCTGCTACCCGTTTTATATGCCACTTACTATTATGTATGTAATATGCAAAAATGCAAAAATTCAGCATCGGATTTTAACAATTTTTACGAACAACCTTATGTTTATCCCAAATCGGTCATTAGAAGCGCAATAATCCGTGGTTGAACTTGTAACGTGTTGAAATTTCGTCTTTTGAATGGTTAATTTTCTAATGGCGGTCATTAGAAAAGTCAAATTACAAAAGGGCTGTTATCAATCGGTTATGAAGACGACCACGGAAAAGACCGTCCTAATGACCGATTTGGGTTTAATAGATATGATTAAAATGGTTTATTTTGCAACAATACAATACTTTAGACCATGTTTTTTTTCTAATGACAATCATGGGAAAACCTGCAGTATAGTCTGTTGA
Source organism: Bacteroidales bacterium (assembly GCA_017477485.1). Classification (GTDB taxonomy): domain Bacteria; phylum Bacteroidota; class Bacteroidia; order Bacteroidales; family P3; genus Colimorpha. Next base: position 17,610 of record JAFUVR010000101.1, on the reverse strand, counting down.
TTACTCGATTCCTATAACGTATGTATTGTGTTTTTCCTCTACCAATGACCGATTTGGGATAATTTGATGAGGTTTTTTGAGGTATGCGATGACGAAGTGAGGGAAAGGTTGTTGCACTAATAGAATAGCCCTGCGCCGTTGGCTAAAACCAAGTGGAGCAGGGCTATGGCTATAACTATAACTTTAGGGTATGGTATACCGGCGGGCGTTGGTTAAAACTCGGCGGTCTTGGGGGTGCGGGGGAAGGGGATGACGTCGCGGATGTTGGCCATGCCGGTGATGAAGAGCATCAGACGTTCGAAGCCGAGGCCGAAGCCGGCGTGAGGGCAGGTACCATAGCGGCGGGTGTCGAGATACCACCACATGTCTTTCATCGGGATGTTCATCTCGTTGATGCGGGTCATGAGTTTGTCGTAGTTCTCTTCGCGCACAGAGCCTCCGATAATTTCGCCAATCTGTGGGAAGAGTACGTCGGTGCCTTGCACGGTGCGTCCGTCATCGTTCTGCTTCATGTAGAAGGCCTTGATGTCCTTCGGATAGTCTGTCATGATGACGGGGCGTTTGAAATGCTCTTCGACGAGGAAGCGCTCATGCTCGGAGGCAAGGTCGACACCCCAATAGACGGGGAATTCAAATTTGTGGCCGTTTTTGACGGCCTCTTCGAGGATGCGGATGCCTTCGGTGTAGGGCAGGCGGACGAACTGGGTGTCGATGATGCCACGCAGGCGCTCGATGAGGCCCTTGTCGACCATCTTGTTGAGAAATTCGAGATCGTCCATGCAGTGGTCGAGAGCCCAGCGGATGCAGTATTTGATGAACTCCTCTTCGAGGGCGGTGAGGCTGTCAAGGTCGTAGAAGGCCATCTCGGGTTCCACCATCCAGAACTCGGCGAGGTGGCGCGGGGTATTGCTGTTCTCGGCGCGGAAGGTGGGTCCGAAGGTGTAGATCTTGCCCAAGGCTGTGGCTCCGAGTTCGCCCTCGAGCTGTCCGCTGACCGTCAGCGAAGTCTGCTTGCCGAAGAAGTCCTGCTCATAGTCGATGCTGCCGTCCTCTTTGCGGGGCAGGTTGTTGAGGTCCATGGTGGTCACTTGGAACATCTCGCCGGCTCCCTCGCAGTCGGAGGCGGTGATGAGGGGTGTGTGGAAATAGAAGAATCCGTGTTCGTGGAAGAAGGTGTGGATGGCATAGGCCATGTTGTGGCGCAGGCGCATGATGGCCCCGAAGGTGTTGGTACGGGGGCGCAGATGTCCTATCTCGCGGAGAAACTCCATGGAGTGGCCCTTCTTCTGCAGCGGGTAGGTATCGGGATCGGCGGTGCCGTAGAGCACGATGTTCTCTGCCAGCACTTCGACGGCCTGTCCTTGTCCCTGCGACTTGACGAGCTTGCCGTCCACGCTGACGCAGGCTCCCGTGGTGATATTCTTCATCAGTTCGTCGTCGAACTTGGGAAGGTCTACCACCACCTGCATGTTGTGGATGATGCTGCCGTCGTTGATGGCCAGGAAAGCCACGTTTTTGTTGCCGCGCTTGGTGCGGACCCATCCTTTGATATTGATAGCGGTGTCGATCAGGGCGTCGACATTTTCTTTGAGCAGATACTTGATTTCGTAACGTTTCATGATATAGAGAGTATTGCGTTGTTTTCGATGACGAGCTATATTCTTGACTGGCAATCTTCTCCCATTCTGCCCCGTCGTCCTGACGGTGCCTACGGATTCTCTGCAAGAATGGCGAAGAGAGCTCCAAGCATTTAACCTGCAAAGATACGAAAAAAGAAGATAACGAGAAGAGAATCCCGAGGGGGAGATAATACGGTGCCTATCTTTCTGGTTATGGAGCGTCTTGTGTCAAGGATTGGTTTTTCGCCTTGAGCGTGGTGTGTACTTCTCTTTGACAATTTGATAGGAGTTGGCAATGAGTTGGCGTGCATGGGTGTCGGGGCAGTCGGCGATGGTGATGCCGAGCCAGTGGCGAGGACTCTCGTTGTAGGGATTGCCGAGGTAGGGGTAGGCCTCGCGGAGTTCGACGATGCGGTCGGGCTGGCATTTGACGCTGACAACCTCGAAGACGTCGATGTCGAAGAAGCAGAACATGTGGCCCTCGACATAGAAGACCAGCACGCTCTGTCCGCCTTTGAAGGCTGCGAAGGGGAAGCGCTCTTCCACGTCGGCGCCCAGCGAGAGGCAGTAGTCGCGAAGTTCTTCAACATTCATGGTGAGCGGAGATTGATGTGGTTTTTTGAATAGGCAAATTTACATGAAATTCACGAATCAGGCACTGATACATGAAGATTTCGTTCAAAAACATTCATGACGGACCATACGAGATTTTTTCGAAACGAAAACAAAGCGGTCGATTCCATTGGCCCGTTCTGTTCGCATGAGTTCCTTTAGCCAAAAGATGCTCACAGCCTTCGGTTCCTGCCTCGGCAATGAGTGTCTTGGGGTGGGGGAGTCGAGCGGTTATATCGGCCCACTCCTGCTGCGGCTGTTGTCGTTGATGGGGTAGTATTGTTCGATGAGGATAAAGCAATCCCCGATGTGGCGGAGCGTTGGCTTGCGTCGCATCGGGGAAAGCAGGTAGCGTGGTCATGTGTCTGACGGACTATTTGAAGGCGTTCTCGCTGAGTCCCTTGCCGCTGAGGGCGAGGTCATTCATGTAGGAGGGGACTTCTTTGCCGTTGTAGACATCGACATAGAGTTTGGCCAGATACTGTGCCAGCATGAAGCCGTGGCCGCGGAGTCCTACGAGCAGACCTTTGGCGGGATCGACGATATAGCGAGGCTCGGTGTACCAGCCAGCCCATACCGAGAGGAAACTCACCTCGCTGAGGTCGGGAATCCACTCGCTGAACATTTCGCCAATGATTTCAAGAAACTCCTTGCTGTTGTATTTCAGGGGCTGGCGAGCCTCGTAGCCATCGCTGTCGGGCGAGGCGCAGCCTATGATCTGTCCCGTGTGGGCAAACTGTTGTCCGTAAACGGCACTGAAGCCTTTGTAGTGGCGACGGTCGATAATCATGTCGAGAGAGTCGCCGTCCTTGCCCATCAGCGGCAGTCGGCGTGTGATGAAGGCTTGGTGCTTGACGGGGGTGAGTGCGGTGTCGATGCCCAAAGCGTCGGTGAAGCGTTCGGCTCCCCAGCCGAGGGCGTTGACAAAGTGGGAGGCTATATATTCTTTGTAGGTGCCTTCGTGATGGCGCACCACGATGTGGTATTTGTCGCCGTTGCGTTGCACCTGCAGCAGTTCGGTGTCTTCGTAGTAGCGTCCGCCATGCTGGGTGCCCACCTTGCGCAGGTAGTCCACCGTCAGTCCGGGAGTGGCCTGCCAGCAGCCGCGGGTGATGAGGGCGTGGCTGTAGGTGTCGCGCCGGTCGTCCCAGAGGGGCGAGATCTCGTCGCGGAACTGGTTGCGGTCTATCATGTAGGCGTCGCTCCATGCGCGCGAGGCGTCGAGCGAGCGGTAGGTAGCATCGTCGTGGACGAGGTTGACGTAGCGCGTGGGTTTGTAGTTGATGTTGGTGTGCTGTTGTATCTGGCGGAATATCTCGTGGTTGTGAGTGGCTATGTCTGCGATGTCGGGGTTGGAGAAAGCAGGGCGTCCGCCGCCGATGCAGCGCCAGGTGGCGCCGCGGTCGTAGTTGACCATGACGGTGTTGTGGCCCGTCTCGCAGAAGTAGCGGAAGAGCGAGCTGCCCGCAATGCCGCCGCCGGCCACGAACACTTCGACCTCTTCGCTGGGCTGCTGTTTGCCTTTGGGGAAGACGAAGGTCTCGCGCGTGTTGGGGTTGTAGGCGTCGCCAAGGGTGATGTAGTTAGCCATAGATGCACGGGGCGTGATCATGCCTGTCAGTTCGATGCCGTGGGCTGCCAGCAGCTGCTTGACACGTGGCACGCATCGACGTCCACGGCAGGGTCCCATGCCGAGGCGCGTGGTGTGTTTCAGCTCGTCGATGGAGATATACTTGCGGTCGCCTATCATGGACAGTATGGTGCTCAGTTCCACGTCCTCGCAGTGGCACACATATTGGGGTTCCTCCTCGTGAGCCTCGTGGCCTACGAAGCGGGTGTGTAGTGGCTCGGGATAGTGGTCTTTCTCTATCAGGCCGCGCACATCGGTCAGTGTGTGCATCTCTTTCCAGCGGTCGTTGCTGACGGCCACCACGGCTACGTTGGTCTTGTTGGCGTTGAGGATGATGCGCTGGACGATGCCCTCGCCTATGGGGCTGCCCTGATTGTCCACCAGATAGACCTCGGCGTGGTCCGACAAGGTGTGCTCTATGGGCAGGTAGCACAGCTGTTTGTTGCTGTCGAAGCCGAAGATGGCAAGACCGGGGCAGTGGCTTACGCATTTCATGCAGCCTATGCATCGGTCATAGTCGACCGTAGGTGCTGTGTTGGTAGCCAGCTTGCTGATAGCTCCTTGCGGACAGGCAAAGGTGCAGGGGTTGCAAGCAAACCCGTAGAGGCAGTCCTGCACCACGAAAGGCTTCATCTTCATTCGCTCGGGTGTGGGCAGCAAGGGCGTTTGGCGTACCGCTATGGGGTGTTGCTGCGACTCTATGTGTTGCTTGGAGATGTCGAGATACTGGTTGTAGTCTATCTTGCGGCCCATAGATTGGACTATCTCGTAGGCCACCTTGCGTCCTTGCAGCACGGCGCTGGTGCCTTCTCCGATGCGGGTGGCGTCGCCGGCGGCAAAGGCTTTGAGTCCGAAGACATCGCGCGATTTGTTGATGAGGCGGTCGTCGGAGATGAGCCCTGTGCAGATATTGATCATGTCGATGTCCTCGATGGTCTCTTCGGTGCCGGGGACATAGCGTCCGTCAACCACCTTGCCTATCACGGCGCCGCGGATGCCGTTGCCCTCGCTGTTAGGGATGGCCTTCAACAGGGTGCGGCTAGTGAGGATAGGAATGCCAAGGCGACGTACTCGGTTGGCCTGTACGGGGAATCCGCCTTCGTGGTCCATATATTCTATGATGGCGCGTATCTCGGCGCCTGCCTGCATGGCTTGGTAAGAGGTCAGATAGCCTATGTTGCCAGCGCCTACGGTGAGGATACGTTTGCCCAGCAGGGTGTACTCTTGGTTCATCATCTTCTGAAAGACGCCGGCGGTGTAGACGCCCGGCAGGTCGTCGTTCTCGAAGGTCGGCATATAGGGCGTGGCACCTGTAGCCACGACCATGTATTCGGCGTCGACAAATCCTATCTCGCCCGTTACGATGTTTTTCAGTGCGATGCGGCGACCCTCCAGCACATCCCATACCGTATTGTTCAGTAGAATGTTGTCTTCGTTGTCGCCCACCAGATGTTTGGCGATATCGAAACCGCGCATGCCGCCCAGTTGGTGCTGGTGTTCGAAGAAGAAAAACTGATGGGTCTGCATGTTGAACTGGCCACCTACGCGGCTGTTGTTGTCGATAAGCAGGTTGTCGATGCCCATGTCGTTCAGCTGTCTGCGGCATGCAAGTCCTGCGGGACCGGCCCCGATGATGGCTACGGTGGTCTTGTAGATCTTGACGGTGTTGTCGTTCTTGGCCACGGCTGCCTTCGGATTGTGGCTATCCTTGGTGATTTCGCAGACCTCTTTGACCCCGTCAACGAGGGTGATACAGATGCGGCGTACCTGTCCGTCGACGAGCATTTCACAGGCTCCGCATTTGCCGATGCCGCATTCGAGACTGCGTTTGCGTCCGTCGAGGCTATGGCTGTGGATGGGGAATCCGGCCTGATGCAGAGCGGCGGCTATGGTGTGCCCCTTCTGGCCATGGACGGTCTGTCCGTTGTACTGAAACGTAACTTCTTCGGTCTCCGTGATGTCGATTATCGGATGTTGTGTGATTCTATACATGATTGTTTGTTTTTTTTGTGTTCTTTTGGTTGCCGACAAGCCGTTTTCGTATTGACGAGGATATGTGTTTACTCATGACAAAGTCGGAATTATCCTTGTAGGAAACTATTGTTTATTTATCATGAGTATTGCCGTATCGCTTCTGTTAAAAGTCTTTTGTTACTCTTTGATACATGCGGCAGAAAAGAGAGAAATGTAAAAGAATTGGTTCAAAGACTTTATTATACGATTGGGCCTGTCGTTTTTTCTTCGCCAGCTTATAGGCTGGTTGATGATGGGCAGTCTTAGATGAGGAGCCGTAGGCTGCCGCGTTTCATAAAAAAGGACGGCTCATCGTAGCCGTCCTGTACCTCCGCTGGGATTCGAACCCAGATCAATGGTTTAGGAAACCACGATTCTATCCCTTGAACTACAGAGGCTGAGGTCGCATAACTTGTTGGGTTTTTAGGTTTTTTATAGATTTAATAGATGTTATAGAACTACTAGATTACTAGTCTTTCTATTTTTTCAGTTCTTTTTTTCAATCTTATCCCAGTTTGCGTTTGATTTCAATAATCTCATAGGCTTCGACGATGTCGCCCACTTTGATGTCGTTGAATCCTTCGATGTTGAGGCCGCAGTCCTGTCCGGCTACCACCTCCTTGACATCGTCTTTGAAACGTTTGAGAGAGGCCAGTTTGCCGGTATAGACCACGATGCCGTCGCGGATGATGCGCACATTGTGGCTACGCTGTATCTTGCCATCGAGACACATACAGCCAGCAATGGTTCCCACCTTGCTGATTTTGAAGGTCTCGCGAATCTCGAGGTTGGCCACGATTTTCTCCTGCGTCTCGGGGGCGAGCATACCCTCGATAGCGTCTTTCAGTTCGTTGATAGCATCGTAGATGATGCTGTAGAGACGGATGTCTATCTGCTGGGTCTCGGCCATCTTGCGGGCACCCACGGAGGGGCGCACCTGGAATCCGATGATGATAGCGTCGGACGATTCGGCCAGCAGCACATCGCTCTCGGTAATCTGACCTACAGCCTTGTGGATGACATTGACCTGTACCTCCTCGGTGCTGAGTTTGATGAGTGAGTCGGAGAGTGCCTCTACCGATCCGTCCACATCGCCCTTGACGATAATGTTGAGTTCCTTGAAGTTGCCCAGGGCTATGCGCCGGCCGATTTCGTCAAGGGTCACGTGAGTCTGGGTACGGAGTCCCATCTCGCGTTGCAGCTGTGTGCGCTTGGCGGCAATGTCTTTGGCTTCCTTCTCGGTGGCCATCACATTGAAGGTGTCGCCAGCCTGACAGGCTCCGGTGAGGCCGAGGAGCAGCACGGGCTGCGAGGGACCAGCCGACATCACCTCTTGGTTACGCTCGTTGTACATGGCGCGTACGCGTCCGGCTATGGCGCCGGCCACGATGGGGTCGCCCTTGCGTATGGTGCCGTCCTCGACGAGAATTTTGGCCACATAGCCACGACCCTTGTCAAGCGAACTCTCAAGCACGGTGCCTTTGGCACGCTTCTTGGGGTTGCCCTTGAGCTCCATGATTTCGGCTTGCAGCAGCACCTTCTCGAGGAGTTCGTCCACGTTGATGCCTTTTTTGGCCGAGATGTCTTGGCTCTGGTATTTGCCGCCCCACTCTTCCACTAGCAGGTTCATATTGGCCAGCTCGGTCTTGATGCGGTCGGGGTCGGCGCCGGGCTTATCGATTTTGTTGATGGCAAACACGATGGGGACGCCGGCGGCCTGTGCGTGGTTGATAGCCTCGACGGTCTGAGGCATGATTTTATCGTCGGCAGAGATGACGATGATGGCGATATCCGTAACCTTGGCACCGCGGGCACGCATGGCGGTGAAAGCCTCGTGGCCAGGAGTGTCGAGGAAGGTGATCTTGCGTCCGTCGGGCATGGTAACCTCGTAGGCACCGATGTGCTGGGTGATGCCGCCTGCCTCGCCAGCGATGACGTTGGTCTTACGTATGTAGTCGAGCAGCGAGGTCTTGCCGTGGTCCACGTGGCCCATGACGGTGATGATGGGCGTGCGGGGCACGAGGTCTTCGGGGCGGTCTTCCTCTTCCTCGCGCTGGATGGTGTCGAGAACCTCGGCACTGGCAAAGTTGACCTCAAAGCCAAATTCGTCGGTGATGAGCTTGATAGTCTCGGCATCGAGACGCTGGTTGATGCTGACGAAGATTCCTACCGACATGCAGGTGGAGATAATTTGCGTGACGGGGATGTTCATCATGGTAGCCAGCTCGTTGGCAGTCACGAACTCGGTGACTTGCAGCGTCTTCTGGTTCTCCAGTTCGTTCATGCGCTCCTCTTCGGTACGCATCTGCACCTTCTGGCGTTTTTCACGGTTGTGCTTAGAAGTCTTCGACTTGCCCATGGGGCTGAGGCGAGCGAGGGTGTCGCGTATCTGCTTCTCGATCTCGCTGTCGTCGAGTTCCACCTTCTTGGAGGCGTTCTTGTTGCCTTTCTTGTTGTTTTTGGCGTTGTTTTTGCCCTTGTCGTTGTTGGTGAAGGTGCTACCTTTGGCATTGGTGCCGTTGGTAGTGTCGTCGACGCGTATGCCGCTCTTCTTGATGCGTTCGCGTTTCTTGCGCTTCTCTCCTTCGGCGGGCTTGGGTTTGTCGAACTGTGTGAGGTCAATCTTGGAGACCACCTTGGGGCCTCCAAGTTTTGTGTATTGTGTTGGGATGAACTCCACCTCCTTCTTGACCTCTGGCTGCGGTGCTGGCTGCTGCTGGGCTGGTTCTGCCGGCTGGGCAGCTATGGGCGCGGGTTTTGCAGGGGCCGGCTTGACATCGGTCCGTTCGTTGTCGGTCCGTTTCTTTTTGTCCTTAGGTTTGCGTTCGGGACGCGTGCTGCTGTTGATAGCGTTGAGGTCTATCTTGCCCACCACATTGAGGCCCATGGCGCCAGTGGCAGCGGCCTGAGTTGTCGTGTCGGCACTGCTATCTGCTTCGGGCTCGGGCTGCTTGGGCTCGGGCTGTTCGGGTTCAGGTTGCGGGATATTGTCGTCGACGATGGGTTCGGGAGCTGGTTCGTCGATGGGTTGTGGCGTAGTGTCTTCGTGCTGAGGTTCCTTGGCAGGAGCCGGTTCTTCCTTGGGTTGCGCGGGTTTGGCGTTGGACACATTCTTGATAATGACCTCGTCGTTGGGGCTGTAATCAGAAGGAGTAGATTCTTCAGCCTTCTTTTCGGTAGCGTTGACGATGGCAGCCATCTCGGCTTTCTTGTCGGCCTGTTCCTTGACGGCGCGCTCGGCCTTGAAGGTGTCGGCCAGGAGGTCATATTGTTCGGGGGTGAGCCTCGTGTTGGGGTTGCTCTCTATGGGGAAACCATGTTTGGTGAGGCATTCCACCAAGCTGGGGACGCCCACGTTGAATTCTTTTGCGAACTTCGAAAGTCGGATATTTTTTACTTCTTCTGCCATTCTGATGTGTTTGACTTTTGGTTGCTAATCTTTTTTGGTTTCGGAGGATGAGATGCATAACATCCTTCTCCCCAATCGCGAGGTAGAGAGTAGTGAGGCTGAGCTTCTATTCGTCGTCAAATTCGGCTTTGAGGATGCGGATGACCTCGTCGATGGTCTCTTCTTCGAGGTCTGTGCGGTTGAGCAGTTCAGCCTTCGGGAGGGCGAGGACGCTCTTGGCGGTGTCGCAGCCTATCTTGATGAATTCGTCGATGACCCACTGGTCGATCTCGTCGTTGAAGTCGCGCAGGTCGACGTCATCCACGAAGCCTTCGTCGGAGGAGCGGTAGACCTCGATTTCGTAGCCCACGAGTTTGCTGGCCAGCTTGATGTTGTGGCCGCCCTTTCCGATGGCGAGCGATACTTGGTCGGGGTCCATAAAGACCTCGGCGCGTTTGGCCTCCTCGTTGATGCGGATAGACGAGATTTTGGCGGGGTTGAGGGCGCGCTGGATCATGACGTCGGTGCGGGTGGTATAGTTGATGACGTCGATGCTCTCGTTGCGCAGTTCGCGCACGATGCCATGGATGCGTGACCCTTTGACGCCGACGCACGAACCTACGGGGTCGATGCGGTCGTCATAGGACTCCACGGCCACCTTGGCTCTCTCGCCTGGTTCGCGCACGATGTTGCGAATGGTGATGAGGCCGTCGTAAATCTCTGGCACTTCGGCTTCGAGCAGTCGCTCGAGGAAGATGGGAGAGGTGCGTGAGAGGGTGATGACGGGGGTGTTGTTCTTCATCTCCACCTTGAGGACGATGGCGCGCAGCGTGTCGCCTTTGCGGTAGCGGTCGTTGGGTATCTGTTCCGACTTGGGGAGAGTGAGCTCGATTTTCTCTTCGTCGAGGACGAGGATTTCCTTGTTCCACGGCTGATAGACTTCGCCCACGATAATCTCGCCCACCTTCTCCTTGTATTTCTGATAGATGTTGGCTTTCTCGTAGTCTTGAATCTTGCTGACGAGATTCTGGCGGATGCTGAGGATCTCGCGTCGGCCGAACTCGCTCATGGGGATAGGCTCGGAGAGTTCCTCACCCACCTCGAAGTCGTCTTCGATCTTGATGGCCTCGCTGTATTCAATCTCGCGTTGGGGGTCGGTGAGTTTTCCGTCCTCCACGATGAGGCGGTTGCGGAAGATTTCGAGGTCGCCCTGGTCGACGTTGACGATGATGTCGAAGTTGTCGTCGGAGCCGTAACGCTTGACGAGGGTGGCACGAAAGACCTCTTCGAGGATGTGCATCAGGGTCTCGCGGTCGATGTTTTTGAGCTCTTTGAATTCCGAGAAGGAATTAATCAAATCGGAAGTCTTCATGGGGAGTAATTAAAATATGGATATGTGTTATGATTTGTCTGTGGGATTAGAATTGGACGACGACGCAGGCGGTCTTGATGTCGGCATAGGCAATAGTGAGTGTCTCGGCGGGGTGTTTCTTGTTGCCCTTGGTCTCTATCACTATTTGGCTGTCGTCGGCCTCCTGCAGCCTCCCGTGCAGTACGCGTCCGTCGTTGAGGTTGATGTCGAGCTGACGTCCTATGTGGCGTTTGTACTGGCGCGGCATCCGTAGCGGGCTGTCGGCACCTGCCGAGCTTACGTTGAGTTCGAAGTCTTCCTCGTCGCGGTTCAGCTGCCCTTCGATGGCGCGACTCAGCTCTATGCAGTCGTCTATATTGATGCCGTTGTCGCCGTCGATGTCGACAAAGATGCGGTTGTCGGTAGTGATTTTCAGGTTCACCAGATATTTGTCGCTCCCCTCAAGGGTGTCGCGCACTATCTCCATTACTTTCAGTTTGTCAATCATTTGCTATATGATTTGTATCTTCAGGGGGCTCTGTGTGACGGGCTCGCCTTCGGCAGGGTCAATAAAGAAGGGGACCTCTGCGTCCCCTCGTTCGTTTTCGTCTGCAAAGATACTAATATTATTGGATATGGCAAAAAAAAGTTTGTTTTCAGGCATTTACTGAATGCCTACGGACTGAGGCTATACCACTATGCATTGACGCTCTTTAGGATATAATGAATGATGTAATATGCTGCATTATAATTTTATAAGATTTTACGAAGAGATGGATGCCTCTTTTGAGAGAAAGCGATGCGTCATGGCGAGGCGAACCCTTGGTTGCTGTCGAAGGCGGGTAGTTGTCTCGGTGATAAGGATTTTTTTTGTTATCTTTGCAGTCCTAAAAAATGGGGGATGGTCCTCCTTCCTCTTATTGCTAAGCGACCCCAACTAACACCCTGAAATGAAATACCGTATTTATCTGCTCTTTCCTGCGATAGTAAGTATCTTGATGTCGTGTGCCGCGCCAGCCGAACCCATTGGCGAACAGGAGATGCTCAGTTCTTTCTATCATCATCTGATAGCCGATGAGCGCGACGAGGCCGCGAAGTACTGCGATGATGCTCTGCGGGCTTCCATAGAAAGCCTTACGGCCGAGATGACGTTGGAGGCTGACCCCTTCATCAATGCGCAGGACCTTTCCGACGATTTGCGGCAGGGACACTTCGCTCTCCGCAAGGCTCAGGGGCAGGGGTGGTGGCTGATGCGCTACGAGACTGTGCCGGGCGACTCGGCAAGCGTTGAGTTGCACCTGAGCAAGGAGGCATCGGACTATCGCATCGACGACGTGCGTCTGCCCTCGGGCGTCAGTGTCATGGAGCTCATCCAGCAGCGATCCATGCAGACAGGCCTTCGGGACAGCATTTACGTGGAAGAGCAGACGGTGAACCTCTGAACGACTGCAATGGTGTGTGGTCTGGTCCCTATCCCCCTGCGGGTATATCTGTGATTCGATCATTCATCCCACGATTTCTCAATCTCATCCTGACCATGAACAAAAAAACGGATATCCATGTGGAGCGGGCCGTGCGTCCTCTCTCTTTTGCCGAAATTGATGGCGTCAGTGTTGGCAATGCGCACGACAGTGATGCCTTGACAGGCGTCACGGTGCTGCGCTTTGCACCTGCTGCGACGGTAGCCGTCGAGGTGGCGGGCGGTGGTCCGGCCTCGCGCGAGACACCGTTGCTGGATCCACGACGCGGCACGCCGGTCAATGCCGTGGTACTGTCGGGCGGCTCGGCCTATGGGCTGGCGGCGGCCGACGGGGTGATGCAGTGTCTGGAAGAACATGGCGAGGGCTACGATACGGGAGTGGTCGTGGTGCCTATCGTCTGCCAGAGTTGTATCTACGACTTGAGTTATGGCCGGTCGGACCGTCGTCCCGACGCTGCTATGGGCTACAGCGCCTGTCGCAATTCGCTGGAAGGCACCCACCCGGAGAGTGGCAACGTGGGCGCCGGCATCGGGGCCACGGTGGGCAAGGCACGAGGCATGGCCACCGCCAGCAAGAGCGGCATAGGCTATGCTGCCGCGCAGATAGGTCGTCTGCAGGTAGGCGTGGCCGTAGTGGTCAATGCTTATGGCGACATATATTATGAGGGACGCAAGCTGGCGGGATTGCTGACGACGGACCGCGGCGCCTCGGCAGATGCCGTCGCTGCCCTCTTTGAGACCATGGACGACAACCTCTTCACGGCGGCCTCCAATACCACGCTGGCCGTTGTCGTCACCAACGGGGCGTTCGACTGCGGACAGCTGCGACAATTGGCCACCATGGCATCATGTGGCATGGCCCGCAGCATCCGTCCTGTGTTCACCACCGCGGACGGCGACACGGTCTATGCTGCCAGCGTAGGCCGTCGTCGGGTAGACGCCAATGTGAATACTGCTGGCGCATTGGCTGCCGAAGTGATGGAACGGGCCATTGCCGATGCTATAATGTCCAGTCAGATAAGCGACGAGGAGTTTCTGTCCCACGTGACACGGTAGTACGTCGTGCATTTTATTTTTAATTATCTCGCTTACTCCATCAGTTTTTATCCTACGTGACGCGATAGCACGTCGTGCAAAACAGGATGCGAACCCCGTTTCCCAACCGCCTTGTTTTCTGTAGGGCACAGGTGTCCTGTGTGGGAAAAGCAGAGACGGCTGCCCTGGGCAGCCGTCTCTGCTACGACGTAGTGTCGTATGGTGCTATGACGTGGTGAATGAGAGGTAGGCGTAGGTTCAATTACCTCTCCCGTTCGGGTTATTGCTCCTTGTAGAAGCGTGCCATGTCTTTGGGTTCGTAGGCGAGGGCCATGAGGAGCATGGCCTCGATGGAGGGCCCGTAGTGTGGGCCGAGTTTGAGGTCGTTGGTGGCAATGTCGTGTTCGGTGTCTACCTCCAGCCAGTGGATGCGGTCCTTCTGGCTGCCTGCCTGTTGTCTCAGCTGGTTGTAGATGTTACGCACGGTGGCGTAGGGGATGTTGTCATCTTCCTGTGCATGGGCCATGTAGATGTCGTGCTGGGTTTGCCATCCTGACCAGTCGCCTTGCTCGCGGAGGACTTGGAGGAGGGCCTGTGTCTTGGGCGACTGGAGGTTGAGATGCAGGTTGTCGAACGTCATGTCGGCGGCGAGGGTATTGACAAACAGGGTGTCGGGACGGATGCGCTTCGAGTAGCGGTTATAGCCGGCCATGACGTGTGAGGCGGCGTGCAGATAGGAGTATTCGGAGCCCTCCCATGGGACGCGGACGGTGTCCATCCACTTGGGGAGGAAGTCGGCAGCCGTGTAGCCGTACATTTGATCGGGCGTGAGGGCGTCGAGGCCGTAGAATGCCGACGAGACAGAGGCGTGATAGGTGGGATGGTCGTCCATATAGAGCAGCATAGCGGCATAGTCGAGAGGCCCTTCGCCCACGTAGGACGATTTCAGCCGCAGGGAACGGCGCAGGTTGTTGTCGGCAGCAAGGTCATAGTAGCGAGCAAAGGCCAGTGCTACCGGTGCGCCGAGGGAACTGCCCCAGTTGGTAGTGTAGCCGGAGGTGGCGAGACAGACATTGTGCTGCTGCATCAGCTCTCGGGCGGCACGGACACAGTCGGCCAGCTGGCGGGCTCGAGTATCATAGGAGAGAAAGGCCACGCTTTCCTGGTTGAGCGTCACGCCATAGCCTTGTGCGTCGGGCTCGATGACGGCAGAATTGTAGAGCGCCCGCAGGCTCATCATAGAGAGGCATTCGCTGGGCACCCAGTCGGCGGCCATGACATACTGGTGGCTGAAGAGCGTGTAGCTGTCGACGGCATGGCTCTTTGAGGCTACGGTGTTGTTGGGAAAGGTCACGCGGCCCGAGAGCACAATGGGCTGACCCGAGGCCGAGTGGGTGTTGAAGGAGAAGATATAGGACTCTATGCGATACTGTGAGTGCATGTTGCGGTCCAGCCCTACGCGGGCGAGGAAGAGGGCGTCGAGCGCAGGCTTGCGTGCTTTGACAAGGGCCTGTATAGCGGGTTTGAGGACAGATGTGGAGCCTTCGACAAACTGGTCGGCATAGTTGACCATGGCCGAATTGGACACGGCGTTGCCGAAATCGGAGAGCGTGTATCCGGCACTATCGAGAACCCGAACCAGATAGCCCTGCTCAACGACAGCAGGCTCTACGGGGTCTGGGGTGGACGGAGATGTACTGTCGTCCTCTTTTGTGCAAGAAATCAGGATAGAAGGTATTAGCAATAGGGCGAGAAGTGATTTGTTGAATTGCATGATTTTCTTTGTTAATAGTATAAAATCGGTTGTTTATATGGTTCGATGAAAGTTGTGCAAATATATGCAATTTTTTTTTTAAGTACACTCTGGAAAGAACCCCCATCATAAATAGTAGTCGAAATCTGGAAAAGGGTCCTGTTATCCGCAGAACCCTTATTCCGCATAGAGTGAAATGCAATCAAAGTCTGTGTTAAAAACAGATGCTGCGAAGCCTTCCTCGTTATGTCGTCGTGGCATGTCGGCAGCATCAATCCTGATACGTATTACAGCAGTCGCATATCGTTGCCTTCCTCGCTGCACCATTGTAGCGGGGAGCATGGTCGAGTGGGTAAAAAAGGGGTGGGGGAGGTCAGCCGTTGGCCGATTCGAGTTCCCGGTCTATCTGTTCGTAGATAGAGTTATTGCTCTTAAACTCGGGCACGATTTGTTTCATCTTGCGCACCGTCGCCATATTGTCGTACTGGCGTGCGATGGCCACAAGGTCGTCGATGTCGTGGCATACCTGCTGGTAGTCGTATTCGCGCACCTCGGCGATGCGTAACTTGTCATGGAAGGAGGGCTTGGTGTTTTCGAGTTCGCTGAGCACCTCTTCGTAGAGTTTCTCGCCTGCGCGGAGCCCCGTGTATTTGATTTCGATGTTCTTGCTGCCCGAGAGTTGGATCATGCGGCGTGCGAGGTCGGCGATGCGGACGGGCTGTCCCATGTCGAAGACGAATATTTCGCCGCCATGCCCTTTGGTGCCGGCCTCGAGGACGAGCTGGCAGGCTTCGGGGATGAGCATGAAGAAGCGGACGATGCGTTCGTCGGTAACGGTAACGGGGCCGCCGTTGCGTATCTGCTCGCGGAAGAGGGGGATGACGGAGCCGTTGGAGCCGAGCACGTTGCCGAAACGGGTGGTGACAAACTGCGTGGTCTGTTGTGAGTGGCTGAGGCTCTGCACATAGATCTCGCAGATGCGTTTGGAGCAGCCCATGACATTGGTGGGGTTGACGGCTTTGTCGGTGCTGACCATGACGAATTTCTGTACGCCGTATCTGACGCTGAGGTCGGCGATGATGCGGGTGCCTAAGATGTTGTTGTGGACGGCCTCGGAGGGGTTGTCCTCCATCATGGGCACATGCTTGTAGGCTGCGGCATGGAAGACGTAGTCGGGTCGGAAGGTGCTGAAGAGGTGTTCCATGCGTCCTTTGTCGCAGATGGAGGCCACGATGGTCTCGGCCACGATGTCGGGGTGTTCGTTGGCCATCATGAGGCGCACGTTGTGCTCTGGTGTTTCGGCTTGGTCGATGAGCATCATGCGTGCGGGCTGGAACTGGGCCACCTGCCGCACCATCTCGGAGCCTATGGAACCTGCGGCACCGGTGATGAGGATGCGTTTGCCGCGCAGCTGCTCGCCGACGGACTCCATGTCGACCTTGATTTCTTGGCGTGGCAGCAGGTCCTCGACGCTGACCTCGCGCAGCTGCATGTCGTGGATGTCGTCGGTGGTGAGCTGGCCGTCCTTGATGCTGGCCTCGCGGATGTTCTGGGCCATATAGATCTTGCAGCCTGCGGAGATGAGGGTGTTCTGCAACTCCTGGTTGTTGCGGAAGTCGTTGACGCGGAGCGGGCTGACGAGGATGGCGCGGATTTTGCGTTGCTTGACGATGGTGTAGAGGTCGTCGTTGATATTGTAGACCTTTTTGCCCATGAGCATGATGTGTTCGGAGCGCCGGTCGTGGGAGATGAATCCGTCGAGGATGAACCGTCGCGGGCGTTGCAACTGGATGCTTTGGGCCAGACCGACGCCGCCGGTCAGTGCGCCATAGATGAGGGCGCGCACCACGGCTTTGTCGGGCAGATAGGAGTCGTAGATGGCTTTGACCAGCACGCGTACCATCCACATCACAAAGGTGGAGATGACGAAGAGGATAATGGTCTCAAGGGGTTGGAAGGCGGTGAGGGCCTCGACGTCAAGTTGCTGGAGCACAAAGGTGATGATTAGTGCCAGCACGATGGAGACGCTGTTGGCATAGGCCACATGCAGGAGGTCGACAAAGGACGAGTAGCGCACGATGCCGGCATAGGTCGAGAAGACCTTGGCGCCGACAAGGCTGATCATCATGTAGAGCACGAGCGAGTAGATGATGCTGTAGCGGTGGTCGTAGAGTTCGAGGCTGTGGTTAAAAAGCCAGTAGGTCACCACGCCGGAAGCAAAGACGATGGCACAATCCACGAGGATGATAATCCAGTAGGGCAGTGTGTTGCGCGAGAACCAGTGGATTATGCGGCGTATGAGGTTCATGATGATGCGGGGCTTGGGGGACTGTAGAGAGGGGGGGGAGCAGGCTATGTTTTTTTATCAATGTTTCGGTCGGGGCAGATAGGCCTGATAGTAGACGCTCAGAGTGTGTTCTTGGTGTGCGATGGTTTTCTAATCAGGCGGTTGGGGAAGTTTGTCCTGCTTTTTATATTAGGCGCAAAGATATGATTTTTTACTGAACCGTTTTTTTATTTTTTGCGAAAGTGGAGAAAATATTTGCTAATGTGTTGTGCGATAACGGTAGCGTGAGCAAGTTGCGAGAGCATTGCCTGCTGGTAGCGAAAGAAAAAGCGAAGGCGGCCACCATGAGATAGGTGGCCGCCTTCATAAGGGGGTTGAGTATGTAAAAAGAAGTCGAATCGATTAGCCTTCGATTTCCTTACGCACTTTCTTGAAGGCCTCG
>JAFUVR010000100.1 GCA_017477485.1 Bacteroidales bacterium | reverse complement strand
TGTCCGAAAAATGTGTACTTTTGCCCATGGTTATGTTTGTTTTCTTGTCAACTACAAAGATAACTAAAAAGGGCTGACACCAATACAAAGTGCCAGCCCTATTTTTTTGATGGAGCTTTAATGTTTAGCGGACAGTAATAATCCCAAATCGGTCATATGTAGAGAAAAAAAGATATTGGTGTCCGCTAAACATGTTTTTGTAACCAACTACACTAGTTTTGACATTGTATGAAATGGCCGTTTTTATGTATAAGGCAGGTTTTGAGATGTATGAAATGCTCCACCGACAATGGCTGTCAGACAGTCATCTCGGGTATGCGCGGCAGGGTGCTATTCGCTATTTTTTCGTGATTCGGCTCTGTCCTGACTGACTCCGTCTTATGGCAGTAGCGTATTCGTTGCACTCTGCATCATTCAAAGAAGAGCTGCAAGGGGCTGTCTCCATTTCCGAAACGGAATAGCGGATGGCCATCAGGGTCATGTTCCGCCGTCATGGCAATGAGCCTGCGCTGTGTCATCGCATTGCAAAATGCGGAGGAATTGAGCGTTGTGCCCAGTATTGATTCGTAGAGCGTCAGCAGTGTGTCTATGGCAAAAGGCTCGTCAATCACTCCTCTTACTACAGGTTGGAGGAGGCTCTGTTGGCGCAATGCCATAAGGGCACGTTGCAGCATCTCGTCGTGGTCGAATGCCAGTGGCGGCAGCTGTTCCATGCTGAACCATTGGGCACGTGCGGCATCGTCGCCTCCGCAGACGGGCTGCAGGCGTATGAGGCCGTAGTAGGCTATGGAGATGGTTCGTCCGCGAGGGTCGCGGTCGGGATGCGAAAAGGTGTGGAATTGGTGCAGGAGGTCCACCGTTAGTCCGGTTTCTTCCTGCAATTCGCGGCGGGCGCCGTCCTCGGCAGGCTCATCAATATTGAGAAAGCCGCCAGGCAATGCCCAGCAGCCCTTGTAGGGGTCGTTGCCACGCTCAATGAGCAGCACCTGCATCCGTGTGCCGTCGAATCCGAAGATGACACAATCGGTCGTAACGCCCGGCCGTGGATAACGATAGCTGTACATAGTCCTGTCCCTTTGTTGCAATGCTTAGCTTCAAGATTCCTCTCTCGGGGCAGATTTCCGTTCCTCGCGGCCTTGCACTACGCGCGAGTGCGGCGGCACGTCGTGGGTAATCCAGATATTGCCTCCAATGATGGAGTCGTGCCCTATACGCACACGGCCCAAGATCGACGTGTTGGAGTATATCGTTACATTATCCTCTACGATGGGGTGTCGCGGCTCGTTGATGGGGTTGCCTTGAGCATCATAGTGGAAATTGCGTGCGCCAAGGGTGACGCCCTGATACAACATCACATGGTTTCCGATGACGGATGTTTCGCCAATCACCACGCCGGTGCCGTGGTCTATGGCAAAGTATTCGCCAATCTGTGCGGCGGGATGAATGTCGATGCCGGTGGCGGAATGGGCCAGCTCTGTGATGATGCGTGGCAGCAGGGGTATGCCGAGTTTGAGCATCTCATGGGCTGTGCGATAGTGCACCATGGCCTGTATCACGGGATAGCAGAATACGGCCTCGGTGTGCGATTGGGCTGCTGGGTCGTTCTGTGTGACGGCCCACACGTCGGTCAGCAAAAGGCGCTTGATTTCAGGCAGCCGTTTCATGAATTGCAGCGAGAGTTGCTCGGCCTGTGACTTGGTCTCGCCGCATACCGTGTGCTGTGTCGAAGCCAGTCCGTGGCAGGTCTGTTCAAGCAACAAGGCAAAGATGCGGCTTGTGTCGACATAAATACCGCTGCCAAAAAACTGTGGGAAGATGGCTCCCTTGATGTGGCTGATGAACTGTTGCAGGACATCCACGCTCGGCAGCTCGTAGTGGCTCCGCAGCTGCATGGTCTCCTCCAGCGGCATCACGTCGGAAAGTGCACGTGCCGCGGCCGATATAATCTCCAATTCGTTATCTGTAGACATATTGCATCTTTTTTCTCTTCTGGACGCTTGGTGTTACCTCCGTTGCATGATGCGTCCTCTGCGCGTCTCTGTTCAAGAAAGTATGCAAATTTACATCATTTTTCTCAAATGGCTCTCTTTATCTTGTCCAGCAATGCTACTTTGTGATTAATCCCCGATGGGTTTCGTTCCTTCTCTGAACGTTGGAGCATGTGTCAATCAGCGGGTTAAAGCAATGATGGGAAAGAACATTGTGGATGAGGCTCAATCCGTGGAAAATCACAGACCGTTCATAGTAAGGTTTTTCCGGTCATAAGCAGACCTTCCGATTCATTATCGCACCAGCAGGATGGTCCCTTCCTGATGCTGCCAGTTGCCAGGAGTGATGCGGTCTTTGTATTTGGCTATGTAGGTGTATATGCCCTGTGGACAATTGTTGCCGCCATAGGTGCCATCCCATCGGGCATCAAGGTCGCGGGTGAAGAACACCTGCTGTCCCGTGCGATTATAGATGGCGAGGGAAAAATCGGTGAGCCCCGTGCCTCGGGCTCCGAAAAGGTTGTTGCTCGGCAACTCGGGAGTGAAGACGTTGGGAATGTAGAGTGTGCTGAGATAGACGGGGATGCGCACTGTGGCACTATCGCTACACTCGTCGTTGGATATGCGCAGTGTGATAGTCAGCGTGTCGTCGTCGGGAGATGCCTCGTAGCGCAGGCAGGCAGAGAACTCGTCAGTGGGCTCGCCGTTGACGAACCATTGGCGTGTGCCGTTGAACTGGCTTTGGTCGTAGGCCGAGAGCAAGCGTGCCTCATTGTTGAGCGTGCGTGGCTGCACGGAGAGCACGGCATGGGGTATGGCGGGCTGTGCGAGGAACACCTCGCTATAGGTGAGGCAAGCGGGGGCATCGGGATAGGCGGCATAGAAGCGGTAGAGAGTGCCCTGATAGGGCATAACCTTGACCACGCTGTCGCGTTCGTGGCCAGCAACAAGTAGGTCAGGCGGGTCGCAGGCCCAGTAGTAGACGGTCTGGTCTGTGATGCCATGGAGGGTGTAGGTCTGGCTGTGGCAGTCGAAGGTGTAGTAGAGACTATCGGCAGGCAGCTGTCGCTGTCCGAGGTGGAGGGTTACGATGCTGTCGCATTGGTGCACGGTGCGCAACGAGGCCACATAGGTGCCGCTGCTGTCAAGCAGCTGCTGGTTGAAGAGATAGGTGCCCTGTTCGCAGAAGGTGTCAATGATGGTGCGGGCGGTGTCGTAGTGTACGGTGAGGTCGAGGCGCTGCGTGCTGTCGCACTGGTGGATGGTGAGCATGGGGTGGACAAAGTGGGTGTCGCGATAGTAGGTGTGGCCGCGCCAGCAGAGACTGTCACACACGGTGGCCGTGGTATCGGCAGGCTGGCTGTAGTGTACGGTTAGCCGGAGGGTTACAAGGCTGTCGCACTGCTGTGTGTTGCGCATGGTGTGTTGGGCCGTGGTGCTGCTGCGATAGATGCTGTCGTGCCACATCAGGCTGTCACACACCGTGGCAAGGGTGTCTCCTGCGGTGTTGTGGTTGATGGTGAGGATAAGGTGTACGATGTTGTCGCATCCGCGATGGTCGAGGAGCACGGTGTCGTAGACGCCAGAGGCGTTGAGCTCTCGTGAGCCCAACCAGAAGGACTGATCGCAGGCTATGGTGTCTATGGTGTCGTGGAGCGTGCAGTCTACGGCACGGATGGTCAGTGTGTCGTAGGCGGTGCAGAGTCCGCGGAGGTTGACGTCGTCAAGGGCTATGTCGTTGCCGTTGGTGTAGAAGTAGGAGTTGTCAATGATGTAGAACGACATCTCGCGCCTTGGCCCGCTGTTGAAAAGCTCGTAGAGCGTCCTCCACTCACAGGTGCCGCCGTTCATGACCTGTGCGGGCCCGAGGGCTGCGGTGTCGGCATAGAACTGGAGTTCGATGCCCTGCGTAGTATAGACGTTGGTGAAACGGGCCGAGAAGGCGTAGAGTGTGTTGGGCGAGAGCGAGACATGTGTCTCGTAGACGCGCACATTGGGATATTCCGAGGCATCGGAAACGAAATAGGTGGTGGGGTTGGTGCGGGCACAACTGAACCAGGAGCGTCCGAAGGGTGTGGAGGAGAGGCTATAGATACCCCAGTTGTGCCATCCGTATTCTGCCGAGGTGGTAACCCAGCGGTATTGCGTGGTGAAGCCTACGTTTCCCAATTCGAAGTCGCCATTGAAGACAAGGTTGATGGAGTCTTCATACATGGTGCGGACGATGAACTGTCGCGTCTCACCTGGAGCTATGGTGAACTGTTGTGTGGCCGAGGTGCTGTCGGCAAGCGCCTGGTCGGAAAGCCAGCGATAGTAGGTGGCCTGCTGCGATGTGCCGAGGGTGACGATGGTGGGATGCGAGATGAGGAGCACGCTGTCACATCCCGTGATGTGGGCCTCGCAGTCGTTGCTCACGGTGTGGGCTTGGACCACGAGGTGGAGCGCTATCGTCGAGTCGCATCCGTCGGTGGCTGTGAGCCTGAGCGTGGTGTCTGCCAGCCGGTGAAAGTAGCTGCCGCCTATCTGCACGGCCTGTCCTTGTGCTATGGTGTCGTAACGTACGGAATGGTAGTGGCGTGGACGGTCGTAAGCCCATGAAGCATGGTTGCCGCTGGTGTCGGCTTCGGCCTCGATGCTATAACTCACTACGGCAACAATGCTGTCGGCCACAACATCGCACAGCACGCTGGCAGGCAAAGCAGCGCGCTTACTGACGCAGTCTCCGGGACCTATGGTGTCGGCATAGTTGAGGCTGTAGAGAGGCGTGCCATGGATGCTGTCGACATAGAAGTTGATAGAGTAGGGGGGAAGCAGCGGGCTGTCGCCAATATTACAGAATCGCAGCGGCAGGATGGTCATCTCGCGCTGATGTTCTATCGGATTAGTGCTCAGCACCTGCACGAGACTTTGCTGTGCCTTGCATGGCGTGGCCGTCATCACGACAAGCAGGGCCAGGACTATCCTACGGATAGTGGTCTGGCGACTATGTGCAGGCGTGCTATGACTGTTGCGAAGCACCGTGACGGTTGGGATACGACGAATGGGTGAACCTACGCCGTTAGGCTATTTTTTCTTCTCTTTTTTGATTTTAGCCCACTCTTCGCGTGCTTTGCGCATGTCGTTGAGGAATGTGTCGTCGGTATGGAGGCGTGCATAGACGGCACTGGCCACAAGGCGTGCCGCATCGACATCGCTCTGCCAGTGGAATCCCGCAATGACGCGGCTCTGGCCCCACTCGTAGCCCATGGTGAAAATGGCATCTTGTGCGTCGGGATTGATCTCGCTGAGCAGCAGTGCCATGCCCCATCCCATGACGGTGTGGCCGGAGGGATAGGAGCCATTGGTGCGAAGTTTCTCCTCGTCTTCGGGCACTATTGTGGGCTCGTTCATTCGCATGTAGGGGCGTTTGCGCATGTATTGCTTCTTGGCGTTGTATGTGCCGTCATGGATAGTGGCTATGCCGCGTGCCATGACGTGATAGATGGCGGGTGTTGTCTTTGGCGTGATGGAATAGCCAAAAGCCTTGCTGAAGTGCACCAGCATGTCATCTACTTGGTCGACGGCCTCTTCGCGAGCACGCACGCCACGCGGCGTGTTGCGGAGGCTCTTGCCCCACATGTATTGGCTGATGTCGTAGACAAACTGCGTTGAACTCGTATCGGGCGGTGCTGGCAGGAAAACTACTGGGTTGGGAAGCTCGTTTTTTTTGAAATAGGGTGGCTCGTCGGTTTGTGCCGTTGCTGCGTGGGGCAGAAGAAAAGCTACTGCCATCCCGATGATGGCAAAGGACATGAGGTGTTTCGTTTTCATGGTTCGTATCTTAATGTTTTATGATAGTTGGTTGCAACGATAGCGACTGATAGCCCCTCTTCTGTTCCGCAGGGAATGGTGGCTATTCAAAACAGCAAAGGTACGTTTTTTTTGCCAATCGTGGTCGAGAATGTTCGAAAATACTGCCATCGGCAGCCTTCTTCGACAATCGTGGTTTTATGAGGAATGCGTTTCGTACTCTTCGATAGCCATTGCAAGGTGTATTAGGATATGTTTTACCTTCTATTAATTAATATTAAAAATCGAGCGTTGTATCATCTTTTTCTCTACATTTGCAAGCCGTTTTCATCCAATAATATTAAAAAATTAACATAACCGCCTGACTGATGTGAATCTTGTTTGGTTTTTCGATGGCTCCCCATGCCCAAAAAACTGGCTCCGGTTCCCACGATTTTTTATTCGCTCGGTGTTTTCTCTCGGTTCAGGCGTTTCTCCAAGTGCATCATGACCTCTTGTCGCAAAATCTTGGCAGCTTTTCTCCTTCTGTGTGCTCCCTTTATGGCATCGGCACAGCAACCGCTCTCTCTCGACGACTGCCATCGGCTGGCGCTTCAGTCCAACAATAGTATGAAAATCCTCGACGAGAAGCAGCGCGAGGCCGAGGATTTGCGCAAACTGGTCCTCACCGAGTTCTTCCCCAAGTTTTCGGCCAATGGACTCTATCAGTGGAGCGAGAAAAACGTCGAGTTGCTCAGCAACGACCAGAAAGACCGTCTCTCCACCATGGGCGACCGCATGGAAACCAAGTTGCAAAGCCATATCACCTCCGAACTCATCACCGCCCTGGGCGGTCTTCCCAAGGTGCTGGCTCTCAACAATGCCATCAAGTCCGACCTCAATAGCTTGGGCTCCGAGATTGTCAACGACTTTGAAGTGGACACCCGCAACCTCTTCATAGGTGCTGTCTCCGTAACACAGCCTATCTACATGGGAGGCAAGATTAGGGAGGCCTACCGCATCGCCTCGCTCTCCAGAGATTTGGCTGGTGTGCAACACGACAAGGCTCAGGACGACCTCCTTATCAGCGTCGATGAGGCCTATTGGCGTGTCATCCTCTTGCAACATAAAGTACGCCTCGCCTCGCAGTATCGTGACCTGCTCAAAGAACTGAGTGCCAATGTCGACGCCATGGTGGAGGCCGAAGTGGCCACCGCTGCCGATCAGACCAAGGTGCGCGTCAAACTCAACGAGGCCGAGATGTCGCTCTCCAAGGCTTCCAACGGACTCGCTCTCTCCAAAATGCTTCTCTTCCAAATCTGTGGGCTCGACCTCGACGGCGACTACATGGTGGTGGAAGACACCTCGCTGGTGAGCCATAAGGCCTATCCCAGCATCAATATGCAGGAGGTCTACAACGGACGCCCCGAAATCCAGATGCTTTCCATCGCCGAACAGGTGGCCTCTGCCGGTGTCCGCATGGCTGCCTCGCAGTTCCAGCCTCATGTGGCCTTGGCTGGATCCT
Organism: Bacteroidales bacterium; assembly: GCA_017477485.1. Taxonomy (GTDB): domain Bacteria; phylum Bacteroidota; class Bacteroidia; order Bacteroidales; family P3; genus Colimorpha. The sequence continues at coordinate 4,538 of JAFUVR010000100.1, read as the reverse complement.
ATCTGCTCAGCAATCCCAGTTTCTACAACGGCATCTCCAACACCACCGCCGGCATGTTCACCATCGGCATCGCCGCCCATGTCCCGATCTGCCATCCCGACGCCTTCTATGCCGTCCGCATCGCCAAGCACAAACGCAATGTGGCCCGTCTTGAGATGGCCGAAGCAAAGGAGAAAATCGAACTGCAGGTCAACAAGCTCAACTATGAGCTTGAAGTAGCCAACAAGAAACTCGTCCAAGCCCAGAGTAACCTCGCCAATGCCGAAGAAAACTTGAAACTGGCACAAGAATCGTTCGATGCCGGCGTAATCAATAGCAACGATCTGATGGCGGCCCAGACGGCTTGGATGTCGGCCAAGACCGATGTGCTCGACGCCGAGATAGAAATACGCCTCGGCTATCAGACCCTTCGTCAGGCCATGGGAATGAAATAGTGTTTTGCTGTCGTCCTTTGTGTCACTCTTTTTCTAATCTTTTTTAGCCTTTCCCACTCCTTCTTACAGCTCAGAATCATCCGTTTGCTTCTACTGCCTCACAATATTTTTTTTCCCTCTTTCTCTATCACATAGAACAATCAACAACAAGTCATGGACAATAATATCGAAAAACGCAATCGTCGCAGCACATGGGTAGGCCTTGCCGTAGTCATTGTGCTTGTTGCCACTATCATCATCGTCGGACAGGTGCTTCTGCGCCCCGAGCCTGAGACCATCATGGGCGAGGTGTCAGCCACCGAATATCGCGTCTCCAACAAGGTCCCGGGACGTATCGACCAAATCTTTGTCGCCGAAGGCGACCTCGTGTCGGAAGGCGACACCCTTGCTTATATCAGCAGCCCCGAGGTGGATGCCAAGATGGAGCAGGCTATAGCCGCCAGAGCCGCCGCCACAGCCCAGAGCCGCAAAGCTAAACATGGTGCCCGTCAGCAGCAGATCGACGCTGCCTATGAGATGTGGCAGAAGGCCCTCGTAGGTGTCGATGTGGCCAAGAAGAGTTTCGACCGTGTCCACAAACTCTATGAGAAAAAAGTCATCTCGGCCCAGAAACATGACGAGGTGGAAGCCCAGTATAAGGCCGCTTTAGCTACAGCCAATGCCGCTAAAACCCAGTACGATCTGGCCCTTGAAGGTGCACAGGCCGAGGACAAGGCTGCCGCCGACGCTCTCGTGGCAAAGGCCGACGGCGCCATCCAAGAGGTGACCTCCTATCAGCAGTCGCGCTATCTCGTGGCCCCGAGCGATGGCGAGGTCGTCGAGGTCTATGTCAAACACAGCGACCTTGTGGGCACTGGCGGCCCGGTCCTCAGCATTGTTGACATGAGCGATGTCTGGTTTTCCTTCAGCGTGCGCGAGGATCTTTTGAATGACCTCCGCGTCGGCAACGAGGTCGAGGTATGCATCCCCGCTCTCGGCCCACAGACGTATAAGGGCAAGGTGACCTATATGCGTGCTATGGCAAGCTATGCCACTTGGCGTGCCACCAAGGTCAACGGCCAGTATGATGTGAAGAGTTTCGACGTCAAGGTGGTCCCCTCTCAGCCCATCGAAGGACTCCGACAGGGCATGACGGCGATCCTCAAATGACCGTTGCTCGTCAATCTTCATCCCTCCCCTTCACCGTTGCTTCAATCCCTTTAATTCCCTTTGCCCTACACCATGTCGTCGGCCCTCTACAGAACGTTCCGCAACTATATGCGCTCCGCCCAGCGCGAACTCCGCATGGTAGTCTATCATCCACGCTACATCACGTTGCTGACCCTCGGTGTTGTGTTTAGCTATGTCTTCTTCCTCACCCTCATGAGCGAAGGCCAGCCCGAAAAACTGCCCATCGCCGTCGTAGACCAAGACGGCAGTTTCCTCTCGCGACGGCTATGCCATGAGCTCTCCGCCACGCAGGGTGTCGAAGTTGTGGCGGTCTTCGACAACCATCTGCAGGCACGCGACGCTATGCAGCGTCTGCGCATCTTCGCTTTTCTCGAAATCCCCAAGGGCACCTATAATGAGGTGCTCCAGTTCCGTCGCCCCACCATCACCATCTATTCCAACAACGCCTACCTCCTCGGCGGCTCCTTCAGCTATAAGAGCCTCGCCACTATGACCAAGCTGGCCTGCGGTGCCGTACAGCGCGAGGTGCTACGCAAGAAAGGCTATGACGAGAAAACTATCGGCGGTCTCATCCAGCCCGTCGAACTCGACACCCATCCACTTGCCAACCCTACCGTCAACTATCAGCCCTATATCCTCACCACTGTGCTTCCCGGCATCGTGGGCCTCATGTTGCTCATGTTGACTATCATGCACCTGCAAGATTGGGTGAGGAACCCTTATGAGAGGCTCTACCTGTGCCATGGCGACCTTATGGCTTCCATTTGGGGTAAGCTGCTGCCCTACACTGTATGGTTCAGCCTCATGGCCATCATCGGCAACCTTGTCATGTTCGGCTTCTGCCATTTCCCTATCAATGGCAGCTTTTTCACCCTCTCCGTGGCTATGGTGCTCTACCTTCTTGCCCTACAGGCCATGGGAATACTCCTCGTGGGTCTCATCCCAGAGACGCACATGTCCATCTGCATTGGTGCTATCTATGGCACACTGGCCTTCACCCTCTCGGGATTCTCCTATCCTGCCAGTAGCATGCCCGGCGGCATGCACGCCTTCGGCTATATCTTCCCACTCCGCCACTACTACCTTGCCTATGTCAACATCGCCCACTTCGGCGGCACCACACAGCAAATACTCTTCCACATTGCCGTTCTCCTGGCTTTCATGATGGCCGGCTATATAGGCATTGCTCTCATCAACAAGCGCTTGAGCCGTGATGGCGTATGGAAGCAATTCGCTGAATACAAATCCCCTCTAACCCACGCAGCACAATGAATCGTATCTATCTACAAATCAAAGATATCTGGGATGTCGCCGGCATGGAGCTCAGCCGCATCTTCCACGATGGCGGCGTGGTGCTCCTCTTCTGCGTGGCCACGTTGCTCTATCCGCTCATCTTTGCCTTTGTATATAAGAACGAGTGCGTCCGCGAACTACCTATCGCCGTCGTCGACGACTCGCAGAGCGTCGAAAGTCGTCGGTTCGCTCATAAACTTGATGCCACACCCGAGATTATCGTTACTTTTCGATGCAACAATATTGAAGAGGCTCGCGTCCTTATGCAGCAGCGTCTTATCAACGGTATCGTCTATTTTCCACGCGACTATGGAACCAAGATTGCCGAGATGCAGACCGCACGCGCCTGCCTTTTCTGCGACATGAGCAGTTTCCTCTACTATCGTAGCGTTCTCTCCAGCACCAGCGCCGTACTGCTCGACGAGATGCAGTTTATCGAGGCTGAACGCTACGAGCGGGCCGGCATGACAGGCGAGAGCACCCAGCAGATGGTACAGCCAATCAGAGTCGACGATGTCAAACTCTATGTTCCCAACGGTGGTTTTACCAGCTTCCTCGTACCCGCGCTCCTTGTCCTCGTCCTACAACAGACACTCTTCCTCGGCATGTGTGTGCTCTATGGCACCTCGCGCCAGCAACGTCAGGTCAAGAAGTCCATCCCGCTCCGGCTGCAACGCGGTGGACTCCTTTTCCGTGTGACCTTTGGGCGTGCCATGGCCTATTTCCTCATCTATTTCCCCATGGCTATCATCAACCTCATCCTTCTCACCCGTCTCTTCAACCTGCCCCATATCGGCAATCCTGTCCATGTTATCCTCTTCATCATCCCCTTCTTGCTGGCCGCCATCTTTTTCTGTATGACGATATGCAGTTTCGTTCGCAACCGTGACGCTGGCATTGTTGTCTTCATCTTCTTTAGTATCATTCTCATCTTCATCTCCGGTGCCATCTGGCCTCAGTGCAACATGCCGCGCTTCTGGCTCCTATTCTCCTACATCTTCCCTTCCACCCACGGCATCAACGGGTTCATCCGCATCAACTCCATGGGGGCCACTCTTGACCAAGTCAAGTTCGAGTTTCTCATACTCATCATCCAGACGATTGTCTATTTTTTCACCGCCTCCGGCGCACTCCACATTCTCCTCCGCTTCCGCATAGGCCAGCAACACGACGTCAGCGAGTCTCTGCAGCCTCAACAACACTAAATTGAATAAGGGTCACACTATCCGAAAAGGGTCTTGGGTAGCATGCCCCTTTTGCAAATAGCCAATGTGTTGATTGATAATGAGATAGGTGAGAAAAACCGCATACAGGGAACCTCCGTAAACCGTTTCCCTACGACGATTTTCTGAACAACTGTCGTATCTTCACACCAATAGCCGTTCCTTCCTATCGTTTATGGAGTTCCTATGACGGGTCCTCTACATTTTTTTCATGTAATCACTAAGTAATCAGGTTGAACACCCGATCCACGATGTGCAAGAATGATTTATCTAGTAGAAGACAATTAGATAAACCCAAATTGGTCATTTGACATGACGAAAAATCCCCTATTGCACAAAAATACAACACTTTAACCCAAATCGGTCATTAGAGATTTATACCATTCCAATTTCTAATGACCGTCATTAGAAAATGCTA
>JAFUVR010000012.1 GCA_017477485.1 Bacteroidales bacterium | reverse complement strand
TGTCCGAAAAATGTGTACTTTTGCCCATGGTTATGTTTGTTTTCTTGTCAACTACAAAGATAACTAAAAAGGGCTGACACCAATACAAAGTGCCAGCCCTATTTTTTTGATGGAGCTTTAATGTTTAGCGGACAGTAATAAAAAAAAATGCTATCTTTGCACGAGTTTTACCCATTCGTAATTAATTAAACCATATTAACCAAACCATTTTTTTTGACCATAATATGTCATTTTTGTAAATAGAAAAGCATACAAAAAATAGATAAAAAAAGCGTTTTTGCTATCGTTGTAACACTCGAAAAGACCAAGTTTTCAAACGTTACCACAAGGAAGCAGAACGCTCGCGGATTACCGTGAGCTTCTTTGTTGGTAACAGGTATTGGTCTACCTCGAGTGTAACAAACAAAGCTCGCGGTTATTTTTTGTACTCTTCCGAAGAACCGAAGGCCTGATATAACAAATGAAAAAAACATCTTTTGTATTGCTCATAATGTCTTGTTTTCATGCCAATGCCCAGCATACATTGGCAACACTTAACCACAACAACAGGTCAGTTCGGGATAACAAAGACGAAAGAGCAGGGATAAGGTAGCATCAATAAAAGTGCGCGTGGTGAACAGCGTCGGACAAACCACAACCACCATACCCGTAAGAAAGGGCCAGCGTGAGGTGAAGATCAACACCTCCCATCTTAACACTGGAGCACATATTATCAACGTCCGTGGCAAAAACGCACAAAGCAACACCAAAATCATTGTTCAATAATAAAGCACACTCGTGATGAGAAGACTACTTTTACGGCTTTCATGCGGATAACTAGAACGAAGAATCCCGTATCACACTTACTCGAACGATAACAGGATCGCAATGGTACAATTTATTTCAAGAAAATAACACGACGAACACATTCATAGATGTTTTGCTATGAAATTTTTTCTAAATAGGATGAAACTCATGACAAGTTCCTTAAAAATATTTTTGACTATTTGTATCACCTATGTTATATTGCCACCACTATTACACTCATGCGGTAAAGAGGTAATTATCGTGGAAAAATCGCAACCTAATGAATCGGGGAATTCTTGCGATAATGTTTCTGATCAAGATTTACCAGATAATCCCACGGATAATGCTTCTAATGGTCCGTCAATAGATTTTGCGTCATTACCACCTTCTTCGGCAGACATTAGGCTGTCCGCTGGAGGAGATTATCTTTATCTTGATCTTTTTGAGGGTGAAACAATCACTATTCGATACAAACTCATTCGTTGCAAATCGGGAACTTTCAAAATGGGAGCCACGTCCGAACAAGGCATTTCTGAGACATTTTTTCCTCCACATGATGTGACATTGACAAAAGATTTTTACATCGGAGAAACTGAAGTAACCGAGGGCTTATATGCCGCTGTTGTTGCTAATACAATTGCAGCCGTAAGACCAGAACTTGTAAAAAACTACAATAAAAAATGGGTAGCGGGGTGGATAACATTTTATGATGCAATGTCTTTCTGTACAATGGCAAGCAAAAAACTAAATGTCGCCATATCGCTTCCCACTTCTGCACAATGGGAATACGCAGCAAGAGGAGGACATAAACATACCGTACAGACCAGATACGCTGGCTCTGATGACTTCTCAGACGTGGCATATCATGACAAGGCGGCATATCATCCAACATTCCCCAAAACAAAAAAGAAAAATACATTAGGGATATATGATATGACAGGAAACGCCCAAGAGTGGACATTGGATTATGCCTCAAATGGTAAAACAAGACAAGTATATTATTCCATTGCATCTGTAGACCCAACAGGGCCATCGAAAGAAGATGCAATGAGTGGATCTCATGTGTCAAGAGGAGGTGGTTATAGTTCGAATTCACTATGTTTGAGTAACTGTTATGAATTAAACGTATCCGATACACGATATTATCCTATGCAAGGGTTTCGAATAGTTCTAATACCCTGATATTTATTAACTTTCAAATAGATTATATGAAACTATTCAACATTTTATTTATTGTGGTATTTGCTATTGCCACTGTAAGTTGTAAAAAAGAGTACGTAATTACCTATGTGACAGAGAATCAGCAAGACAACTCTAACACAGACACCTCCTCGCATCAACAAAATAGAGATGATGGAACTTCCGACACTGATACAGGTAATGGAAGTGGGGAACGAGATAACGGAGAGAATACCAATTTCAATGATCTCGACATCCGCACTTCTTTAGAAGAGGATACTTTGACGATTAAAATCATGTCTCATGGTGATATGATTCATTTTTACAGGCTTATACGCGTAAAGCCAGGATCTTATATAATGGGGGGGACGTCCGAACAGGACCAATGCGCTACAAATCCTGAAACAAAAACAGTAACTGTAACACGAGAATTCTTTATAGGTGAAACAGAGATAACTGAGGGTTTGTATCAAGCTGTAATGGAAGAACAGCCCATATTCGGACTCACTGTTGATTATGACTGGATGCCTCGTTCAATAAGTTATAACGAATCGTTAGAACTTTGCAACAAACTAACGGTAATCACAGGGATCGATTTTTCCCTGCCAAGTCAAATCCAATGGGAATATGCCGCAAGAGGAGGACATAAGCATCCAGAGCAAACGAAGTTTCCTGGGAGCAATGAAATCGACGATGTAGCATGGTATAAATCAAATTCAGATGGAGTGATTCATCGCGTAAAAGGTAAGCTCCCCAATGCACTACATCTTTATGATATGTGTGGCAATCTATCGGAATTACTATCACATGGGAATGGACCACATAGCTATAAAAACTGGCGTTCCGACACAGATGTAATTGATGGTCCCGTAGAATTAGGAAATTCACGATTTTATTTAACTATTGGTGGTGATTATGACGATCGATATCCCATATCAGACTGTAGAGATATTCACTTATCAATTTGTTGCCCACTCAGCTTCGGTGTCCCCTATTTTCGAGACCTTGCTAATCCCAAAATCGGAATTAGACTCGTGGCTTATCAACAATAATGCATTGCTTATTCATCAATCTAATATCCATTTGCTTGATTAATAATAAAACCCTATAAATGAAAAGACACGCATACATTCCATTCTTTTTTATTATGCTGATGATGGTAACAGCATGTACAAAGGATTCAGATCTTGACTCTTTTAGTTTCCAAAACGAATCAACAGAACAACGTAGAGACTCGACTTTCGATAACGAGGAGTCCCAAAACGTGAAGAAACACGTAAAAGCCACCTACTCGGTTGATGACAAAATGAAACGTTATATCATTATAATAACATCTACTCTATCGACAGTTTATCCAAATAGAACCATCGAGTATCAGATTCAAGGCGGATATGGTAACTACTACTGGATTTTGAAAGAAACTCAACAAGTGCCAGCTGAAATCAACATCGACTGGCTTTACCGTACTGGAGCAGTTCTGATGGGTGAGGAAGTGGATTTATTATATGAAAACGGAATAGATATAACCCGATATGTGGATATGCAAATCTATTATAAACAATATATATTCTACCAAGACAGAATCAATAGAGGCGAAAACATTACAGAAGATGATAGAGAAGCATATGACGCTTGCGCCTACCACCTGAACGCGTATGGGGTAGAGACCTTACGTTATTTACTTAATCTAAGAGTTTGCGTGAATATTGACAATAAAGAATATATTGTTGGAATCATTAATTAATGCATACATTTATATTTTTTGTTATGAAACTATCTATCTATTCTCTTTTTTTCATCGTTTGTTTTTGTTTTTCCTCCTGTGCAGCATTATTGGAAGGAATGGCGACAACTATGATGAGTGGATATGGTGTATATGGCGGATATACTCCAATGTATAGCACTGGTAATATGGATTATCTGCTCGACCCGCGCTACACTATGATGCAAATGCAACAACATGAAACCCAGATGAATGCTCTAAATCAGCAGTTAATTAACAAAACTATCCGTGATGTGAATGCACAGGAGCAAGCAGAGTATCAACAGGCAAAAAAGTACAATCCCAACTTGACACTTGAACAATTCCGAGCGATGAAAGCCGCAGCCTTGCAACCACAAAATGGAACTTCAACGACGGGTGCTTCAACACATTCTTCGAGTTCAACGTCTCCCGGAACTTCTTCCAGTTTGAAATGTTCAAGATGTAATGGTAGCGGTCGGATGCCATATGACACCTATCCATCAACGTTCGGACAGAGTGATTATAAAGTTACCTGTAGTGAGTGTGGACAACAATTTCTCAAGTCGCGTGGTCACAATCACGTTACGTGTACCGAATGCCACGGCAAAGGTTACTTGTAAAAAATCCTTATAGTATGTTATGAGTTCGCTAATAAAAGATTGGCATTCAGTTTTCCACAAAAGTGTGGCTATCACTTTATCATTATTCCTCTCCTCTGCCCTCTCGGCCCAGCACGATGTCGTTGCAGCGGGTGGTGGCAGCCTGACGGCCAACGGGGCGTATGATGTCAGCTATGGACAGCCTTTCTGTCAGTATTCTACGCCTGTTCCAGGGGTGGGGTTCAGCGAAGGGGTACAGCAGGTGTATCCGCCACGCTGTCCGGACACTATAACGGCAGGCAGCGAGACACTATCGGTATGCGACAGCATTGAGTGGAATGGTTCTGTCTACCGTACCGATACAACGGTTGTGTGGCACACGCTCACACGGTTTCGATGCGACAGCGTCGTAACGCTCCATCTGTCTGTCAGACGCTCATCTTATGTCACGCAGGAGAGTCAGGCGGCATTCCGCTATACATGGGGTAGCACCGTCTATACTCGGTCGGGTGCATATACTGTGGCCACGGGGCTGCACAATGCTGCGGGCTGCGACAGTCTCTTGCAGCTTCGCCTATCCATAGTGCAGGAGGGGCCCATACCGGTTATTTACAGTTATAACGACCAGTTGCTCATGGTGGATCACTATCCTTACGGCGAGGATGGCATGTACGCTGCCTATCGTGGCTACCGCTGGTATCACAACGACGTTCTGATGCCCTATAGCACCAGCGACCAGTATTTCGAGTATCGAGAGGCGGCCTACCAAAAGCTGACCGGTTGTTTCTACGTGGAGGTATATACGGGTGTGGCGGACTATTGGGTTCGTTCCAATGAGCTCTGCATTGATCCGTCCAAGTCGTCAGCCACGACCAAAGAACCAACGCTGACGGTGTGGCCCAACCCGTCCGACTGTCGCCAGCAAGTCGTGGCGTCGGTATCCGATGCGCCGTCGGGCAGCCAGATGCAGCTCTATGATATAAGCGGACGTACGCTGTGGACGACGCTATTGCCCGAAGAGGGGGTCCTGACGCTCCCACCATTCACATCGTCGGGAGTATACTCCCTCGTGCTGAGGACACCAAACGGGGTGTCGATAAAAAAGAAAATCATTGTCCGCTAAAGCCAGCCATCTGATGTTCACAAGAATTCACAAATCAGCATCTGTCCTTGTCCTGCTGCTGTGCGCGATATCGTCTCTGACAGCACAAAACGCACGCTGGGAAGCCCGTCAGTGGTTGCTTTTCCTTGACCAGCACCGCAGCAATTTTGCCATCACCGGAGGCATTGCTACCGCGACCATCCTCACCGATGTCTCAGCCCCGCTGCTGTCGCGTCTCGGCATCGGCAGCCGTCTCGACCTCGGCTACACCTATTTCTGGCGCCACGACTGTGGGTTCCGCACCGGATTAGGTATTGCCTATTGCTACAATGTGGCCAGCTACGATCGCATAGAGTCGTCATCGACAGGCTCCATATCGGCCTATAACAACACCTCGCGCACCGTGCGTAGCAGTCACTTCACCACTACAACCATTGATGTGGACGAGCACTACAACACCATCTACCTACAGATACCTGCCTTAGTGGTGTTGCAGGACCAGCACTTCCATTTCGGCGCGGGCCTGCGTTTCATGCTCCCCATACGCATAGGGGCCTCTTTCGCCCATGGTCCGACCACCATGGGCGTGGGCTATGCCATCGACGGCTTCGGCCAGCATGTGGACATTCCTATCGAGACCCTGAATGCTGCCGCACAAGAGGGCGACTATACCATTGCGGCCCTTTCTGACGAGAGACTGTGTTTTCCGTTTGTGGTGGCTCTCGCCTTAGATTGCGGCTACCATTGGCAGTTGGACCGCAAGCACCAGATGTCCATAAGTGCCTACGTCAATTACGGACTCAACCGGACATCCGTGGGCGACAGCGAACCACTGGTCATCCTCGAAAACGGGGTGTTGCGCACGCGCAACTGCATGCAGAGCAACCTGATCCACCACCTGCGTTATCTCGACATAGGCGTCAGTCTCACCTACAACATCACCTTCGGGAAGCCCATAGGCTATACCAAAAACAAACCATTCAAGCAACACAAACGGAACAGGCGTTACCGCTTGTGACTTGGGGCATCATCACACAATGCTGCCATACAGTTTTTACAAGCCAGACAATCATGAACCAATCATCAGAAAAAACAATGAGAGCAAGGTCATTATTCCGAAATCTACTATTAATCTATTGCGTGATGGCTTGTGGCATCTGTCATGCACAGGTTCCACAACTAATCACCTCGCAGGCCGTGCTGCGCGATGCCAACGGTGCACTTGTCGACAACCAGACTATTGGCGTGAGGGTGTCCATCCGCCAGGGAGCGGCCAACGGACCCATCGTGTATAGCGAGACGCATACACCTACCACCAACGCCAACGGACTATACACACTGCTTGTTGGCAACGGCACGCCCACCACCGGTACATTTAGTTCCATCAACTGGGGGCAGAACACCTACTTTGTGGTTAGCGAAGCCGACCCGACGGGCGGGACACGCTACACGATGCAGACCGTGCAGCAACTGGTCAGCGTACCCTATGCGCTCTATGCCTCCCATTCGATGCGCTCCGATACGGCAACAATGGCACTCCACCTTGCAGGTCTCACCGACTCCATCAACAATGCCCTGAGAAATATTACCGTCATCCACGACACGCTGACATCGTATGTATATTCCGTGCAGCGCGACACACACTACATCATCGAGCTCGACACCCTGTTTCACATCGATACCCTCTATTCCATCATCACCATCAACAACTGGGACACATTGGTTTTTTCCACCCACGACACCACACACGTCATCAACAACGTCTACCACCGCGACACCACACACTCCTACGACACCCTCGTCCGTATCACCCGCGATACCACACACGTCATCAACAACATCTACCACCACGACACCACACACGTCATCAACAACATCTACCACCGCGACACCCTCATCCTTATCACCCACGACACCATCCACAATTCTTCGTCCACCATCGACACCCACTATGTCGACAGCACCATCCAAGCCGAGTTTGCCGCCCGATGCTATGCCACATGTGCCTCGTTTGACAGCCTGCGTCAGCACAACGTATGGCAAGACTCGCTTATAGAGGTGCTCCGAATTCTTACGGGCGACCGTCAGGCACCCATAGAGGGCCAGCTGCCTGGAAACTTCTCGAATTCGGACTCGTCCACCATCTCCTTTTCCAAAGGCAACCTGCAATATCAGGCCAGCACCAGCACATGGCGTTTTGCCGAACAGCAGTATGACTATCTCGGCAGCAACGCCGGCAACACCCAGAGCAACCTCTCGCTACGTGCCACACAGAGCGAATGGATAGACCTCTTCGGCTTTGGCACCAGCGGGTGGAACAGCGGGGCCAATAGCTATCAACCCTACTCCAACAGCAACAGCAGCTCCGACTATCGTGTGGGAGGCTCGGTCTCGCAGGGCCTCACGGGCGACTACGCCAATGCCGACTGGGGCATCTACAATGCTATCAGCAATGGCGGCAACGAGGCAGGCCTGTGGCGCACGCTCTCCATTGACGAATGGGCCTATATCCTCTACACCCGCACTGCCTCCACCGTCAACGACGTGGCCAACGCACGCTACAGCAAAGTCACCGTCTGCGGCCACCAAGGTCTGCTCCTCTTTCCCGACAGCTATACACACCCCAGCGAAGTACCTTTGCCTACCAACATCAACCAGACGTCGGCGTCGTTTGGTGGCACCATCTACGATGCCACGCAGTGGGGACTCATGGAACAGGCCGGCGTGGTCTTCCTCCCCCTATCGGGCTATCGTACCGGCTCGAGCCTGGGCGAACCCTCCTATGTAGGCAACTACTGGTCATCATCGGTAACCGATGGCAATGCCAACCATATAGACTTCTATCCAGGCTATGTCTATGCCACCCACGACTACACGCCACGAACCCGTGCACAGGGTCTCTTCGTCCGCCTGGTTCGCAACGGCAGCCACACCGACGAGCAGTCCAGCCATATCATGCAAGAGTCGCTCGACAGCCTGCGACGCATGTACGACTCGCTGTGCCACCTCAACGACAGCCTCTTCATCCTCCACGACAGCCTGCGCACACGCCTGCAGCGTCGCATCGACTCGCTCATCGTCCATGCCGCCACTCCTACCAATCCCTGCACTGGCCGTACCACCTATGGCATCGCCGTCATCTCCACCACCGACCATTTCACATGGATTGACGGCAATACCTACACCGCCAGCACCTCCTCTTCCTCCTACACCCTGCGCGGGGCCAACGCCGAAGGGTGCGACAGCGTGATACGGCTCTACCTGACCCTCAACGACATACCACCCACAGGGTCTCTCAGCTGCACTGGCACCGCCACCACGGGCATCGACACCAAGGTGCGCTGCGACAGCTACACATGGATTGACGGACGTACCTATGCCGCCAATACCACCACGCCCACCTACACCCTGCGCGGGGTCAACGCTACTGGCTGCGACAGCACCGTCACGCTCCATCTCACCATACGCCACTCCTCCTATGGCACCGACCAGCACCACGTGCCTGCCAGCCTCACGTGGATTGACGGCAACACCTACACGTCGTCCAACAACACGGCCCGCCACACCTACGTGGGTGCCAACGCCGAGGGCTGCGACAGCGTGGTGCGTCTCAGCCTTGCCGTGGGCAGCATTGTCGACGGTGCACTGCCAGGCCAATTCTCCGTGGGCAACGACCGTCAGGTGCAGTTCTCCATGGGCAACCTGCAATATCAGGGGGCATCCGACACATGGCGCTTCGCCCTCAACCAGTACGACTACGTGGGCAACGCCGCCGGCAACACCGCGGCAGGGGAGACCCAGACAGAATGGACCGACCTCTTTGCCTGGGGCACCAGCGGATGGGCCTCGGGGGCCGCGAGCTATCTGCCCTATGCCCGCAGCTCCACCAACGCCGACTACTTGGCAGGCAGTCTCGCAGTGAGCTATCCCTATGCCGACTGGGGCATATACAACGCCATCAGCAATGGCGGCAACCGTGCCATGCTGTGGCGTACGCTCTCCAACGACGAGTGGAACTACCTGCTCCACACACGTGCCATCACCCAGCGTTTCTGTTGTGCCACCGTCAACGAGGTGCAGGGCCTCATCATCTTCCCCGACCAGTATGTGCACCCCGTAGGGGTCCGAGTGCCACAGAGTTGCAACAGCACCTCAGCCTCTTATGGCAGCAACCGCTATTCGCTCGCCGAATGGCAGCAGATGGAGGCCGCCAGCGCCGTGTTCCTGCCCGCGGCAGGACGATTGGATCTCAGCTCGGGGGGCGGACACAAGACAGGACTCTTCTACTGGACCTCAACAACGGCTCACGACAATCAAGGCCGCTTTGTGGGTGGCGGCTCCATGGCCACCTGCAACAAGTCGCAGGGTCTCGCCGTACGTCTGGTCAGAGACCACTGCTCGGGGCGCACTACCACGGGCATCGACGTGCAGCAGGCCTGCGACAGCTACACGTGGATTGACGGCAGCTCCTACGGCACCACCACGTCGCTTCCCTACACCACTGTGCACAACGTCGCGGGATGCGACAGCATCATCAACCTCCATCTCACCATCCACCATTCGACCGTAACAGCCGACCGTCATATCGACACCCTCCCCATCACATGGATAGACGGCCGCACCTACAGCAGCAACGCCACGGCCCACTACCACACCATCTCGTCGCACGGCTGCGACAGCGACATCATGCTGGTCTTCACCCTGCGTCGCACCACCCACGAGGGTGTGCTGCTGGGGCGCTTCTCCGTCAACGCCAATGGTGACCAAGTGCAGTTCTCCAAAGGCAACCTGCAATATCAGGCCAGCACCTCCACATGGCGCTTTGCCGAGAACCAGTACGACTTCATAGGCAACGCACCAGGCAACACCACCGCCGAGGCCGACCGAGCCACACAGTCGGACTGGATAGACCTCTTCGGCTGGGCTACCAGCGGCTACCACGACCCCAACGATGCCGGCAACCTCTACTATCAGCCGTATAGCAGCAATAACTCTAATGGCTATGGACCATCGTCAACCACTGCAGGATGGGAACTTTGGGGTACCGACAATGGGAAATACGACTGGGGTTGGTACAACAGCATCAGCAACGGCGGCAACGACGACAGCATCTGGCGCACGCTGTCGAGGGGTGAATGGGAGTTTCTGCTCAACAGTCGGACCACACAATGCTCGTTTGATGGCACAATAGTATCAGCACGTTACTGTGCTGCCAAGGTCAACGATAAAAATGGTGCCATACTTTTCCCCGACATCTACATCCATCCAACTTCTATAATTGTCCCAACTAACATTAACTCTAATCCAACAAACTATAATGCAAATATATACACACTTGAACAGTGGAGAATAATGGAAGCAGCCGGAGCCGTATTTTTACCTGCAGCAGGCTATAGGAATGGTCTCAGTTTTTCGGGCGTTACATCCTTTACTGCCTATTGGACTTCCACTTTTGTGGGAGGTACTGCCGCAAGAGCTATGTATTGTCTGAATGCAGCACAAGCAGCAAACAGCGCCAATCAGCCCCCCCGTCATTATGGATACTCTGTCCGTTTGGTCCATGATGTCATCGTTCCTTTCTGATGCACGAGCCCTCTCTTCATAAGCGTTCCTAATATCACAATTTCAAGACTTCTCTTAAGTCGTGCAATAGTTGTCACGACGACTAAAAACAGGCTTCTTGGTGCTTTATTTGCTCCATCATTGTAATTTTGTGTATTTTTTTAGGCTAAATTATTGTGACTATGAAACGCTTATATGTCTTGTTATGTGCCGCCTGCGACACGACTCCAAAGAGACGGAGCTGGTGCTGACAGAGCCGCCCAGGGAGGCCCGAGGTGAACCTGCATGGCTTGACGCTGGGTATGCAGGAATGGAAGATGTTGTGAAAGCGAAACACATGACTCCGATAATATGCGAGAAAGGCAAGATAGGCCATCCCTTGACAGACGAGCAGAAGGAACGCAACCGACAGAAGTCGAAAGTGCGAAGTCGTGTAGAGCATGTATTTGGATTCGTGGAGCAGACGATGGGCCGCCTAAACTTCCGAGGGGTCGGAATGATACGGGCAAAAGCCACCATCGCATTGACAAAGCTCGTCTACAACATGTGCCAGTTGCGCAGATCAAGAAATATCAACCCAATTTAATCACAATACAATAAACAGAATAATATCAAGCCATTACCCCATCGCAAGATATGACAATTGATTCATTGTCAAATAGAAAAAAATAGTCGTATCGTTGCACCTGTAAACAGAATATTAAACAACGGTCATCTGGCTGATTAATGGGTCCTGTCTGTTGGGATGGCAAAAAAGTGAATAAATAGAACCCACCTTAGGTCATTAGGATTTCTCAGTGCTGTATGGCAGTGAGAAATCCTAATGACCGATTTGGGATAGACAAAGAGCACCAGTCAGGAATTTCTGAGGCAAACTTGTATGGTTGGTAGATGTCGGGCTTCCCAAATGAGTGTTACTCTATATCAATCCTATCATATAGATTGGCAGGATGGTCGTTGCACCATCGCGTCGCAGGTCTTTCGTGCAGACGACATATCTTTTGTCTATGCGCGGGGAAAACTTATTACAAAAAGCGTCAAGCGAAACATGCGACTTGCAACTTGCTGACTTGACCTCTATCGGACATATTTTTGCTCCGCGCGACAAGAGAAAATCTACCTCATAGTTGTGCCGTTCATCTTTTGCCCAAGTATGAAAGTAAAGGTTGTTCCCACTACTGCGTAACATCTGTGCCGCAAGGTTTTCGTAGATGTATCCCATATTTGCGGGCAAACTGTCGGCAAACAATTTGTCGTACAGCTCATTTTCAGTGAAACCCTTATCCCAAAAAGAAAGCGTCACCATAAGCCCCGTATCACCTACATACATTTTCATACGGCTTCTGTCCTCGCTTAACGGCAAACCCACATTGGGGTCCGTCGCATGGTAGGCTATATTCACCGTCTTGCCGTCTTCTAATGCGATAAGTAAATCCTCCATCCTATCTGATCCCACCCCCTTAATGATAGCCGTTGGGTAGAAACGTCCAACACCATGTGAGAGCATTGTCGGGATTGCTTGATACAACCTACCGATCTTGCCACTTTTGTCTATCTTGCGAAAATCGTCAAAATATAGTTTCAATATTTTTCGCTTGATCATATCCACTGAACGAAGGTTTTTTGAACTTAGGTACTCGCTCACGGCTTGCGGCATACCTCCCACAAGCATATACAGCCGCAAGTCACGCATAAGATGTCGGTTAACGTCATCGCCCATGGATTGCATGTTTTCCAACTGTCTTCTGAGCAACGGAATAGTTGCTGTATCCCCCATAGCCCATCGAAACTCCTCGTAGTCCATGGGGTGCATCTCTATCCTGTCTTCCTCGCTGGGAATGGTAATGTTCTCTGTGTTCTGCTTGATACTGATTAGCGAACCTGTTTCTATATAGTCATATCTGCCATCCTGCACCAAATATTTGATGGACTGACGAGCCATAGGACATTTCTGAACCTCATCGAAGATAATCAACGACTCACGTTGATACAATGTTGTATGATAGATGCTTTGCAGGAAGAGAAAGACATAGTCCAAATCCATTAAATCGTCAAACAAGCGCATCACACGCTCCGAGGCCTTGTTGAAGTCTATCAGAATATACGACCTGTACTCACGCTTAGCAAATTCTTCTATAATGGTTGACTTTCCAACACGTCTTGCACCCTCCACGAGCAGGGCAGTTCTGCCGTTATTCTCCTTCTTCCATTGGAGAATCTGCTGATAGATTTTTCTCTCAAAAACATGTTCCATTTTTTTCGTCTTTCAAAAATAATATGCAAAGATAATGATAATAATTGATATATGTTGATATGAAGAACAAAAAAAATATTCTTCCCCGTATTTAATAATGCGTTATTTCTATTCTTCCCTGTTATTCATGTTACGTTTTTTCTATTCTTCCCCGATATATTTGATATAAGAACACATGTAGGTCTCGATTTTTCAGCTGGCAGAATTGTGGCGTTTCACACGGATAGCCTAAATACTATTACAGTCCGCGTAAACTGGATGTCATCGTACATTTCTAAAGCACAAGTCCACTCGTGATAAGCGTCCATCATATCCTAATTACATGGTATCAGTAGACCGTGTCGAAATCGCTACAACGACTGAAAAACAGGCTTCTTGGCGGTTTATTTGTTCCGTCATGGTATTTTTATGTATTTTTGCAGACTAAACCATAATGACAATGAAACGCTTATATATCTTGTTATGTGCCGCATTGATGCTGTGTGCCGCCTGCGACAACAAACAGACGCTGGAGAAGAAAGGTTCGTCGGGCAAGACGCTGGAGATGCTCATCGTGGCCAACAAAGATGTCTATCGGGGCGACACCAAGCAGATGGTGGACTCCCTCTTCCGCCGTCCACAGGTGGGGCTGCCACAGCCCGAACCCATGTTCGACGTGGTGAACATCCCCATCTCCTCGTTTGAGAATACCGAGATGTTCCGTGTGCATCGCAACGTGGTCATCTGCGACGTCAAGGCCGACAATCCCGACAAAGTCTACATCTACCGCGACAAATGGGCTGCCCCGCAGGTGGTCTTCGAGCTGGCGGCAAGCAGCCATGCCTCGCTCGACACGATGCTGACGCACTATGCCGACCGCATAGTCAGCGAGATGTACCAAGCCGACTATCGCCGCATAGCAAAAGCCTTTCGCGGCACTAAAGGCTACGAGCAAGTGGCAGCCATCGAGAAGCAATACGGTTTCAGCCTGACGGTGTCCAACGAGTTTGAGATAGCGCGACCTGCTAACGAGTCGCCCGACTTTGCATGGATTCGCAAAGAGGCCAAGGACTTCGGCCTGGGCGTGCTGGTGCACGTAAGCGACTATGGCGACGCCTCCGTTTTCGACGAGGCCCGCATCCTCGACCACCTCGACACACTCATGCGGCAACACATCCCCGGGCCGTCGGACAGCAGCTACATGGGCACCGAGCGTCGTGCCGAGATAGTGTCGCGCGTGGTGCAGTTCAACGACTGCAAATATGCCGTAGAGACACGCGGATGCTGGCGTCTCTTTGGCGACTTTATGGGCGGTCCCTTTGTGTGCTACACACTGCTCGACCCCACAGGCCACCAGGTCATCACGCTCACGGGCTACGTCTACTGTCCGCGTTTCGACAAGCGCGACTACCTCATGCAGGTCGACGGCATCTGCCATTCCCTCACGTTTGCCAAGAAATAAAAAGTTCAATTTCATTTAGCCGTTTTGTTCGCTTGATCGTATTTGATTCATAGGTGCTCATGACCTTCGGTTCTCGCCTCGGCAAAGTAAGCAAGCTCCCCTTGCTCTCGCCTTATCAAAAACGTTCGTTCCTCACCTGCCGCCAACCCATGCATAACCAAGCCTATAGACACATCCTCTACGCTCTGCTCTTGTGGGCTACGAGCGGGATAGTCATGGCACAGCAGCGGCCCTATGGCGAAGTGGGAATAGCCGTGGGCGGCATGAACTACATCGGCGACCTCAACAACCAGAGTATGCTGGGCCGCGTCAATATGGCCGGCGAGGTCTTTTTTCGCTACAACATCAACAACCGATGGGCCGTCAACATCGGTGGAGCCTACGGCCACATCGAGGGCGGCAACCCCGACGTGCAACCCCTGCGCAACCTCAGCTTCCGCTCCGCGGCGTGGGAAGGGAGCGTGCGGGCCGAGTTCAACTTCGTCAGTTTCGGTCTCTCCACCGTAGAATATCCATTCACGCCCTATCTCTTTGCCGGACTCGGCGTGCTGGGGTTCAACCCCAAGGCACAATATACAGACCCTGCCACCGGCACAACCTCATGGGTGGCCCTTGAGCCGCTGGGCACCGAAGGGCAGCACTCCGACCTCTGTCCCGACGTCTATCCCTACAACCTGCTGACCGTATGCATGCCCTTCGGACTCGGATTCAAGTTCCGCCCCTCCAAGGTCTTCTCCGTAGCCATCGAATATGGTTTTCGCAAGACTTGGACCGACTATCTCGACGATGTCAGCACCGTATATGTAGACCCCGCCGTCTTTGCCGACAATCCCACTGCCGCGGCACTCTACGACCGCGCCGCAGAGCTCGATGGCGGCACTCGCAATTCCACAGGCACCCAGCGCGGCGACGACTCGCTGAACGACTGGTATTCATTTTTCAACGTGTCCATTGCCATCAGCGGAGAGATCCTCTTCGGATGGACCCGCAGCAAACGGTGTACCACAGACTGAGAACACATCCATTATAGCCACCACAACAAGCACATCCTATTCCCCCGATTATATGACCCTCGAAGAATTAGACCCGAAAAAAATACCGCAGCATATAGCCATCATCATGGACGGCAACGGACGATGGGCCAAACAGCGCATGGAGCGTCGCCTCTTCGGCCACCGCAACGCCATCACTGCCGTGCGACAGGCCGTAGAGACCGCTGCCCGCATGGGCGTGAGCTACCTCACCCTCTACGCCTTCAGCACAGAGAACTGGAACCGTATGCAGGACGAGGTCGACGGGCTGATGGCCCTCCTCGCCTCGGCGCTGGTCAACGAGATAGACACACTGATTTCCAACAACGTGCGACTGCGGATGATAGGCGACATAGACCGTCTGCCTGCCGACACCGCGCAGTCGCTCCGCGAAAGCATCCATCGCACCTCTGCCAACACAGGGCTCACCCTCATCCTTGCGCTGAGCTACAGCGCACGCTGGGAACTCACCGAGGCCATGCGCGCCATAGCCGCCGAAGTACAAAAGGGGACACTCACGCCCGCGTCCATCGACGAAAAGACCATAGCCGGCCACCTCTCCACCGCCGACTTCCCAGACCCCGACCTGCTCATCCGCACAGGTGGCGAGCTGCGCCTCAGCAACTTCCTGCTCTGGCAGCTCTCCTATGCCGAGTTCTACTTCACCGACCTGCTCTGGCCCGACTTCCGGAGCAAACACCTCATACAGGCCGTTGGCGACTATCAGCAGCGGCAACGCCGCTACGGCAAATCGGGCGACCAAGTAGAGGCTTTCAACTCCTGACATAAAATAATTACGCCCGAATTGAGTTATTATTCAGTGGCTACGCCCTATCAAAACAAGAATTACCGTCTCGTACGATGAAATATAGTAAACTCCTCGTTGCTCTCCTGCTCTTGACCTACGCCCTTCCGCATCATGCCCAGGTTGCCATCGGCGGACAGCAAGACTATGACATAGATTATCTTACCCCGAAACGCTACGAGATTGCCGCCATCGATATCGAAGGTGCCGACAACCTCGACAATCGCATGGTGCTCCTCGTCTCCGGCCTCCATGTGGGCGACGTGGTACGCATCCCGGGCGACAAGGTGTCGGCGGCCATTGACAATCTCTGGCGTCAAGGTCTCTTCGAAGACGTGCAGATCCTCGTCAACCGCATACAGGGCGACAAAATCTTCCTCAAATACGTGCTCAAGACGCGTCCCAAGATGTCGCGTTTCAAATTCAACGGCGTCAAGAAAGGCGATGCCGACAAACTGCGCAAAGAGATGAACATCGGCGTGGGCGATGTCGTTACGGAAAACATGCTCACCACCGCCAAAAACCGCATCCGCAGCTACTACATAGAAGACGGCTACGGCAACGTGGAGGTGGAGACCCAGACAGAGCCCGACACCACCGGCGGACACACCGACCGCGTGCTTGTCGTCTTCAACGTCAAGACAGGCAAACGCCTCAAAATAGAGCATCTCATCTTTGAGGGCAACCATGCCGTGTCGTCCAACAAACTGCAACGGCAGATGAGCAACACGCACGACGTGCATTACTTCTGGAAACTCTATTTTTGGAAGAAAAACTTCTGGAAGTCATCCAAATATATCGATGCCAAGTTTCAAGAAGACCTCACCGAGATCATCAACCTCTACAACGAGCTGGGCTACCGCGACGCCCGCATCGTCCTCGACAGCGTCTATCCGGCTCCCGGCACCGACAAGCAGGACCGCGTGAACGTCGTGGTGCGCATCCACGAGGGCGAACGCTTCACATTCCGCAACATCACCTTCGCCGGCAACACCATCTATCCCTCCGAGCTCCTCTCGCGCCAGCTTCGCATCAGCAAAGGCGACCCCTACAACAAATCGCTCCTCGAGACCAACATCAACTACAACCCTGCCGGCACCGACATCACCTCCATGTATATGGACAACGGCTATCTCTTCTTCAATGCCACGCCGGTAGAGATGGCCGTAGAGAACGACTCTATCGACATCGAGATCCGCATCGTAGAGGGCAAGCAGGCCCGCATCCGCAACGTCAGCGTGGAGGGCAACACCATCACCAACGACAAGGTCATCATGCGCGAGCTGCATACGCGGCCGGGCGACCTCTTCAGCCGCGACGCCGTCATCCGCAGCCGTCGAGAGCTTGTCACCCTTGGCTATTTCAAAGAAGAGTCCATCATTCCCGAGCCCCGTCCCAACCGCGAGGACGGCACTGTCGACATCGTCTACAAAGTGGAAGAAGGCAGCACCTCGCAGCTCCAGCTGCAGGGCGGCTACGGCAGCGGCATGATCATAGGACAGCTCGGCGTGCAGCTCAACAATTTCTCCGCACGCAACATCTTCAACAAGAAAGCATGGGCGCCGCTGCCTGCCGGCGACGGACAGAAACTGGGCGTCAACCTCGTCACCAACGGCTCCTACTACTACGCCATCAGCGGCTCCTTCACCGAGCCATGGCTCGGCGGACGGCGAGCACAGGCCCTCAGCGTCTCGGTCTACCACAACCTCTACAGCAACGGCTTCTACTATAGCAAGGGCAGTTCCAACTACTACAGCCTCCAGATTACCGGTGCCGGGGTCTCGCTGTCGCGCCGTCTCAAATGGCCCGACGACTACTTCGTCCTCTCACACGCCATCTCCTACAAGCACTACACCCTCAACAACTACAACAGCCTCTCCTCGCTTTTCACCAACGGCGAGGCCAACGACCTCTCCTATGGACTCACCTTAGCCCGCAACTCTACCGACTCGCCCATCTATCCGCGCAGCGGCTCCGAGGTGTCGGTAACGGGATATGTGACACCGCCCTACTCGCTCCTCAGCGGCAAGGACTACTCAACTGCCAGTCCGCAGGAGAAATACCGCATGGTGGAATACTTCAAAGTCAACGCCCGCGGATCGTGGATGCTCAACCTTGTGGGCGACGTGGTGCTCAACGCGCGAGCCCGTTTTGGCTGGATGGGCTACTACAACAGCGACATCGGCGACGCCCCCTTCGGACGCTACTATCTCGGTGGCGACGGACTGTCCACATGGATGCTCGACGGACGCGAGGTGGTGCCCCTGCGCGGCTATCAGAACAACTCGCTAACCCCCACGGGTGGCGGCTCGGTGTTCGACCGCTTCACCATGGAGTTGCGCCAGCCCATCATCGAGTCGGCCACAGCCACCATCTACGTCCTCGGCTTTGCCGAAGGCGGTAACTGCTGGGGGAGCATCAAAGAGTTTGACCCCTTCCAGATGTACACCTCCGCCGGTCTCGGCGTACGCCTCTACATGCCGATGTTCGGACTCATAGGCGTAGACTGGGGCTACGGCTTCCAAGGGGCCAACGGCGGAAGCCAGTTCCACTTCTCCATAGGCCAGAGCCTCGACTAACCCCCGCACATTGTCTTCACACACTGCCACGCCATGAAAAAGCCACTCCGCCTCATGCTCCTCACCGCGCTCTTCCTGCCTTGCATCGCCATGGCACAGAAAGTGGCCGTGGTCAATACCGACTACATCCTGCGCAGCCTGCCCGACTATAAGCAGGCCCAGCAACGGCTCGACAAGCATGTGGCCGAATGGCAGCGCGAGATCGAGGGCAAGCTGCAAGAGCTGGAGACCCTCCGCCAGTCGTTTCAGCAAGAGTCCTATCTCCTGCCCGACAATCTGAAGAACCGTCGTGCACAAGAGATCAAAACGCGCGACCAAGAGGTGCGCGACCTGCAGCGCAAACATTTCGCTGCCGACGGCGACCTCGACAAGAAGCGTGCCGAACTGCTCAAACCCATACAGGACCGCGTCTACACAGCCATAGAGCGCACCTCGCGCGAGAAAGGCTACTCGCTCGTCCTCGACAAGTCGGGCCCGGCCACCGTGCTCTTCGCCTCCGAAAAGATCGACATCACCAACGATGTGCTCGAAATCCTTGGCGTCAAGGCCTCCGAGGCAGAGGCCGAAGCTGCCGAGGCCGCCAAGAACGGCAAGAAAGCACCTACCAATAGCGAGATGCGGAAAAACTGAGACCCACCCATACCTCTACAGAATAAATCAATAAAAAAATAACAATCCACAAAACAATGAAAAAGATCTTTTTAGTACTCATCGTTGCCCTGATTTCATGCAGCACCGTCATGGCACAGAAAAACATCAAGCTGGGGCACATCAATTCTACCGAACTCATGCAGATCATGCCGGGCCGCGACTCCGCCCAAACCATCCTGCAGAATGAAGCCACAGAACTCGAGAACACACTCAAATCCATGTCGACAGAACTCCAGACACGCTACAACGATTATATGGCCAAACAAGAGAGCATGTCGGAACTCATCAAACAGACCAAGATGCGCGAGCTGCAAGACATGCAGGACAGAGCCCAAGAGTTTCAGAAAAACGCACAGCAGCAGCTGCAGGAACGCGAATCCGAATTGCTGAAACCCATCATCGACCGTGCCCGCAAAGCCATCGAAGAGGTTGCCAAAGAGAACGGCTACACCTATGTGTTCGACAGCGGTGTCGGCACATTACTCTACAGTCAGGAGAGCGACGACATCATGCCCCTCGTCAAGAAAAAACTCGGCATCTGATTGTTGCTCCACCGCCTATACCAGAACAGGGTATCTGAACCATGGACACACAAGCAATAACGAAAATAATAGCCGACTATTTCAGGACACAGCCCGTCGTGAAAGCATGGCTGTTTGGCTCTTTTGCTCGTGGTGAGGAGACGGCAGACAGTGATATCGACATATTGGTGCAGTACGATGATACGGCACGCATCTCGCTACTGACCATTTCGCACATGATGGTCGAACTGGAACAAAGCACGGGCCGTAGCGTTGATCTAATCGAGGAAGGCTGCCTATTGCCCTTTGCAGTGGAATCAGCCAACCGAGACAAGAGACTAATCTATGAGAGAAGAAGTTAGAGACATCGAACGGCTTCGCCATATCCTTGAGGCTGCCAATGTGCTCTCCGAATATGTTGAGCATCATACATTGGAGGAAGCACAGTCCGACCCTGTGGTTTATTTTGGCCTGGTAAAACATGTCGAAATCATAGGTGAGGCAGTGTACAAAATGTCACTACAATACCGCGCAGAACATAACGAAGTGAATTGGGACGATATCAATCGAATGCGACATGTGCTTGTACACGGTTACTACAAAATACGTCCTAAACAACTTTGGGAGACTATCTCTGTTGATATTCCACAGCTAAAGCCAGTTATCGAGAAGCTGATAAAAGAGTTTTCCTAACCCAAAGACATCATGCCCCTCGTCAAGAAAAAACTCGGCATCTGAGCCTATCCTAAAGGACCAAAAACAATCTAATACATTTATAACGTGTTGATTTTCAGCCCCCCCCCCACTACATACACCTTTCAACACCGAAACTGCATGAACGCATAGATCGTTTTGGTGTTTTCTCGGTGGTAAGTTCTAAGGACTCCTCTTCGGGCGACAACCGTTTATATCATTATTTCCATACACAAGCCACGTGCGACCGTCTTGTCGTGCGTGGCTGTTTTGTTTGTTAGCTGAACGTAACCAAAATATCTGATGGCCACCATCAAAGACATATTGCAGGAAGAGCGTGAACGGGAGCTCGACCACATCGTGCTTTATCTCGAAGGCAAATTTTGGAAAGCCTACGAGCGGTCGGCCTATGTGCTGACCAAGTTTTACAATATCATGCCAACGAAGAGAAGGCACCCATGCGCAAAATAGAGTTTATCGCCGAAGCACTCGACGTATGATGGAGGTGCGCCTTGCTGTACGCATATTGCATGACAGCAAGCAGTTGTCGCTAAAGAAATATGCCTTGCTGTGTGAGCAAATGGTGGCCATAGAGAAAAACCTAAAAGACTGGAAAAAATATCATCAGAACAATTTATAACTCAAAACAATTATATTATGAAAAAACTTTTAATTATCAGTTTGCTGTGCCTCTTGGCACTGCCAATGCAAGCGCAACGTTCCATTCCAAAGGGATATGTTGATTTAGGACTCCCCAGTGGGACACTATGGAAATATAGTAACGAAGGTGGGGATGGCTTTTACACTTACAATGAGGCCGTTAGGCTCTTTGGCAACAAATTGCCAACGAAGTCTCAATGGGAGGAGTTAAAGGACTATTGTGAATGGACATGGCGAGAAACTAAAAGAGGGTATAAGGTTACGGGATCGAATGGAAAATTCATAGTTCTGCCCGCCGCGGGCTATCGCAATTGCATTGGAGACGTGAACTACGTGGGCTCCTACGGCAGCTACTGGTCGTCCACGCCCGATGGCTCCGACAAGGCAGCATGGTGCCTCGACTTCAATTCCGGCAATGTGAGCCTGTACAGCAACGACCGATGCTACGGCAGCTCTGTCCGTCTCGTCCAAGATTAATGATTGCGCGCGCAAGAGCGCAATCACAAGACATTCCATTCATTAGTTAGTCTGTTCGGGCGTACGCCCGACAGACTAACTTTCAAAAGCCGCGAAGCGACTTATTTTTTTATAGGTCGGAGGGGTGGCCAACGTGCTGTTGACTATATATACGGCATGATGCACAGCAATGTGACGGATGCGAGGTA
>JAFUVR010000099.1 GCA_017477485.1 Bacteroidales bacterium | reverse complement strand
TTTCATGACGTTGTCTCGCGTAGCCTCGGCAACAAACATGCCCCGACACGTTGAGCCGAGGCGAAGAAACGGTATTAAAAAAAATTATCAACACAACAACAAAAACAAATCAATTATGACAGACCAAATTACCAAAACAACCGCTCCCAATGCAGTAGCCAGCTTAGTGTTGGGCATTTCGTCACTTGTGTTCAGCTGCTTCCTTGTTGGCCTCGTACTCGGCATCATAGGCCTTATACTGGGCAACAAAGCGCTATCCACCTACAACGCCAACCCCGACCTCTATACGGGCGACGGCATGATTAAGGCGGGACGTATCACCTCCATCATAGGCATCGTCTCAGGTGGCATCTTCGTCCTCTGGGGTCTCGTTGCTCTTGTCATCGGCGGCACCTCAGCTTTCGCCATCTTCGAGCTGTTAAACCTCGACCTCTAATCAACAATCTATCAACTAAGTAAAAAGGACTGTCCCCGGATAGTCCTTTTTCATAAAAAGTAAGTATAACAAATGAAACATCGAGTATTACTCTCTCTCGTGCTGCTGTTATGCTCGTTCGTGGCCACGGCACAGACTAAGAAAGTTCAAACCCAGACCAAGGATGTTGATGTTTTGGGCAACACCTGCAAGGAGACGTCCTCTTTCTATTATGACGACAACGACAAAAAAATACTTCATGGCAAATATACTCAGAAATGTGCAACCAACAGAGAAGGCTACCAGTTCAACCGCACTGAGAGCGTAAACTTTGTAGATGGCGAACCTGATGGCCCCTACTCATATTCCTACACTCTGCTCAACAAACGGCAAGTTTCACTAAAGTTGGCGGGCTATTACAACCGCTATAAGAATTATTTAGTTATCGACAAAGCGAACGAAAGTACGACAGGTACTTACATTATGGGCAAAGCTCATGGCACGTGGAAATTTTCTTATAAATACTACGCCTCTGTTGGCGACGAGGTAACAAAAGACGAAAGCAATTCTATCACCGTCACGATGGACCACGGCAGGCCCGTAGGCGTTTCCTTACCCAATGGCAACAAATACACCATCACTTACCATTATGACAGCGCCAGTGGCAAAACATATAACTATGTGACGGGCGGCAACAAACAGTATACTATAAAAAACAACCTTATTACCAGCCATTTTGTTAGAATAAAAACAGACGAGATCTCCCCCATAGACGACCCCGACCTAAAAGCCATGATTGACACTATTACAAACTTCAGATATTCCTACTTCCAGCTGCTCGACAAAGGCTTTGTGATAGTAAAAACCAGTGATAACGATGTACTGCCCAGAAACTGCGACCTTATGCAAAAGAGCCTATTGCCTAGTAGCTATTTATCTGATTTCTATCAGCACATGGGAGATTATGCAAACAAGATGTACAGACAGTCAGCAGACTTAGCAGACTTTGAGTACTACGTGCTTCACCGCGTAAAGCTGCTCTCTGTCGATGAGGGCAAAGATTTGGTGGATAGGTGTATTGACAGCAAAGAGTATCACCTGATTGACAATATGCTCTCCACCCATCGCAGCCCTTACAACACCTATGGCGCTTTCGCTTTCTCTTCCGCCACCATAGAAGAGCTAAGGCCTTACATCGAAGAGCGTATGAGGGTAGTAAAAGAGGAAGAGGAAAGACGCATTGCCGAGGAAAAACGCAAGGAAGAAGAACGCATTGCCGAGAAAAAACGCAAGGAAGAAGAACGCATTGCCGAGGAAAAACGCAAGGAAGAAGAACGCATTGCCGAGAAAAAACGCAAGGAAGAAGAACGCATTGCCGAGGAAAAACGCAAGGAGGAAGAACGCATTGCCGAGGAGAAACGCTATGAGGAATACACGAAAAACATCGAGGACATCAACATCTACTATAACCACTATGGGACTAAGCTCTTCACTAATTTTAGCAAAGATATGAATTCTGTGCCAAGCGAAGGGTTTAAGATCAACATCTTCTATATGCGCGTGGCACAGACATACTTAGACATTGCTTATTCCGAGCTGAATGTTCTTGGCCATCGGAGAGTCCTACCACATAGTTACGCTACTGCCGACGACTATGCCTCCGCCGACAAGATTGTAACGTTCTACGAATTGTTCTATAGCTATTGTTGCGAGGCATCCATGGTCGACAGCCTCGACCGACTGGCCAAACAGATAAAGGCAGAGAGCAAAAACGCCAAGGATGTCTATAAAGCCTATCAACCTGTCTATTCTAACGTTAAGACTACCACATCATTCAACAATTACGCAGAGCTGTATAAATATGCACAAGGCATCTCTGCCCACCTCAAGCTCCAACGCCGGTGCCTCGATTTTATCGCCATGCGCAACGAGATGACACAGCATGATGAGGCAATACAGGACAGCAAAGCCAAATATATCAAGAAACTCTATCAAGCATACTATGAGGCCGCCGACAAGACATGGGGGCCCACAGCCACCGTTAGCAAACTGACACCCATCCTCGAGACACAGAAAAAAGTTCTCGCCCTTGTGCGACGCAGCGACATCAAAGACTTCGACACCAAGATGAAAAAAGCTAAGATAGCCACACTCGACGAAGTGCTGTCGATGTCGGAATAAAAAATAAGATGCGACAATTTCTCCATAAATATCCTTACTCATCTTTAGCATGTATTTTCTCCGTCAATGTCCGTAAATGTCCCGATAATAATAAGTATTTCGTTCAGCTGGATTACAAATCCAGCTGAACAGAATATAAGGATTTGTAATCCGACAACATGATTATCTAATATATTGAAAACTATATACAAATCACTTGCTAAACTCGATAATATTCACGGTTATTGACGGATTATCGTCGCAGTCCGTTTTTTTACCACACCCATCCCTCAGTAATGAAAACCCTATCACTCTACACGGCAACGGAATGGCTTGCGCAACATCTGTTGCCGTGTTTCTACAACCAAGTGTTTGGCATCAGCTGTCCTATGTGCGGATGCCAGCGCGGAGCATTGCTACTGCTGCGGGGCGATGTGGGCGCCGCCTTAGTGCAGTTCCCGCCACTGGCGGCATGGGCTGCCTCGGCTGTCGTGGCGCTGGCTTTGTTGTCACGGCGTCGCCTCACACGCCATTTGCTACACATCCTGCTACTCATCAACCTTTTCGTCCTGCTGTGCAACGGCGTATATCAAAACTGCCAATAACCGTTGGCAAAACTCTCTCCATGCAAAACATGTTGTATCTCAGCCTCGAACAACCTGTCTGCCGATTGGCAATAACCATAGGGTCAAAGCAGATTTCGTAGAAAGGCATTATTTACTTATCTTTGCAATATGGAAAAAGAGCACTACTTGGAAGCACTACGACGACTGCTCTGCGAGGCAGCAGAATGCGAGGCAAAGCATCCCGCCGACTTCATGGTCATGGTGGCCTATGTGCACAAGCGCACCCGACAGTCGATAGGCATAAACACCCTCAAACGGTTCTATAACTACGGTGGCGAATCGGCTATGCCGCGCAACGAGACACTCAACGTGCTGGCACAAAGCTTAGGCTACCGTAATTTCACCGACTTCTGCAACCACTACCAGCCCGACGACAATGCAAGGGCAAGCGATATAGTGCTGGGCGCCCACGTAGCCTCCATAGACCTACTGCCACGACAAAAAGTACACCTGCGGTGGAACCCCGGACGCGACTGCCTGATAGAATGTCTCGGCAACAACACCTTCCGCGTCATCGAAAGCCAGCAGACTAAACTGTCGGCAGGCGACACGTTCCAAGCCTCCTTCTTTGCCCTCGGCCACACCGCTCTCCTCGCCAACCTCATCCACGGCAACAACGCCTTCCCCCTCTACGAAATAGGCAAGCAAGGAGGCCTGACTCTCGTGGAAAAAATCGACAAATAGACACCTACTATCACACTCCCGCAAAGGCATCTAGGGACTCACGACCTTCGTTTCTCGCCTCACCTGATGTGCAAGTTCGACTGGATTCGGTTTATAGAAAACGTTCAATCTAATGCCGATGTTTGTTTATATGGTAAACAAAATGGTCTTGTGATAGTAGGAAAATAGCCTACCGGTTTTCCTTTCACGATGTTATGGATGTCTTCTTGAGGAAAAGGCTAAATATGCAATATGTTGGCTATTTGTCTTCTTTCCTCTGTATGATATGGAATGCTTATTGAGGAAGAGACTAAAAAATAAAATAGGGTGGCTGGCATTTTTTCCCTTTCCTCAGTATGGTATGGGAGGCTTATTGAGGAATGGTATTAAGCTTACGAGATAATGGCTAACTGTTTTCTTTCCGTAGGATGATTCGGAAGACGGTTCCTTGTCCTTCTTTGCTGTATTTCAGAAAGATTTTGCCCTTGTGGTATTGTTCGATGATGCGTTTGGCCAGCGAAAGGCCGAGGCCCCAGCCTCGTGTCTTGGTGGTGAAGCCCGAGTGGAAAATCTGTTTCTGTATGGCGGAGGGGATGCCTTTTCCCGTGTCGGAGATGTCGATGAAGATGTGGCGGCTGTCCTGTGTGGCAAGGATGGAGAAGGTGCCGTCGCCTCCCATGGCGTCAATGGCGTTCTTGCATAGGTTTTCTATGACCCATTCGAAGAGGTAGGCGTTTAGCGGTGCCGTCATGGGCTCGTCGGGCAGGGTGATGGCGAATTTCACTTTTTTGGGGCTTCGGCTTTGCAGATAGGCTATGGCGTTATGGAGCGTCTGTCCGACATCGGTAGGCGTAAGTTCGGGGACAGAGCCTATTTTCGAGAAGCGGTGGGTGATGGTTTCGAGGCGTGAGAGGTCTTTGCGTATCTCGTCGGCATATTGTGGTGTGAGTGTCTGGTCTTGCAGATATTCGGTCCATGCTATGAGCGACGAAATGGGAGTGCCCAGTTGGTGGGCCGTTTCTTTTGCCATACCGACCCATATTCGGTTTTGTTCCATGGTGCGTGCTGTGCGGAAGAGCAGGTAGGCGAGGATAAGTAGGATGAAGGAGATGAAGAGGTAGAGGAGTGGAAACCATCGCAATTGTCGTAGCAACGGAGTGCTCTGATAGAAGACGTAGGCGCGCTGCTGGTCGGGGAGGCGTATCTCGATGGGTGTGTTTTCCTGCTCTATGTCGCAGAGGAGGTCGCAGAGTCGGTCGGGGGTGTTGAAGAGGTCGGCATTGATGTTGCCGCTGGCAAGCACTTGTTCCTGCAGGCTGTCGACGATGATGACGGGTACGAAGATGGAATTGTTGGTGATGTCGGACAGAAAAGACTCGTTGAGGTTGTGGAGCATGGACCGCAGTTCGGTGTAGATGGGCGACTCCTTGTAGTAGAGTGTGAAGGGCATGCCCCAAACGGTGTATTGGAAGGGCGGGTTCTGAGAGAAGTCGTCGAGGAGAGGGGGACGGAGTTTCTGACCGATGAGTGTGGCATCGGTAGAGTCGTCGAATATGTTGCGGCAGGAGGTGATGACGGTGTCTCGGTCGGTGATGATGGTGGCGGTATTGGCCGAGTCCATGATATAGTTGACGTAGGCGAGAGAGAAGGCCACGTCGGTCTGTAGGTTAGGATTGCCGAGGGTGCGCAGCACTTCGGTGTAGAGGGCCATCTTGCGATGTTCGTCGATGGCTATGTTGTGGAAGAAGTCCTCGGTATAGTGCACAATCTGGTTTTTCTGGCTTATGGCGTTGGCCCAGATGCGCACTTTTTGTTGTTCGGATCGTTGTATCTGATGGGACAGGCGGTTGATATACCAGAGGGCGGCAATAGCCATGAGGACAGCAAGCGAGAGGATGGCCCACTTGATGTAGCGTCGGTGTCGAGGAGAGATTTGCATGACGTGCGTCGGCTATTCGAAACGGAGAGATTGTGCCGGTCGTATATGGGATATGTAGGTGGCGGGGATGAGCAAGGAGAGCAGGCAGGCCGCCATGCTGCCAAGAGCCACGAGGAGATAGGTGATGGGGTTGATTTCAACAGGAACGAACGACATGGAGTAGGACTCAGGGTCGAGGGTGACGAGGTGTAGCTGTTGTTGCAGGATGCTGATGACGAATGCTATGGTACAGCCTATGAGGATGCCGCGCAGAATGATGGAGGCTGACTTATAAAGGAAGATGGCTCGGATGTCGCGGTTGTTGGCTCCAAGGGTCTTGAGCAGCCCGATGGTAGAGGCTTTTTCGAAAATCATGATGAGCAGTGCCGAGATGATGGCAACGATACATACGAGAGCCATGATGGCTATGATTAGGACTATGTTGGAGTTGAGCAGCTGTAGCCAAGAGAAGAGGGCCAGGTTTTGTTCGACGATGGTTGTCGTCGTCAGGTCGTAGTCTATCAGTGGCAGGATTTCGCGAGCGGTCCTGTCCAGTTTTGAGAAGTCGTGGAGCAACAGTTCGTAGCCCGACACTTGGTCGGCCTCCCATTTGTTGAGTTTTTGCACCTGTTGGATGTCGCCGATGATGATGTGGTCGTCAAATTCGGAGAGGTCGGTGCGATAGATGCCCGCGATGGTGAAGGCGCGGGCCCTGTATGTCGTGGCCTGCCAGAAATAGACGCGTAGTTTCTGTCCTGTCGTCAGTTGTAGTTTGTCGCTTAACGACTGCGAGATGATGATTTCGGTGGACGGGATGCTGTCATACAGGCGAGGCATCCTGCCCTGTGTCAGTGCCTGTGCGAAGAACGATGTGTCATAGTTTGGCGAGAGCCCTTTGAGGATAATGCCGTGGATGTGGTCGTCGGTTTTAGCCATGCCGCCGATGGTGGCGAAGTATTGCAGGTGGCGTATGTTGTCGGCATTGCGTAGCCGGTCGACCTCGGCGCGTGCCGTGCTGACAGGCTGAGAGGTGTATTGTTTGGCGGGCGAGGTAGCCTGAATGGTGATATGGCTGCCGAAGCCGATAATCTTGCTGGTGATTTCGTTTTGAAAACCTCTGAGAATGGAGACAGAGAGAATCATGACGAGGACGCCCAGCGCGATGCTTGCCACGGCAATATTCACCAAAGGAGCGGACATGCTGCCCCGCTCCTTTGATAGAAAATGGCGTGATATGAACTGTCGGTAATTCAATTAGAAAGACTGAGCAATGGCGAGGAAGTCGTCGGCGTTGAGGCAGGCGCCACCGATAAGGCCGCCGTCGACGTCGGGATTGGCGAAGAGTTGGCGTGCGTTGGAGGGCTTGCAGCTGCCACCGTAGAGGATGGAGATGGTGTCGGCCACTTTGGCGCTGTATTTCTCGGCGAGGAGCTGACGGATGAAGGCATGGATTTCTTGTGCCTGCTCGGGGGTAGCGGTCTTGCCTGTGCCAATGGCCCACACAGGCTCGTAGGCGATGACGACGTTCTGGATTTGGTCGTTGTCCAGATGGAACAGTCCGTCGGTGATCTGGCGGCGCACCACGTCAAACTGCTGTCCGGCCTCGCGTTCGGCAAGGACTTCGCCGCAACACATGATGGGTTTGATGTCGTGAGAGAGCAGCTGGTCGACCTTGCGGGCTATGAGCTCGTCGGTTTCGTGATGGTAGGCACGGCGCTCGGAGTGTCCCACGATGCAGTAGGGCAGCTCCATGGACTGGAGCATCGATGCCGACACTTCGCCGGTATAAGCTCCGTTGTCGTTGGCGCTGACGTCTTGGGCACCTACCAAGAAATAGGATTCGGAGGAGTAGTCGCTTGCCATTTCGAGATAGGGGAATGGCGGGCAGACGATGAGAAGGGTGTTGCGGTCGAGGGTGATTTTCTCAAGACCATCCTGAATATCGCTGATAAGTTCGTCGGCTTCCTCGAACGATTTGTTCATCTTCCAGTTGCCGGCAACGATTTTTTTTCTCATGATGAATATTGTTTGAAGTGATGGTGTTTTATGTGATGTGTGGAATCAATCAATGATTGGGATAAACCCTACTGTCGATGCAAGTCGGGATGACGGTGCATTATTTCCGATATTTCTCCAGTCGTTTTTCGAGCATGGATTTGAGCCTGTTGTAGTCATTCTGGTCTTTGGCAAACCATGCGGCGGCGTCGAAGCCGTTGGGTCCCCAGATACGTTCGCCTTCTTTCTGCCACATGCTGGGTTCGCGGTTGGCCTGTTCGGGATGTTCTTTTTCGTATTGCTCGATGAAAGGCTGAATGGCGTTGGCGGGCAGCGTCTTATTCATGATGAGCTGACGGTCGGCGTTGAGGATAATCATAGTGGGGGCGCCATGCACGTTGTATTCCACTTGGTAGTCGACATTGACGTTAGGGCCGCCGACATTGACAAAGGGGAGTTCGTGTGTGCGCACATAGTTGCGCCATTTTTTGACGTCGGACTCATAGCCTATGGCGTAGACCTCGAAGTTGCGTTGGCCGATGGCGGTGAGCGAGTCGTAGTAGGGGATGAGCTTAGCGGTCTGTTCTTGGCAGTGGTGGCAGTCGGGGTCCCAGATCCAGAGGACTACATACTTCTGCGGGAAACGGTGGGAAGAAATCATGAATTGGCTTCCGTCGCGTTGCAGGGTGTCGGTCATGAAGAGTTCGGCGCCAGTAGCACCTATGAGGGATTTCTCGAGACGGGTGGCCTCGCTCATCTTGTAGGTGCGGTCGCCAGGTAGGGCAAAGTTGCTCTTGTTGGGTTGGTAGTAGCGGCGCACGAGGTGGCACCAAGCGTAGTCCCAGCCCACATTGCGGGTGGAACGGAAGTATTTGGGCATGATGAAGTCGAGGAAGTATTTGATCATGGTGGAGTCCATCTCCACGCGGTCAAGCACGCGGTCGGCATATTTGCAGATGGTGTCGGCGTCAGCATAGTAAAGCACGCCGAAGAAGTAGTAGTTCATCTTGTTGAACAGGTCGGGGGTGTAGATGAGCGAGTGGTCGGTGAGGTCTACGTCGTCCCAGTAGTGCATGCGGTAGTAGTAGGCCTTGTCGGCGATAGAGTCGGGCACCTCGGGGCCACCGAACATCTTGAGGAGCTGGAAGAAGCGGTAGTTGCTGTTGTTCTCCATCTGCTCTTTCTCGAAAGCAATCATGGTGTTGGACAGTTCGTCCATCTCGCGGTTGGCTTGTCCGCTGATGGCGGTGTCGGACGACTTCATGCGGTTCTGAATGTCGCGAGCCTTGGCGCGGGCGTCGTTATTCTTGGCGATATAGGCATACATGAGTTCGTTGGCTTTGCTGCCCTCGACCTTCATGAGTTCCTGTTTGAAGGATGAGTCGGCGGTAATCGTGAATCGGTAGGAGTCGTCGATGGTGAAGTCGAACATGGATTTGAGCTTGTCTTTCTCTTTGCCGGTGCCATAGCGGGCCACGCAGTAGATGCCGGGCTCCATGTCGCGACGTCCGCGGAAGGTGTAGGCGTTGGCTTTGGTCGAGGCGCTGTCGATGGCTACCACTTCGTCGCGGAAGTGTTGGGCGAGATAAAGCTTGGGTCCGAAATCCTTGTTGAAGCGGATGGTGATCTCGTAATCTTTGACGTTTTTCTTCTTGCTTTTATTCGCTGTGGCTTTCTTGGCCTGCTTGTTCGTCTGTAGCTGGTTTTTGGCATTGTTTTTGGCCTGCTGGGATGGGTTGATATTCTGGGCATCAATCATTGTGCCTATCAGCAGGGCGGCGAGCAAAAGTGCAAAACGTTTCATAGGATGATGTATTATGATTGTTGCTTATTATGTAATCTGCGGGATGTTTTGAATTTGCAAAGATAAGAATAATTGTGAAATTGTGCAATTGTGGTATGTTACTTCATGTCTATTTTATGGAGCAATAAACTCACACAAATAGCATTCGGTATCAATAATTCTATGTGGGTGTTTGTATTGATTACAAATAGGTTGAGGACGGTGTCTTAGATTTTTAGAGTTACGGTGCCCATGATGGAGTAGTTGCGGTCGGGGTCGTGATGGTGGTAGGGGGTGTGGGGAGGTGCGAGGCGCAGTGCGGCGGCGAGACCGAGGTCGACGAGGCCCCACCGCAGGATGCTGTGGCAGCCGATGGCGGGCTCTAAGAGTCCGTGCGAGGGGGCTGTCAGGCTGAATCCGTCGACGATGGCACTGCCTGTGGGCCCGTCGTGGTCAATGAGCCATCCGGCCAGCGCGCCGAGTTGGAGGAAGGGTACGGGTGCGGAGTAGGTCCATTGGTAAAGGGCGTGTGTGGCGGAAAGCGTCAGTGTGGCACGGGCATAGAGATGTCCGTGAAATTCGTTGGGAGCCACGGTCAGCATGGTGTGGTTGAAGAACATAACGAGGTTCCATGTGCCAGAGATGTCGAAGAGACGGCTGTAGGGTACACGGCTTGAAGCGCCAGCCTGCAGGTAGGTGTCGAGGCTGAGAAGTGGCGAGATGGTATGAACTTTGTTGTATTGAACTATGGCCTGAATGAAGGGCTGGGAGTTGCCGAGGTGCTGTTTTCCGACATGGAGGTTGAGCGTGGTATGGTTGTAGAGGGTGGCGCGGAGGTTGAGGTCGGAGTATTGGCGAAGAGGTGTTATGGCGTGGTTGTCATAGAGAAGTATTCCGTCGGTGTCGAAGAGGTTGCGTTCCAGCGAGTGGGAGGCGGATGCCGCAATGGCGAGGAAGGGGAGTGGACGTCCTTGAACGGAGAGGGTGATGATGTCGGCCATGGTGTAGTGGTCGGTGGCGTAGACGGCGTTGTTGGCGATGTTGAGCAAGTGGTAGTCTTCGAGCGAGGTGGAGCCTGCGTGATGCAAGTCGTGGCTGTAAGCGATGGCAGGGCGCCAGCGGTGTTTGTGGCGTTGCTGGAGTGCTATAGAACCGCCGTAGGAAACGGTGTGGCTCTGTGTGCCTATGCCGCCGAAGGCGGAGAACTGCCACTGGTAGGGCATTTTGCGGGCCAACTCGTGGTTGTCATTGGGATAGACGGCATAGAGCGTGGCCTCGAGACGAATACCCTCGTATCTGTTGAAGTTGAACACTCTGTCGGTGTTTAGGTAGAGGGCTCCTTTCTTTTTGCTGTCGGTAAGCCGTATGTATTGTGCGTTAAGCGGTAGCGTCAACAATAAGATTGTCAGAATGATGAATGTCTTTCGCATCGTCGGGGTGAATTGGTGCTAAGGAAAGCAAATTTAGTTTTTTTTATTTGATTTTCTTTTTGATGTTTTTGAGACTGCCGTGATGGCGTCATGTAAGGAATGCATAAGGTGCGAGAAAGAAACAAATGGCTTTAGAATGACAAAAAAAATGTATTTTTGCAAAATTGTATCAACCGAAAACGATTAAAACACTTATGAATTACGATTTGATTGTCATAGGCAGTGGCCCGGGAGGCTATGTTGCTGCCGTCAAGGGCTCGCAGATGGGCCTGAAAACCGCTGTTGTGGAACGAGAAAACCTGGGCGGTATCTGCCTGAACTGGGGCTGTATCCCCACCAAGGCATTGCTGAAGAGTGCCCAGGCCTATAACTATGTGCAGCATGCTGCTGCCTACGGCGTGAAGTCCGCGGGCGGCGAGGCCGACCTGCAGGCCATGGTGGCCCGCAGCCGTGGCGTGGCCGACACGATGAGCAAGGGTGTTCAGTTTCTGCTGAAGAAGAACAACGTGGACGTCATCATGGGCACCGCCAAGGTGATGGCCGACCACAAGGTTCAGGTGGTTGACGGCGAAGGCAATGTGGCCGTATACGAGTCGCCCCGCATCATCATTGCTACCGGAGCACGCAGCCGCGTGATGCCCAGCATGCCGCAGGACGGCAAGCGCATCATTGGCTATCGCGAGGCCATGACGCTGCCTTTCCAGCCCAAGAGTATGGTGGTGTGTGGAAGCGGGGCTATCGGCAGTGAGTTCGCCTTTTTCTATCAGAGCATAGGCGTACAGGTTACCCTCGTCGAGTTCATGCCTCAGATTCTGCCTAACGAAGACGAGGACACAGCAGCTCAGATCAGCCGCAGCTTCCGCAAGATGGGCATGAAGGTCATGGCTTCCTCCTCGGTTGAGAAGGTAGAGGTAGAAGGCGAGGTGTGCCACGTTACCATCAAAGACATGAAGAAAAACACCGAGACGCTGGTCGACTGCGACGTGGTCCTCTCTGCCGTAGGCATTGCCACCAACCTTGAAGGCATCGGCCTTGAGGAGACCGGCATAGCCACCGAGCGAGGCAAAATCATCGTCGACGACTACTACCAGACCAATGTCCCCGGCTACTATGCCATAGGCGACGTGGTGCACGGTCCTGCCTTGGCCCATGTGGCATCGGCGGAAGCCATCTGCTGCGTGGAGGCCATGATGGGCGAACAGCCCAAGAAGGTGAACTACGACAATATCCCTGGCTGCACCTATACCACTCCCGAGGTGGCCAGTGTGGGCCTCACCGAGAATAAGGCCCGCGAGGCCGGCACGGATATCCTTGTAGGCAAATTCTTCTTCAAGGCCAGTGGCAAGGCCACCGCTGCCGGCAGCACCGACGGTTTTGTGAAGATGATTATTGACAAGGAAACCGACCAGATACTGGGTGCCCACCTCTGTGGCGACAATGTTACGGAGATGATTGCCGGACTGGTGTCGGCCCGTGAGAACGGCTTGACAGCCAAACAGGTGGCTTCCAGCATCCATCCTCATCCTACGATGAGCGAAGCCATCATGGAGGCCATCGAGGCCGCCTATGGTAAAGCCATACACGGCTGATAGCCAATTTCTTATGACATGGAGACTATGGCGCCCCAAGCGTCATAGTCTCTATGGATTTTTCTACATGAGTGTGGCCATCGTAGCCCCCCTGCGACGCAACCTTTGGCATTCATGATCTTATACCAACAAATAGAAGACCTCGCTTATGGCAAAGAGAAAACATTTCTATAGGTTCAACCCGCATACCCTGTCGTATGAGAAGGTAATCATCACTGTGCGCGACCGCATGAAGCGGGTCTCTTCCACGTTGCTTTTGGGCATCGTGCTGGGCGTGGCCTTCATGATGATTGGCTTTCATGTGATCGACTCGCCCAAGGAGCGTTCGTTGAAGCGGGAGATAAGGCAGTACAAGCGACAACTGCGCAGCCTCAACACCCGTATGGAGCGTGCCAGCGAAGTGTTGACAGACATCGAGTCGCGCGACGACAAGGTCTACCGGGCCATCTTCGAGGTGCCGCCTATTGATGGCGCCGTCCGCCACAGCGGCATCGGGGGCGTGGAACGCTATGGCGATCTGGAGGGCTATGAGTGCAGCCGCGAAATCATCAACACCTCCAAGAAACTCGACGAGCTGACGAAACGGCTTTATGTCCAGTCCCATTCGCTTGACGAGGTCTATGCCATGGCTGTTACCAAGAACCAGCGCCTCACCTCGATGCCCGCCATCATGCCGCTGCCGAAGTCGCGTTGCCGTGTAGCTTCTGGTTTTGGCTATCGCTACCACCCCATCCTTCATACGCGCCGTATGCACACCGGCATCGACCTCACGGCTGCCAAGGGCGAGCCTGTCTATGCCACGGGCGACGGTGTGGTGAAGGTGGCCAGCCGCAACGCCGAGGGCTTCAGCGGCTATGGCGTTGCCGTGTTCATCGACCACGGCTATGGATTCCAGACGCTCTATGCCCACCTGAGCGGCGTGGCCGTGCGCCCCGGACAGACGGTGAAACGCGGCGAGAAGATAGGCTACGTGGGCAACACCGGCCTCTCGAGCGGTTCCCACCTGCACTACGAGGTGTTCCAAAACGGCAATCGCGTGGATCCCGTCTATTTCTTCTTTAACGACCTGACACCAGAGGAATACGAGGAGGTGATAGAGCTGGCCAATCAGGAGAACCAATGTTTGAGTTAGTAGGACGATGCGAGTGTTGATCGACGATAATGCTGGGTTCTGCTTTGGCGTTGTCAATGCCATCCGCACTGCCGAGGAGCATCTCCGCGACAAAGGCACCCTCTACTGCTTGGGCGACATCGTGCACAACAGCGCCGAGGTGGAGCGTCTGCGCAACAAGGGATTGCGGGTGATAGACCACGACCAGTGGGACCGTCTCTCGCGCGACACCCATTCGGACGACGTCGCCCGCCCTCGTGTCATGATACGTGCCCACGGCGAACCGCCTTCCACCTATGCCAAGGCCCATGCCCTGGGCATAGAGTTGATAGATGCTACGTGCCCCATGGTGCTTGGCCTGCAGCATCGCATACGGCACGGCTATGAAGAGATGCAATGTGTCAACGGACAGGTGGTCATCTTCGGCAAGCCCGGCCATGCCGAGGTGATCGGGCTGACGGGCCAGACCGACAATACGGCCATCGTGGTCAGCAACCCCGACGACCTCGACCTTCTGGATTTTTCGCGCCCCATCCGACTTTTCTCTCAGACCACCAAGAGCAAGGAGGATTATGACCAACTGAAGGAGAACATCCGTTCTATGATGCGGAACGACGATTTTGTGGCCTATGACACCATCTGTGGACGTGTGATGAACCGCACCAAGAGTCTCGAGGAGTTTGCTCGCCGGGTGGACGTACTGCTTTTCGTCGGCGGCGCCAACAGCTCCAATGCCCACTATCTCTATGACTTCTGCTGCCGTGTGCAGCAACGCTCGTTCTTCCTTTCCAACCTCGACGAGTTGCAACGCTCGTGGTATGAAGGGGCCACGACGGTAGGTATCAGCGGTGCCACGAGTACGCCGCGTTGGCTCATGGAACAACTTCGCGACCGAGTCTTGCAGCTATGAAAAGTGCCTTGAGACGGACCGACCCCAGCCATCCGCTTGTTATAATATAGTATTCAATAGATTATCTTGTTTCTGCCATTCCCCGTTCATCTGTTCAGCTTACACATCTGTTTTCCCGTATCAATCTGCCTTCATCTAACCTTGCTCCTCATCTGATTCATCAACAGAACACCGTCCCCCGATGCATATAGAAAATCTGAAACTGAGTAACTTCAAAAACTATGTCGACGAGGAAATCGACCTCTGCGACAATGTGAATTGTTTTGTCGGCAACAATGGTGCCGGCAAGACCAACTTGCTCGATGCCGTCTATTATCTATCGTTTTGCAAGAGCTATTTCTCGTCGCTGGACGCGCAGAAC
>JAFUVR010000098.1 GCA_017477485.1 Bacteroidales bacterium | reverse complement strand
TGCTCGACCACTATCCCATCTTTGTCTACCCTCGCCCAGGCTACGACGGGGGCCGTTTTTCCAATCATCGCAACGTGCATCTGGTCGATGTCCCCCAAATGGACATCTCCTCGACCTACATACGCCAACAGATACGTCTTGGCAAGGACGTGCGCTATCTGCTCACAGAGCCCGTCTACCAGTATCTCACCGAAATGCACTTTTACGAGAAGTAGTTTTATGGGCAGTACATCGTCAACTTCTTTCTTTGTCGCAGGCTGCGAGAGCCCTTTGGGGCGCATCGCGATGGCCAGCGACGGAAGCCACCTCGTAGGTCTGTGGTTTGACGATGGCCAGCACCCTGTCGGCATTGCGACAGCTCTCTCTTGTCCCGACATGGAGGTCTTACGTCTCACGTGCAGTTGGTTGGAGCTTTTTTTTGCAGGGCAGGTTCCCGACTTCTTTCCACCTATTGGTTTGAGAGGCAGCCCTTTCCGTCAACGAGTGTACCAGCAGGTTCTCGCCATTCCCTATGGCAGCATGTGTTCCTATGGCGAAGTGGCGGCGCGTCTCAACCGGCAACCCGGATTCTCTGCTACCTCGGCACGTGCCGTCGGCAATGCCGTGGCCCACAACCCTATCTTGCTCATCGTGCCCTGTCATCGTGTGGTAGGAACACGCGGTGCCCTCACGGGCTATGCGGCGGGTGTCGATAGGAAAGCGGCACTCCTCGACATGGAACGTCGTGTCAGCAGTCGGACGTACGGATGACCCATTGGTTGTTCCGCATCCTTATGCCAGACAAGTCTCATGGCCGATAGCCTGCATGGGCAGAATGGCCGATAGTACCGAATAAGCATTTAATAATATACCAAATATTCTAAAGCATACTAACGTTTTCGAAAAGCCGAGCGCAATGGAATCATGCTTACATTGCCAAGGCGAGAACCGAAGGCCGTGAGCACCTTTGAATTAAGTGTTCTAAGGCGAACAAAACGGCTAAATGAAACTGACTCCAAACACTAATCCCATAGCATCCATCATTATGACACTTTTAGAAGCTATTGACGCGCGCCATGCTGTGCGCAAATTTCAAGACCGTCCTCTGGACGAAGGGGCTGTTGCCATGCTTCGCAACGAGATAGACCGATGCAACCGCGAAGGCGGGCTCCATATCCAGCTGGTCACCCACGAGCCTGTGGCCTTCGGCACAGGAATGGCCTCTTATGGCATCTTCTCCGGGGTGAGCAACTATATGGCTATGATCTGCCGCAAAGGCGACGAGGTCTCGTTGGGCTACTATGGCGAACAGCTGGTGCTCTTGGCTCAGACGCTCGGCATCAACAGCTGCTGGGTAGGCCTTACTTTCAAGAAACAGCCTGACCACTACACCATTGCCGACGGCGAGAAACTGGCCTGCGTGGTGGCTCTCGGCTATGGCGAGACGCAGGGCACTCCCCATCCGCAGAAGAAAGGCATTGAGGCCTACTATGACGACCGTCGCATGGCAGAGGCTTCGCAGCCATTGCCCGACTGGTTCCGCAACGGTATGGAGGCAGCGCTGAAAGCCCCTACGGCTGTCAATCAGCAGAAGTTCCGCTTCACGCTCCTCGATGGTGCTGCGGTGCGCCTGGAAACACGTTTCACGCTGCTCAACGCCTATGCCCAGGTCGACCTCGGTATCGTGCGTTGCCATTTCGAAATAGCCGCAGGCAAGGATCACTTCTATTGGGCTGACTGATGAATCCGATACTCGTTCTCCTCGTGGTGCTTGCCGTGGTAGTAGGCCCCGACTGCTATATTCGTTTCAGCCTGCTCGGAAGTGCTTCGCTCGGCTGGCGCCTTGTGTGGTGGCTGCCCTCTTTGCTGCTGTTCGCAACGCTGCTCTTGGCGCGTCGGCATGCGTCGACTTGGCTTTTCGTCCTGTTGACGGGCCTGGTGCTCTGCGTGGTGCTGCCCAAACTGCTTTTTGCCTTGCTGTCGGTCACGGGGCGCCTGCTGTCGTTGGCATGGCCGCAGGTGGCGGCGCCTTTCCATTGGACGGCGCTCGTGGTGGCCGCAGGTGTGTCGCTGGCGGCTCTCTATGGCATGACTAT
Organism: Bacteroidales bacterium; assembly: GCA_017477485.1. Lineage (GTDB taxonomy): Bacteria > Bacteroidota > Bacteroidia > Bacteroidales > P3 > Colimorpha. The sequence continues at coordinate 11,330 of JAFUVR010000098.1, read as the reverse complement.
TGGGTGGCGACATCTGGCGGTGCGTCAGGTAGAACTCTCGTTCGATAATCTGCCAGCCGATTTCGAAGGCTACCGCATCGTACAGCTTTCCGACCTTCATGTGGGGACCTACGGGCGTAATCCTCGTTTCCTACAGCGGCTGGTCGAGACCGTCAACCAGCAGCGGGCTGATGCTATCGTCCTTACGGGCGACATCGTCAATACCCGGCCCGACGAGCTCAGCCCCTTCGTGTCTGTCTTGTCGCAACTGCATGCACGCGACGGCGTCTTCTCGGTGCTCGGCAACCACGACTACAGTCTCTATGCGACGATGCTGTCGCCAGCGAGCCGTCGCGACGAGGTCCATCGGCTGGTCGCCATGCAGCGTGCTATGGGATGGCAGGTCCTGCTCAACGAGCATCGCCTTGTGAGGTGTGGCGATAGCCAGATAGCCATAGCCGGTGTGGAGAATACTGGCAAACCACCCTTCCCTAAGATCGGCGACCTGCCGGGAGCCTTGAAAGGACTGCCCGACAGCACTTTCGTCGTCCTGCTTTCTCACGACCCCTCGCATTGGCGCATGGAGGTACTCCCCGACACCGACATCCCGCTCACCCTCTCGGGCCATACCCATGCCTCGCAGTTCAAGGTGGGCCGTTGGTCGCCCTCGGTCTGGCTCTACAAGGAGTGGAGCGGCCTCTACTCAGAACAGGGACAGCAGCTGTATGTAAGCGAAGGTGTTGGCGGCACCATCCCATTCCGTCTGGGAACCCGTCCCGAAATCAATGTGTTCACTCTGCATCGCATACGGTAGTCGCTGTCGCGGATATCAGCATGGCGAGCTCTATCTGTAGGCTTATTCAAATATTGACTATTGAAAGCTGAATCTGTCGTAAACGCCTCATCATCGGAGGCTATACTTGCAATAAAACTTTTTACTTGCCGTTCATAGATTTAGTATCTTTATTACATTTCACTATAGAATTCTTCTTTATTTTTAGATAATACATACTATGCGTACACGATTCAAAAAAAACAGCAAAGTTTTTGACATTGTCATTACGGCTGTCGGAGGGACTCTGTCCGTAGGCGTGATGCTTTATGCCGTTTTTCACTTCGGCGTTGGCGAAGTGTGGCCTGAACTGGTGCTCAACCTGTTTTATATAGCCTGCTTGGTGATGATCTGGATGTACTTCTTCAACTATCGCATCACCAGCCAACAATTCAACTATTGGTGTTCCATCTCGGTGGGAATGACCGTGTTGTTGCGAGACATCCTCTTTGCTCCTCCATTGGCCTTCTATGGGTTGCATCTGACTTGTCTTACGCTGTCCGTTCTCCTGCTTTGCACGCTCACTTTTTTCTATGCCCGCAAGAACTGGCGAGGCTATACGAAGCGTAACCTTTGGACCATTTGTATTATTGACATCCTGATTGCTACGTTCTATGGTATCGACATCTATCTGGAACCTATCAACGAATATACCAACTATTTACTGACCGAAATCTGGATACGTCCCACCATGACCTATGGTCTCGTGGCCTGTTTCGTAACCGAATCGGCGACGCAGCGCGCATAGTGCTAAGCCTCCTGGTGACCCCGCCCCGGTTCCGACATCCGTCTCTGAGTAGACGACCATCGCTCCCAACGGAAGAAGATAGCTTGAAACCATAAAGGATGAGGAGTAAAACGACGAGACAAACTCGTCGTTTTTTTTATAGATGCCGAAAGGCAGATTCCGATAAAATCGTACGCAAAAGACGGTTTCGATTCGCTATTGTATGGGGCTTCCATGTGAATATTCAACGTTTTCGATAAGCCGAGAGCAATGGAAGCTTGCTTTCATTGCCGAGGCGAGAAAACGGCCTAATGAAATTGAACGTTTTCGATAAGCCGAATCCAGACGGGCTTGCTCGTATGGTGAGGCGAGAAAACGTGGTTGCGAAGAAACCAACTCGGCTGCAAAATTATTGATGTGGGTGCCTTGGGCAAGGGACTGTCTGATTTGACATTTTTCCGACAAAAACGTATTTTTGTTTGTTCGATATGATGTAAGGTTTTTTGTAAGTAGTTGGTTTGTTGAATTGTGTGTTTTTATGGGTCATGGTCGAGATATTGAAAAAGATACTAAAAGGTACAAAATGCAGCAAATGGCATGAATTCTTTCTATTTCCAAACAATCCTATGATAAAGAAAAAAACATTCTCGTTGCTTGCTTTCATGGCCTTCGTCATACCATCTTGGGGACAGGTCTTGCAACGACTGCCGGTCGAATTTGCCTACGATGCGGCAGGCAACAGGATTCTACGCCATGTTGTTGTCCTCGAGAACCGATCTGGCAACGATGCGAAGGGTATGAAGCAGGGCGCGTCGGAAGAGGCACGGTATGAGGAAGCCGCCTATGATGGATGGGTGGAGGATATGAGGGTGAATGTTTATCCTAATCCCACGAAGGGCCGTGTGACGGTGGAACTGCTCAATGCTGATGCCGGCATGGGGTACACCGCCCGAGTCTATGACAGCCATGGCCGACGTCTGTATGAGCGCACCGGCATGGGGGGACGGATAGAGATAGACCTCGAACGCTACCCGGTAGGCTATTATATCGTGGAGTTGCAAGCGGGCGACAATCGGGCCACATGGAAAATTGTCAAACAGTAACCCCTCGTCGTATGAAGCGTAACTCCTGCGGACATAAGAGTTTTCTATCCTTTGTCGCGGCGGTCTTGTTCTGTCTGACGAGCCACGGCCTGCGAGGCCAGACGGCGGCTATTCCTGCCACCTTCGAGGTGACAACAACAGGTGCCGCCACCTATTCCATACCGTTGGAAGTAGCCCCGGGCACTAATGGCCTTCAGCCACAGTTGACTATCACCTACAACAGCTTGTCAGGCATCGGCAACATGGGGTACAAATGGACGCTCTGTGGGACATCAGCCATAACCCGTGTCCCACAGTCCCGCTACTATGATGGCGATGTGCAGCCCGTCGACTACCTGTTTGGCGAGAGCTATGCCCTCGACGGTCAGCGGCTTGTACGGCTCAATACGCCTCAGACTGGTGTCAGGCCTGTCTATGGACTTGAAATAGAGAACCACTCGAGGATTGCCCAGGCCTATGGTACGGACGGCATATTCTTCGTAGATACGATGCCGGACGGACACATAGCCTATTATGGCCTGTCGGCCAATTCTCAACTCTTCACAGGTCAGGGGGTCGTGGCATGGCTGCTGGCCAAGGTGATTGACGCCTATGGGAACACCATGGACTACACCTACTCACAGTATGGCAACGAGGCTCTACTGTCAAGAATTGACTATACCTATAACACGTCAGCTCAGACGCAGCCGTATGCACATGTTGAACTGTCCTATATTCCCCGTACACACCAGAACGATGCCTATGTCTCTGGAGGGACCATGCGGCAGAGCCGGATACTCAGCGCTGTCAAGATGTACAACGAGAACAGGAGGGTGCGCAGCTATCGCTTCTCGTACAGTACGGTGGGATGGACAGATCGGCTGATGCGCATCGATTTGTTAGATAATGTTGAGGCTGTGCTCTCCAGCACCGAGATCTCGTGGGACAGCACGGACATTGTTTCAAGAGACACACTGGCCGATATTCTGCCTCGCAATTATGTCTACGTGGCAGGAAATTTCAACTCCGATGGACACTACGACCTCATAGGGGTAGACTACACGCCGTTCCACCATCCGACCCTGCTTGTCGAACCGATGGCGGATGGCACCATGCAATTCAGTCCCATGACCTGTCATCTCGAGCAGGACTGGGTGCCTGCATCGCTGGCGGCGGTAGACATGGACAACGATGGCAAAGACGAGATACTCTACCGGGTGTCGCCTCTTGTTGCTAATGACAGATACTATCTCGCCCATCCGTCAACGGATAGCAGTACCTATCTTTTTAATGGCCATGACCTTGGTGTTCCCCAAGTGGGGGATTACGACGGCGACGGCAGACTGGAGATAGTGGCATTGGACAACGGCAGCAGTCTCGTCGGTTATGGCATCAGTGGCTGGGCTGACGATGTGCCTGCCACGCTCGGAAAACAGTTTCTGTCGTGCTATTCGGGCGATTTTGATGGCGACGACAAGGCCGACTTGCTCTTGGCTCGTTACGGAGGCTACAGTATCTACTCCTTCAATATTATCCAGCACCGGTGGGAGGAGACGGAGTATGGCTCTGCCATAGAGCACGGTAACGTCTGTTCTATTGGCGACTTCAATGGCGACGGGCTGGCCGACTTGTTGCTGTTTGACCCCGACACCCAAATTTGGTATACCGCTATCCGGACGGGGCGCAACAACTGGATAACCAGTGTTATCGACGACCTCAACGACAGCATTAAGTCCGAGACACGGCTGCCCGCATACCGCGTGCTGGTGCTGGACCTCAACGGCGACGGCAAGAGCGACATTGTGCAGGAGAGCGATACCTCCTACGCTGTGTGCCTCCTCTCGGACGGTGTGTGGCAGTCCGCTTTCCACTACCTCCTTGACTCTATTCAATGGGGGAGACATCAGAAACTATCCCCTCAAATCCTATCGGTAGGCGATTTCGACCGCAACGGACTGCCCGACATACTGTTCAACGACGACACCAGCAAGTCCATCAAGTATTTCTATCCGCGCAATAGGTCCCTTAACCTCGTCCGTCGTATTACCGACGCCTTAGGCAGACAGACCGTCATTGACTATGCCCCCATCTCGCTCCTTCCCGATCAGGCCCTCGCGTCGGACATCCGTTGGATGCAGTATCCGCTGGTGAGCCGTTTCTGTACCTCCAACGGCATTGGCGGGCTGGATACCACCACCTACTACTATGGCGGTGTGCAATACGACACGGCAAAGCACGCTTTCCTCGGCTTCTCGCACATCGGGATGCTACATCGCCACACTTTCACCGAGCAGTACCAGTCTCTGCTGATACTCATGTCAGGGCAGACCTTTCCCATGCTTGTCACCGACAGCGTGGTCACCCGATGGGTGAATGCCCCGCCGTCTACCAGCGGCAATACCTACGCCCAAGGCACGTGGTCGTCGCCTTCCGACACAGTGTTGGCACGCAAAGTCTCCGCACCCTTCTCTCTCCACCGTCATACTCCGTCAGGGGTACCCATCGTCCTGCCCTATCCCTTTCTTTCTAATGACATCGACTATCTGCACAACGTCAGCGTGCAGTCAATCGAGATCTACGATACGACCACATGGCTTCCCAGCTTCCGTGCGTACGACCATTTCAATAGAGTGACCTCTCTCTGCGCCCGTTCGGATGTCCGCAACTATGCTTTCGAGAAGGTCCAGATGCCCAATGGGGCTCGTGTATGGAAACCTTCCATGGTTATTGCTACGCAGATGGAAGGCGTCACCCCGAATGTCTCCTTATGCGACACCTTCAGCTATCACTACCAGCAGGGCTATCTGAATCGCACCGTTCATACCGACAACGGAGGAACGGCAGACACCACGTCATATACCTACAATCCCTGTGGACTGCCACTCTCTACGACTCAGCGTCCGCATGGCGAGGATCCGCGCACTACTACGGTACAATACGACAGCACCTCTCGTTTTGTTGTCTCCACCACCCAGGGCATCCTCTCCACTTCAGCCACTTTCGATCACGCCACAGGCAACATGCTGAGCGAGACCACCGCCAACGGCCTCACCACCACCTATACGTATGATGCCTTCGGTCGTACCACGGCCATCACGCGTCCCGACCGCACACAGGTGCTCACCCACTACTTCCGCACAGGCGACGGTTTGTCCAACGCCGTCATGTGCAAGATGGTCCGCGACGATGAGGCAGCCGTTGTTACCACCTATTACGATGTGTTAGGACGCGAGGTGCATCGTCATGTTGAAAACCAGGGCTACTACGACATCGAACACGACGCCCGCGGGCTGCCCGTACGGCAGACGCTGCTGCCCTATCCGACCCCTGGCACCCAAGACCAAGACAAGATATGGCAGACCACCACCTACGACCACCTCGACCGTCCCATTGCCATAACCTCTGACATAGAGCAACGCCTCCTCTCCTATCCAGCTATATTTGACGACAGCCACCAAGGCTACTACTACGAGCAGACCACCGACCAGCATGGGGCCACGAGCACACGCTTTTTTGATGCCGCTAACCGTCTCATACGCGTGGTGGACAACGGCGGACAGATAGACTATGAGTATGGCTTTGTGATGCGCGACGGCAAGGTCTGTGGTCAACAATCCATAGCCTACAATGGCGACACCACCCTTGTCGTCGCCGACAGCCGTGGCAACCGTGTCGAGCTGCGCGACCCCGACGCCGGAACTATCACCAGCACCTATGATGGGTGGAACCAGTTGAGAACCATCATCAATGGAAAAGGCGACAGAACCAACTACTCTTACGATAATCTTGGACGTGTCATCCGCAAGGCCTGCGGTCTGAACATCTATCGCTACGACTACTATACGAACAATAGCTCATCCTCACGACGGAAAGGGTTGCTGAGCAGTATCACCAGTGGATCGCTTGGCTATCGCTACTTCTATTACGACACCCTTGGGCGGCTATCCTCTACAAAAAAACGCTTCAACAGCACCACCAACGGATTCAGTAGCACCCTCTACACCCATGCCTATACCTATGACGATCACGGACGTCTCTACACCGTCACCTATCCCGACGGGTATACCATCCGCTACGAGTATGACAACTACGGACGCCTCGCCTATCTGCGCAACCATGCCACAGGATTCCACATCTACGACATCGACCGCCGCAACGCCCTCGGCCAGCCACTTCGTGCCTGGTTTGGCAACGAGACCGGCGTGGCGTATCGTTATGACCGATTCGGACGGCTCACAGCCCTGCAATATGGCTACCGCATCAACAGCTCTCCGCGTGGTGGCGGATTGCGCGACCAAGGCATGGACAGCATCGGCGGTGGCGGCATCGTCGGCCCCGTCTATCCCAACGACCCCTACCATGTGGGAACCAACTACGCCGTGCTCAAATACTCCTATAACGGCCTCGGCATGCTCTCCTCGCGCCACGATTCTGTGTCGGGACAGACGGAGAATTACCTATACGACGAGATGGGACGGCTTACGCAGGCCACCTTTCAAGCATCGCCATCGACCGTATGGTACAACAGCTATGCGCCCAACGGCAACATGTTGCGCCACACGATGGCCACCACCCAGTTGGGCTCTAACTATGGTTACGACGACGAGCGTCCGCATGCGGTTAAGGGATTCTCAATCTATGGCAGCCGAATTCCTTCAACACAGAACGCCGTAACCTATAACAACCGCAACCGACCCAGCAAGATTACCGAGGGTGGCTATACCCTTTCGCTTGCCTATGGCGAAGAGACAACCCCACGTACCGCCACCTTTAGCCACAATGGAAATACCTATTCCACGGTCAGATATATCTCGACAGATTGCGAGTACGAGACCACCCCGTCCTACTCGTGCTACTACGACTATATCTACGCCGAGGGCAAACCCGTGGCCATCCATGTGAGCAACGCCACATCGGGCCTTGACAGCCTCTACTATATCCACACCGACCATCTCGGCAGCTGGGAACGCATTGTCGATGCCGACCGCAACGTGGTGCAGGCCTCGCATTTTTCGCCCTGGGGCTGTCGCATGAAGGCATCCAACTGGCGCCTATCCGACACGACACGCCACTACCGATTCCGTCGTGGATTCACAGGACATGAGCACTACGATGCCTTCCGCATCATCAACACAGGGGCGCGTCTCTACGACCCCGTCGTGGCCCGTTTCTTCTCGCCCGACCCGCAGGTGCAGAATCCTTTCTCCACACAGTCGCTCAACCGCTACAGCTACTGCGGCAACAATCCCGTCATGAACACCGACCCCGACGGCGAGTTCGTCCTTACTGCTGCCTTAGTGGCAACGATAGTGGTTTCTGCCGGTATCGGTGCTTATTATGGCTATAAGACTGGAGTTGCCAAAGGTGCCACTGGCTGGGGGCTGGTGGGCTATTCCTTGGCCGGAGCCACCATAGGTGGTGTCGCCGGCTTTGCTGGTGGCGTGGCCGGCGCGACCGTGGCCAATGCCGTCGGCGTCGGTGGGCTTCTTGGTGGGGCAATTGTGGGGGGCATCGGAGGAGCGTTTTCCGGTGGCATCAATGGTGCTGGTTTTGCCGCTCTATCTGGAGGCGATGGTTCTCAGATTGCAAAAGAAGGGCTAATAGGTGCTTTGAGTGGAATGGCTTCTGGTGCTTTTTTGGGTGGGATATCATCTGGCCTTAGCAGTTTGCGTCAAGGAAATGGTTTTTGGACTGGTAAAAGTACAGAATCGTCCATCCAACGAGCACGAAGACTTGGCGTTGAAGGCGAGAAGGCCGCAAATGTTCCCGCCCCCAAGGATCGAATCGAATCTCTTACAGGGACTGCCAAATATCGTATCCCTGACGGGATTGATTATGAACTTCACATACTCTATGAAGTTAAAAACGTTAAACACCTAAACTATACGGCTCAACTTAGAGTTTTTATTCTATATTGTAAGACGCATGATTTTGAGTTTCGATTAGTTGTGCGCGAGCATGTAGAGTTTAGTACGAGGTTGGAATCGGCTATCGAAGGACTTAATAAATTTAAAATTATTAATAAATTACCCGACTAAAAATTATATGAAAAAACAAGAATGGTTCAGAAGAGAAGAATGGTCCGATGAAATTGAACAAGATTTTCTAAAAAGACTCAGAAAAAAAGTATTAAAAGTGAATGGCTACGCAAGTCAATATGTTCGAATTCAGGCGGTCACACTTCTCAAAAAAGAACCTTATGTACAAACAGCGCTTCATCTGTTTAATATCCTTTTTACCGAGTTCCCTAATGAATACAGGGAAGTGATGCATGGCCATTATTTTATCGGGAACTACTATTTTCGAATAGGCGATTACGCAAAGGCCCGTGAACAATACGATATTGTGCGAAAGCATAATGTTTCCAACAAACCTGAGTTGGAAGAAACTATCAATATGTGCATAGTGGATGTAATCATAGAGACCCACCTAATCGAAGAGTTAGACTATGCCCAATGGTTGATGGAAGAAGCCTTATCATCCCACGGACTATTCCTTCAGACAGATGTGGATAGGTTTAACGACCTGCAAAAAAGGCTTATCGACATGCGGGGCAAGGCCATGGACGATGGGTCATACAAGTCCTCAACCCAGGTCATGCATCCCGTCAGTCTGGAAGCCATACGCCGTAATGTGGAATTCTGGGAATATCGAAGGAGAAAATATACAGCCAAACAGAAACAGAAAAGTACCCATTAAAACCGTATCTCTAAATAATTTGGCAACACTTTACTAATCGACAAAATATACTGGATTATCTCATATAGAAGCACGAATCCTTGAACAACGACTTATTAATTTATATGGGTTTTACGCAAAAGAAGGTCTGCTTTACAACAAAACTAATTCTGTTGCTCCTAAATATTGGGAATCTTTTAGGATAACAACAACTATTTTTCCAGAGTAAAATGCAAAAAGGAAGTATATTCTGTACGGTTCGAAACAATCAAAAGAGATTCTTTCAGTATGTTGGCAGCGACTTGAGTCAATTGAACAGCGATGTTATCGGTATATTCCGTCGGAATTATACCCATAACGAGTTTCCCAATGTGGCACGGTTTTTGGACGACACATACGAATATGTCTTACATACGACCATCTCTTTGGGGAAAAGAATGTGTGGATGGGAGTATTTAGGGGAAACTTCAGAACCACATAAAATTGATGATGTTTTATTTGTAACCCAACATAGCCATCCCCTATTCTATAGGGTAGGAGAACCAATTGACGGAGGATGGCGCATTTGGAAGATGAATGAGGATGCCGCTGTTATCTCTTATCACCCCAATGGCAAACTAACTAACGGAATGGTTTTTCCACCTTACAGTATTGAAGAATTGCTGTTCGATACTGGATTTGATGAATTCTATGACATACATGCAACTGGAGAACGGAAGAAGTCGGTGTGGTTCCAACAACAAAAATGGGATGACACCATTGAACGGGAGTTTATCAATAAACTCAATCTAACCCACCCCGAGTTAGCACCAGAATATATCTTGAGTCAGGCCGATATCCTCATGCAATCTGACAATGAAATCAATAGAGACGCTGGGGTAAGACTTCTTCATATCGTTATCGAAAAGTACAAGACAATGCCATTGGCTTATACCCGAGCCTGCGACATCCTTGCCTCATTCTATTTTAGGAACAGCGACTACAATAATGCACATAAATATTATTCAATAATTTACGAATACAACGAAGCTAATCCACGACAGAGGTACAGGCATCTGAGCACAATATTTCAAATTGTCAGGATTATTATTGCCAACACCCGTCACGACGATTATTCTTTTGCAAAAAAACTACTACTTGTTGCAAGGAAGGAAATACAAAACATGCAGGTTGATGACGCTGGATTCCGAAAAACGTTTAATGAACTTGCTACAAAGATAAACCAGGCTACTGATGGGATGATATTACCAATCAAAAACAAATGGTACGAAAACGAGGACTGGAATAGTTCCATCGAGCAAAGATTTTTCCAAAATGTGGCCAAAGATAGCGTATCAAATGCTACACGACACGTCAGACAACAAGCCAGCACTTTGCTACAAAAGGATAATCCCGACCTACAAACAGCTGCCATAAGGCTTTTCGAGTATATCTTCAACCTACAATCATGTTCCGCCTCAGAGATAGCATTATGTCACCAAATATTGGGCACTTATTACAACAATCGCAAAGAGTATATGCTGGCTCGCATTCATCTCGAAGCATCGAGGAAATACTATAAAAAAAACAGAATTAGCGATATGATGCTTATCCCCATCAATCTTGGTATTGTGGAGTCGTTAGTGGCGCTACACAAAACTGACGATATACAATATGCACAGACGCTGCTTGACGAATTGAAAGACACTCTGTTTCAGAAAGACGAACTGCTGCAATACTACGATCTTCAAAGCAAAATATGTCAGTTATAATTTAATTATGAAAAAACAATTATGGTACGAAAGAGAAGAATGGTCCGATGAAATCGAACAAGATTTTCTTAAAAGAGTCAAAAAAGCAACACAAAAAGGGAGTGATTATTATGCAGGTCAGTTTATTCTAATACAAGCGGACATACTTCTTGAAAAAGGAGAACCTTATGTGCAAACAGCACTTCGTCTGTTTAATATCCTTTTCACCGAGTTTCCCAATGAATATAACAATGCAATGCATGGACATTATTTTATCGGGGACTACTATTTTCGAATAGGCG
>JAFUVR010000097.1 GCA_017477485.1 Bacteroidales bacterium | reverse complement strand
TGGAGCACATGGCTGCGGAAGGCGTAGATGCCCACGTGTTTGTAGTATTCGGCGGCCTGTAGCCATTCCTCGGCTTTCCGTCCGCGGATGTAGGGGATGGGTTGACGACTGAAGTAGAGGGCGTTGCTCCGCAGGTCGCTTACCACCTTCACGTTGTTGGCAGACAGGAGCTCATCGGTGGTGGCAATGCGGGTGCGCAGTGTGGCGATGTCCACCTCGGGAGTGGCGAAGGTGTCGATAAGGCTCTGGAGCTGAGCAGTGCTCACGAAAGGCTCGTCGCCCTGCACGTTGATGACAACATCGAACTTATGGCCTTCGTCGAGCAGACGCTGCAGCACCTCGCCGCATCGGTCGGTCCCGCTGCGGTGGTGGGGGCTGGTGAGCATAGCGTTGCCTCCGAAGTGGCTGACGGCATCGACGATTCGTTGGTCGTCAGTGGCCACGATGGCGTGGTCTATGGCATCGACTTTCGCTACATTGTCCCACACCCATTCGATGACGGGCTTGCCGGCCAGCAGGGCGAGCGGCTTGCCCGGGAAACGGGTTGAGGCATAACGGGCGGGGATGACGACGAGAGTTTTCATAGCGAATGGTTGTGTCGGCCGGAGTGTTTTTTAGTGTTCTGTAAACAGGCTGTTGAATTCTGCGTCAATCTTGTTGATGACCACTCCGAGGTCTTCGGCATGGTCGGCGAAGTTAAGCTCGTTGATGTCTACGGTGAGCAGTTTGCCCTTGTCGTAGTTGGCCACCCATGCGTCGTAGCGTTGGTTGAGGCTTGAGAGATAGTCGAGCCTTATGGCGCTCTCATACTCGCGTCCGCGATGCTGGATCTGCCGAATGAGCGACGGCACGTCGCCACGCAGGTAGATGAGCAGGTCCGGCGGCTGGATGAAGGACGAGATGAGCTCAAAGGTGGCCTGATAGTTCTCGAAGTCGCGCGTGTTCATAAGCCCCATGTCGTGAAGGTTGGGGGCAAAGATGTAGGCGTCTTCGTAGAGCGTACGGTCCTGCACTATGTTCTCATATTCCTTGCGGATATCGAGCAGTTGGCGCACGCGCGTGTGGAGAAAATAAATCTGTATGTTGAATGACCACCGCCTCATATCTTCATAGAAACTATTGATATAGGGGTTGCGGTCCGTGGTTTCATACATGGGCTTATATCCGTAGTGCTTGGCCAGCAATTTGGTGAGCGTGGTCTTTCCTGAACCGATATTTCCCGCTATCGCAATATGCATAAACAGACTATATTTCCGTTGTATTAATCTGATTTACATGATGTAATTCAGATTGTCCACAACGATTCCAACAAATATTTAGAAAGCAAATATACAAAAATTTATTGAACCAACGTAATAGGCTAATTTGCAAACGAAATGGCAGGCAAGAAAAAAAACTTCGTTTGCAAAAAAAACTTTATTTTTGCATATTTAACATATATCATCAATTCTAATGTTATGTCTTTAATTAAGTCTATATCAGGTATACGAGGCACCATCGGTGGCCGCCCTTCGGAAGGCCTTAGCCCTATAGATGTCGTGAAATTCACTTCGGCTTTTGCTACTTTCCTGCAACGTAAAAGTCCGGACAAGCGACTCACGATGGTGGTGGGACGTGATGCTCGCGTGTCGGGCGACATGGTAGACCACCTCGTGGTGGGCACACTGGTTGGCATGGGCGTCGATGTCATTGAGACAGGGCTTTCTACGACGCCTACCACCGAGATGAGCGTCATTGACAGTGGTGCCGACGGGGGCATCATCATCACAGCCTCTCACAACCCTGGCCATTGGAATGCCCTGAAGCTGCTCAACGCACAGGGCGAGTTTATCAACGCCGATGAAGGTGGCGAGGTGCTCCGACTGGCCGAGAGCGACGAGATCGAGTATGCCGAGGCCGACAGGCTCGGAGTGGTTACCTATGACGACCGCGCCATCGACAAGCACATTGCACGTGTCCTCGCCTTGCCGCTGGTTGACGTCAAGGCCATCAAAAAGGCTGGCTATCGCATCGTCGTGGACGCCGTCAATTCCACCGGCGGCATCGCCATCCCCCGTCTGCTCAGTGCCCTCGGAGTGAAAAAAGTTATCGAACTCAACTGTGCCCCTACGGGCCGCTTCGCCCATAACCCCGAGCCAATCCCGCAAAACCTCTCCGAGATTGCCGAAGCCGTCGTTCAAAACAAGTGCGACCTCGGCATCGTGGTCGACCCCGATGTGGACAGGCTTGCGCTGGTCTGCGAGGACGGTCGCATGTTTGGCGAGGAGTACACGCTGGTCTCCGTGGCCGACTATGTGCTCAGCAACCAGCAGGGCAACACTGTCTCCAACCTCTCTTCGTCGCGTGCTCTGCGCGACATCACGAGCAAGTACGACGGATGCAACTACTATGCCTCTGCTGTCGGCGAGGTGAACGTCACCACGATGATGAAAAAATATGATGCCGTGATAGGTGGCGAGGGCAATGGCGGCGTCATCTATCCCGAGCTCCACTATGGCCGTGACGCCCTCGTGGGCGTTGCGCTCTTCCTCTCGCAGATGGCCAAACGCGGCATCACCGCCTCGGCCTTACGCCGTGGCTATCCCAACTATGTGATTACCAAGAACCGCAAGGACCTTACGCCCGACATCGATGTCGACGAGCTCCTTGAGAGGGTGGCCGCCAAGTATGTGGGACAGGAAGGCTGCGAGGTCTCTACTGTTGATGGCGTGAAAATCGATTTCAAAGATGGCTGGGTGCATCTCCGCAAGTCCAATACCGAGCCCATCATCCGCATCTATAGCGAGGCCGCCAAAGAGGATCGTGCCAACGAACTGGCCCAGATGGTGATGAGCGAACTCTGATGTACTTCAGATAGTTCTTATAATCTTTTATTTGGATAATAGAAAGAGGGGTGTCCCATAGATCAAGGACACCCCTCTTTCATATAACCAGTAGTTCCGCAACAGGTTACGCATAAGCATTTCTCGTTAGGGAATAACTCCTTTGCTCGTTTTCTTTCTCCGATTGGGTCGCGTTTCAAACAGGGTTGAGCAGCAGATAGGGTCGAACAGCAAAATAGGATTGAATGACAAGATAGGGTCGAACAGCAAATAGGGTTGAACAACACACAAAAAACGGATGACAGTTATCCGTCCGATAGCCGTCATCCGTTTGAGGTCGCCGTTTGGGTTGGCCCTTGCTATCGTGGCTATCCCTTAGAGACCGAGCAGTTGTTTCACCTCTTCGTCGTCGGTTTCCCATTTGCCATTGACATAGTCTGCCGACTTGCTATATTGTGTCTCTCCTTTGGAAGAATACCACGTCATGTAGATGGTGAAATCAAGCGGGATGGATGAATTGCGCCAGTTGAATCTCGATCCATAGTTGTTGCTCTCAGATGCAGGATACCAGAGTGCCCCCGCCATGTATTCGTCTTCCAATATGTCGTCTTCGTCGTAGAACCTGATGGTGAGGCAGGTTACATCAGAAATATTGGTGATGACGCAGTTTGTATACCATGTGAGTGGGCAGTCGCTGTTGTTGACGTTTAGTTTGGTTGAGGACGTGTAATAGGTGGTGTTGCGTATGTCGTTGTCTATCGTGAAGTAGATATCGGGTTTTCCAGCCACATCCCATGCGCCGCTGCTGGGCGCCGCAGGAAACGAGTGAAGTTCCAGACCTGTGATTTTCACCGTTGTAGGATATACGGTAACCACACGTGAAGTGGAATTTCTATGTCCAGTAGAACTTTCGGCAGTTAGTGTTATCCTATAGGTCCCGGCAGTGCTGTAGGTGTGTTTTCCCGACTGTGAGTAAGCGGTGCTACTCGACCCATCTCCCCAACTCCAATAAAGTGCAGAGGCGTTGGTGGAAGTGCTGGAAACGTTGACGGTCATATTGTTGACCGTTGCACTGAATGCCGCAACAGGATAGATCGCCGAGTTGCTCTGGCTGCTGGAACTGTTCTGTTTGCTGGTAGTCTGGATGTCGTCGTCTTTCGAACATCCAACGGCAAGCATCAGCATGGCCGATGCCGCATACAAGATAAAATGGCGTGTGTTCATGTTTTTTTTGTTTGGTTATTGATGGTGTTTGGTAGTGTTTTTCTTTCCAAGCGAAAACTATTTGGCCAGCAATCTCCCCTTCCCATTGGCCAGCAATCCCCCCATCCCAGCGAAAGCATAGGATTCTTTTTTTTGTTGTCTCATAGAGTCTTGCCGGCACTATGAGGCATGGCAGAGGTGCTAACGAAAAGAGATGTGACAGTTGTGATAGATGCCCTTTATGAAGCGGTAATCCTTTTAGGGTAATCGGAATAGAGCAGTTTGACAACATCGGCAGGATTGAGGGCCCACTCGTAGGTATAGGCTTTGTCGGCCATGTCGGCAGCGTTAACGATTGCAAGGTGTTGTGCTTCAGCTTTCAGCATCAGTATGTCGCCAATGGATGCTTTGTTTTTCAGCCGGAGGAGCAAGGCTTCCACGGCGTTGTTGTCGACACCGTAGAGCGTTTGGTGGGTAAAAGGCATTTCAAGCCAGACGATTTCGTGGCGAGCGATATCGAGTACGCCAAATACCAGCCCTTTGGAGAGGTCGTTCTCGCTGATGCGTACCATGTGCTGTACACACGAAGGGTCGTAGGCCACTCCTGTTTTTTTCGACACCTTCATGGGGTAGGCCGAGTCCATCCATCCCACCACGAGATTGGGCGAGAGGGTGCCTGCCGTATACGCATTGCATGTGAATATGGCGTATTGTGCTCCGGCTGCTTCCAGCTCGGGAAGGGAAAGCTCTATGTATTCGGCCGTACCCACGTTGTTGGGTATGCTCTGTATGTCGCCTGAGTGTTTGGCACCAGTGCAGACGAGATTGTAGAAGGCGCATTCTTCGTCCGCTCTGTCGGGATAGGTGATCCTGCAGCTAAGGTCCATGTCGAGGTGTCTTGCCGGCAGTCCTTTGCCCCATTGAAGAAAGAGGCGCACGGCGTCGCCTTCGACAGCAAAGCGGGTGCCCATCAGAGCGCACGAGGTGTCTTGAATCGTTGATGTGCGGTCTCCCACGCTGATGGGTATGTTGAACAATGCAGGATCTATGTATATGGTCTTGGCATCGGTGGGTTGCATGGCAAAATGCCTTGCCATCAATTTTGTATAGGTCTGGCCGACGGATTTGACCATGTCGTCGCGCTCGTTTTTGCTGAAGAGATTCAGCATGGGGTTGTGGTCGATACGGATGCTTCCGCCAGTGATGGGACGTGCGAATCGAGGTTGGTCGGTGTCGAAATATTGCTCGGCGGCGTTGCTCAACGAGACAAGCAGTCGTGGCGGCAGCTGGTCGGCGATGTCGTCGAAGGCAGCGAGGGTGCGCTCGGAACCAAAACGCAGCATGGTGGCAAAAAGGCAGCGGGCGAAGAATCCAGGGCGTTGCTGCAACATGGTCAGCGTGGTGGTGGCATCGTTGCGGCTGCGAGCCTTGTTGAGGCATCCCTGCCATGTGGTGTAGTCCTGCTTGTAGAAGACGTCGAGGATTCGGGCCAGATGCTCGAAGCCCGTTTTGCGCGAATATTCGCCGAGGCGTAGGGCGTGGATCATGCGTACCCACATGCCACGCTTGGCATTCATGTCTTCGGCGGCCTCCTTTGCCGACAGCTTCACCTTGTTGAGCCATTGTGCGACGCACCGACAGGTGCTCCGGTCGTAGCGTAGCTTCAGTTTTTCTTTCATCTTTTGGACAGCCTTCTCGCTCTCGTCAAGGGATTCGCAGAAGTGTCGATGTGCATTCTTTGCACGTGCCATGAGGGTGCGGGGCTCTATAATCTGTTTGTAGCCTGTCTTTTCGAACCATAGGTAGCGCAGTATGTCGGTCGGAGTCTTTAGCAGGTGCACGGCTTCTTCCTCCATGTCCAGCGCAATTAGTTGCTTCACCACCAGCAGCGTTGTTTCCTTGATACTTATATCGGCTTTTTGAATTATCTCTATAGACTTGGTCCCCAATTCTCTGATGAGTCCTTCCAGTGTGTCTGCCTGAGTGGCATCCAGCGGGGTGGCCGACGTTAGCAGCGAGGCCAGCAGGTGCTCCATGTCGTCCATGGTGAAGAGCCGCAACTCTTTGAGTTTGCTTCCTTGTCCGGTGTACACATAGTTGGCTGTACGAAAGGGCTGACCACAGAAGGGGCACCCGTTGTAGCGTTCCAGATGAAAAGTCCCCTCGGGGATGAGATGACCGCAGGGGAGGGTGGTGCCTTGGGCCATGGCCTTCTTGCCCAAGATATTGACCATCATGGTGCGGACATGGTCGTGGACACTTTCGCCTGTAGGTGTGGTCCATCCTTTGACGAGGGGCATCCAATTGAGAGAGAGTCCCATCGTGGTCATAATCTTTCCCGACAGGGCCGACAATTGGTCGGTCGAGAGCGTGTTCATGGCATGAAGCAATTCCTCGGTCAGCGCGAATCCGTTCTCTTTCAACCGACGGACGAAAGCCATCATGGCGGCTGTGATCTCTGACTCCATGTCGATATCCTCACGGCGGATGTCGATAAACAGGGCATGATGTCGCATTGCTATTTGTGTCAGGGTCTTGTTGATCATGGTGTGGGGATGATTAGGTGGGACTATAAATCAGAATGGCAGCGAGGTTGTGAAGTCGGCTCTTTTGTCCTTCTTGTCGATTGGTTATGGATGGTAATCTATTTGATTATTAGCCTTGTTGTTCTTGGCTCTCCTCTGAGGGTTCTCTATTGCCATGAAGACTGCGGTAAGCATTCGGTTTTATGCGCACTTCTATGGTCTGCACGGTAATTATGCCCAGCGTGATATACGATATAAATCGGTCCCATAATAAGGTGCGATAGGTTCGGATTTCGCAGTTCCCGTCAGGAGGCGTGGCGACTGTTACATGGCCCAGCCTCACAAGACCCTCAAAGAGATATACTTGTTTGGCTTTGGCATAGGTTATGCTTCTGCCCTCCGTGAGGGCGTAATTCCCGATGGGCGTTGCCGTTTTCATTGTTCGGCAGGCTGTAAAACTTATCGTTGTGGCAAGGATAAGCAGTAATAGTCGTGTTCTCATTTTTGTCATTTTGTTTAATGGAAATGCTCCGATTGATAGGGTCTGAAGGGATGCGAAGTTTTTGGGCTACCTATAGGTCCTTCGGAGCCATCAATGCTCATCGGGATGAACTTCTGCGAATGAAAAGAGGAAGGTAATTGGGCGACTGCGTGCGTGCCGCACTGAAGGGCCTGTTATCCCTATAGGGAGCAGTAAGTCGCCCTTGGACCTTCCTTTTTTTGTTTTGCTTAGTTGGTAGTCTCTTTCGTTTTTCTTCCGTCCCATGGGTTAGGACTCGTCGCCGACAGAAGCTGGGATATGGCCATATTCACTTCGCTGGGTTTCTAAAAAAGAAGAAAGACGGAAATTACTATTCTATCAATGGCCTTTGAAGTGCCTATGCACGAGAAGTAAGAATACGTTTGGTCCGTCTTTCTCCTGTTCTTTTCGTTTTCGATTGCAAAAGTAGATAAATGGTACGCAGTCTTTTTGCGTAGCATAACCTTTTTTTGTTTCATAAACTGAAAGGTGTTAATTTATTGTGATTTACATGTTAATTTTTTTCTTTCTTTTTTGTATTTTTGCCTCGTCATATTAGTTAATACACCATATCATGCCCGCCAATAAGAATGCTCTGATCCGCTATAAGACTATAGACAAATGTCTGTGCAACCGCTACCGCAGATGGACGCTTGATGACCTTGTTGATGCCTGTTGCGAGGCGCTCTACGAGGCCGAAGGAATGCGCAAAGGCGTGTCGGTTCGCACCGTACAGGGTGATATCCAGATGATGCGCTCCGACAAGCTGGGCTACAATGCCCCTATAGAGGTTTATGATGGAAAGTACTATCGCTATGCCGACGCAGGCTATTCGATTACCAATTTGCCGATGTCTCGCAACGACTACGAGATGCTGAGGAAGGCGGTCGACATGATGCGACAGATGGAGGACTTCGACCATTTTGCCGAGATGAGCGATGTGGTGGGACGTCTGCGAGACAAACTCGCCGTCATCCGTAGCCAGCGCAAGCCGATTATCCATTTTGAGAGTGTGTCCAACCTCATGGGACTCAAACTCCTCAACCCTCTCTACAACTATGTGTCACAACGACAATCGCTCCGTATTGTCTACCATTCGTTTTCTACTTCCCAGCCCTTCGAGTACGACATTTATCCTTATCTGCTCAAAGAGTATCGTAACCGCTGGTACCTTTATGGCTCGCAGGTCAACACCATGAGACTGTATAACCTTGCACTCGACCGTATAATAAGTGTCACCCCTTTGGAAGTACCTTTTCGCGACAATCCCGACTTCGATCCCGACCATTTCTTTGATGACCTCATCGGTGTGAGCAAGAACCTTGGCGACTATCCGCGCACCATTCGTTTCTGGGCCTCTGCGCGGCAAAGCAATTACATCATCACCAAACCCCTCCATCGCTCTCAAAAACTCCTATGGCGCAATCCCGAGGATGGCAGTTGCGTGTTCAGGATCAACGTGGTCATCAATGTCGAGATGTATTCTATGTTCCTCTCCTTTGGCGAGGGTGTACGCATCCTTCATCCACCAAGAGCAGTGAAGTATATGAAGAATCAAGCACGGGGAATCCTCAATATGTACGAAGACACCTCTGACGCTACGTGCTCCCAGTAGGTGTTTTTTTTGCTGTTTATTCTCTTTATGCCGACTTGGACATTCAAGGTTTGTCGGGCATTTCTATACAATGTATGTCCGTCATGTTTCGTGTAAAATGGGATAGAAGTTGGCAATAAATCCATTTTTTTTATGTCTGTATTTGAAAAAAAAGTGTAGCTTTGCAAAATTAATTAAAATTAACTAAAAAAGACACTTCAAACTCTATTCATGGCTATGAACGAACCCACCAGATTGTTTGACCTATTGCAATGGCGCAAGGAACTGCACCCCGAAAGGCCTGTATTCAAATACAAAGAGAATGGCGAATGGAAAAGCCACTATATTGATGAATATATAGAGAAAGTAAACCTCATTAGTTACGCCTTGATGCACCTCGGCGTTCAGAAAGGCGAGAATATCGGCCTCATATCGGCAGGCCGCCCCGAATGGAACTATATCGACTTTGGCGTTCAGCAGACTGGCGCAGTGCTGCTGCCTATCTACCCCACTATCAGCGAGGAGGACTATCAGTTTATCCTCAACAACGCTAAGGTACGCCTGCTGGTGGTTGAGTCTCCGGCACTGTACAAGAAGATTAGCAACATACGCGAAAATCTGCCTCATCTCGAAAACCTCTGCACTATCGTGCCTATGGAGGATGTGAAATCGCTTGACGACATCTACGCTGTTGGACGTCGCTATCTTGAGCAAAATCCCGACGCACCGAAACGTCTGCAAGAGATGAAGGACTCGCTGACTATCGACGACATTTGCACGCTTATCTATACCAGTGGCACCACGGGCACGCCCAAAGGCGTGATGCTGACCCACCGCGGACTGATAATGAACGTGCAGGAGATTAAGGAAAGTCCGGGAAAGACATGGACCAAGGCGCTGAGTTGGCTGCCTATGTGCCACATCTACGAGCGCATGATGGGCTACCTCTATCAGTGGCTCTGCTTCGAGATTGCCTACGCCGAGAACATCGGCAAGGTGGGAGAGAACTGCAAGGAAATCAGTCCCAACATGATGGCCTGTGTGCCTCGCTTTATTGAGAAGGTTTATGACAAGATTTATCGCAAGGGTGAGAAGATGAGCGGTGTAGGCAAAAAGATTTTTGAATGGGCTCTTGACCTCGCTTTCCAATACGACCTTGACGAAAGCAAACTTTCCTTATGGTATAAAATACAGAAAAAAATCGCCGACCAACTTGTTTACAAGGAAATCCGCGAAAGCATGGGCGGCGAACTCTATATGCTGGTGTCGGGCGGCGCTACGATACAGCCGCGACTGACGCGCTTTTTCTCGTGCGTGGGTCTTGACCTCTACGAAGGATATGGCATTACGGAATGTTCGCCGCTGATTGCCGTCACCAATTCCAACAAGAAAGGTCGCAAGATTGGTTCCGTGGGCTTCGCTATGCGAAAAATCGAGGTGCGCATAGACCCGCAGACCAACGAGATACAGTGCCGCGGCGGCAACGTGATGAAAGGATACTTCAACGCTCCCGAATTGACGGCGCAGGCCATAGACCCCGATGGCTGGTTCCACACAGGCGACACGGGATATTTCGACCCCGACGGCTATCTCTTCATCACTGGTCGCACAAAGAGTATGTTCAAGACTTCGATGGGCAAATTTATCAACCCCGAGGTGATTGAGGAGAAGATGAAACAGTCGCCGTTTATTCTTGATATGATGGTGGTGGGTGCCGACCAGAAATTTGCCGGCGCTATCATTGCTCCCGATTTCGATATGCTGAAAGATTGGTGCAAACGCCACGACGTGAATGCCGAAAGCCATGAGGAGATGATTGCTGACAAGCGCGTTTTGGCCCGCTACCAAAAGGTTGTGGACAAATACAATGCCGAATTGGGCGTTACGGAGCAGGTGAAGAAATTTGCCTTGGTTGCAGAGCAGTGGAGCGAGGCAAATAAGTTTCTTACGCCTACGCAGAAACTTATTCGCCGTAATGTTGCTGCGGCTTATAAGAATGAGATTGAGGCTTTGTTTAAATAGTTTTTTCCCTATTTAAACTCTATTTCACTTATATGGCGGGTCTTTTTTCGACCCGCTTTTTTTTGTTTTCTTATCTTGTATTTATTTTCTTATTTTGTTCTCTGCTTCGCTATCGCAAGTCCACTTGCTACGCAGGTTATTTGGCGTTTTCCCCGTTAGACTACTGGTGTCGCGTGTCTTCGACACGCTTGCGGTGTGGATATACTATAATCCCACACAAGAAAACAAAGTTTTCGCGTGTGGGATTATGTTTATTTTGCCTCGTCGAGGCTCTTTATTTACTGCGACGGTTGATGTAGGACATAATCACGTCAGCGGCATCATCTTCGGTCAGGCCGTCCATGCTTAGGATGAGGTCGTAGTTTCGGGTGTCGTAGCGGGTGGTCTTGGCGTTCTTTTTGATGAAGTTCTCGCGTTCTTCGTCAACTCTCTCGATGGTGGCGATGGCATCTTTGCGTGAGAGGTTCTGACGACGCATGACGCGTTCAATACGGCTTTCCAGGGAGGCTTGAATGAAGATGCTCAGGTGGTTGGGCGTATTCTGGAACACGAAAAATCCGCTGCGACCTGCCACAACGCAAGAACCCTCTTTGGCCAGGTTGAGGAGTATCTCTTTCTCGGCTTTGATAACATTCTCGTTGAGGATGTTGTTGACGTCGGCCCACCAAGACGATTGCTGTGATTTAATACGCTCGATGTTTTCGGCATCAAGGTCAAGTTTCTGGGTGAGCCCTTCGATGACGGCTTTGTCGTAATACTTAACGTTGAGCCTTTCGGCGAGAATTCTGCCTACGGAACGGCCGCCAGAACCCATTTCGCGGTTGATGGTGACAACAAATTTTTCGTTCAGATTCATTATTCTACCGAGTTTATTTTTTCAAGAAAATCGACAAAGAGACACCCTTCCAGTCCACTGACGAGCATAAGGCTTGGCCGACAATGCAGGGGATGATTATTTGCTGGTGCGGTCTATGTAGTTCATTATTATTTCTACTGCGTCGTCTTCGGTTAGGCCGTCCATGCGGAGGACTATGTCGTAGTTGCGGGAGTCGTAGCGGGTGGTCTTGGCGTTCTTCTTGATAAAGTTCTCGCGGCCTTCGTCAACTCTCTCGATGGCGGCGATGGCGTCTTTGCGGGAGAGGTTCTGACGGCGCATGACGCGCTCGATACGGCTTTCCATGGAGGCCTGGATGAAGATGCTCAGGTGGTTGGGGGTGTCCTTGAATACGAGGAAACCGCTACGGCCTGCCACAACGCAGGAACCTTCTTTGGCGAGGTCGAAAAGGATTTCTTTCTCGGCCTTGACGACGTTCTCGTTGGTCATGAGGTTCTCCTGCTCGACGAGGTCGGAAAACTGATTGTCTTTGAAGAATTGGTCGATGTTGTTCCACCAAGAGGCTTTCTGGGCTTTCATGTTCTCGATGTTCTCGACACCGACGCCAAACTTTTTGGTGAGACCCTCGATGACGGCTTTGTCGTAATACTTGACATTGAGACGTTCTGCGAGTTTCCTACCTACGGAGCGACCACCGGAACCCATTTCGCGGTTGATGGTGACAACAAATTTTTCATTCTTGTTCATCTTGTGATGGTTTTTATTGTTAATATTTGCTTTGTATTGTCTGATTTGGAATGCTTACTTGAGCGGGGAGATGGGCCAAATGAGATTGACGATTAGTATATTGGCCGCCAAGATGATGATGTTCATCCAGATGCCTATGCGCAGGAAGTCGTTGAAGCGGTAGCCGCCGGGGCCATAGACGAGCATGTGGGTTGGCGAGCCAATGGGTGTGGCGAAACTGCACGACACTGCTATCATGAGCGACACGAGGAATGGGAACGGGTCGCAGCCCATGGAGATTGCGACATGATAGACTATTGGGAAAAGCATGGCTCCCGCCGCTGTGTTGCTGATGAACTCGGTGATGAATGTGCCGACAAAGCATAGGGCTATCATTACAAGCAAGGGATGGGGGCCGCAGATGTTGAGTACGGAGGTAGCAAGGAGTTCGGCAAGGCCTGTCTTGGTGATGGCGGTGCCGAGCACCACGCTGCCTGCAAAGACCATAAGTATAGACCAGTCGATGCTCTTGATGGCCTGCGAGGGGGTGCAGCAGCGAAAGAGCACCATGGCCAACGCTGCAAGGAAGGCGCCCTGCAAGAGGGTCATGACGCCAAGGGCCGCGAACACCATAAGGCCTAACATGAGGAGGGCGGAGATGACCGTGCCGCTTCCGATGCTGAACGGGACTTTGTCGATCTCGTCGAATGTCATGGCTTTTGCCAAGTCGGCACTGACCTCGGAGATATGGGGCGAACACTCGACCAGCACGGCGTCGCCAACATTGAAGACTACCTCGCTGGGAATCTGCTCGAGGCGCTCGCCATGACGAGACACGGCGACCAGCGTTACATAATCGTGTCCTTTGACATTGGAGTCTTTCCAACAACGGCCAATCAGCGGGCTGCCAAAGGGGATGTGGGCGGTGCGCAACTTGCGGCCATGCTCGAGTTCGTTGAGCGAAAAGACGTGATGGTCGGCACTGGCGAGGCCGTGGGTGTAGCGCAGGTCCAAGAGGTCGTCCACTTGTCCGACATAGACAAGGTGGTCGCCGCCCATGACGGGTTCGTCGTCGGGCACGGGCGAGCAGATTTCTTTGTCGAAACGCACCACTTCGAGCAACTGACCGCCGTCAACCTGCTTGAGACCTGACTCGGCATAGGTCATGCCGACGGCCTTATTGTCGGACGGGACAAGCATCTCGACGGTGTAGTCGCCGGTGTTGGCAAAGTTATCGTCGGGAGTTTTGTGGTCGGGCAGTAGGCGGCGCAAGGCCAATATGCTCAACACACCTACGGCAAGGCAGAAGAGGCCTGGCAGAGTGGTGGTGAAAATGTTCATTGCGTGACCCGTCTCCTCGGTATACATTCCACTAATAATAAGGTTTGGCGGGGTGCCGATAAGGGTGCAGATGCCGCCCAGACCGGAGGCGTAACTGAGCGGAATGAGCAGACGAGAGGGGGCGATGCCGAGTTTCTTGGACCACATCTTGACGACGTTGACGAAGAGGGCTACAACGGCGGTGTTGCTGAGAATGGAACTGAGGAATGCCACAGGCAGCATGAGGCGCACCACGGCTTTCTTCTCATCCTTGGGGGTGCCAAGAACGTACTTCGCCATCCAATGAAGCACGCCTGTTTGGATAAGGCCTGCAATGACGACAAAGAGGGCACCGATGGTGACGACGGAGGTGTTGCTGAAACCGGCCAAGGCCTCTTTGACATCGAGGACTCCTGTGAGATAAAGCACCGCAATGGCGCTGAGAAACACAAATTCTGCGGGGATTTTGGTAAAAAGCATGACACCAAACATGGTCAAGACAACCATTATTGTAATCCACGCATAGATACTCAATCCTAAAATCAGCATCTTTTTGTTTTGTTTGCTCTGCACAACGTCGTTTGCAGACTGTTGTGCATGAATGGGTTAGTGTGATTAGTTTGTTTTAGAAATTAATTTTTATAAACTGTAAAGATAATTTTTTTTTTCGATTTTGGGTGGAGGGATTTTGTCTGCACATGCAGACAATCATTTTGGAAACACTTGGTTGATCAACGATTCAAATTCGCGGTATGCCTCGGTCTCCTCCAGCTCGCGCAGCGCATCGGCAAGGCCACGGTAGTGCCATTCGTGGTCTTTTGGGTCTTTGGCGTGAAAACGGTTCCAGAGGCTATCGCCCAGCACGGCGTAGTCGCGGGCAATGGCTCTCATGTTGGAGAGTTTGTCGCCCATGGCCACCATCTTGGCATCGTGGCTGGCTTTTGAGAGACGGTCGATGGCAGCCTGCTTGCGCTGGTGCCAACTGTCCTCCGCTGTCATGCCGTCGGGCATCACATCGCTCTCGTCAGTTACCAGGGAGGCGATTCTCTCACCGAACTCAGCCCTGAGCTGTTCCGCAGTCACATCGGTATCCTCCACAGTGTCGTGTAGCGCGGCGGCGGCCAGCAGCTCCTGATCATTGGTCATGGTGGCCACAATGCTTACAGCCTCCAGCGGATGGACAATATAAGGATAGCCCTTGCCCCTGCGTTCGGTGCCTGCATGGGCCTTGACTGCAAAAACGATGGCGCGGTCCAATAATTCTGTCTGCAAAGGTTTGTTTGCCATGGTTTATGAATTTAATTTAACGTTCTATTATACTCCATTTTAACTTTTCATCATTTTTTGCAGCGCGGGCCTGATGGCAGGGCGGTACTGGCCGAGGGACTGCTCGAGGGCGAGGGACCGCAGCGTGTTGTAGGGCTCTAACATGGCATTGACCTCCTCGATGCTGGCGTCGGGGCCAAAATAGCGCGGCACGAAGGCGTGCCAGAAGGCTCGGGCCGTGGCGGCGTCGATGTGGTAGTTCTCCTTGATGAAGTCTTCGGGCATACGGCAGGTCTGTCGGTAAACGATGGCGAGGTCGAAGAGCGGGGAGCCGGTGCAGAAGTCGCCGAGGTCGATGAAATACTGCTGGCCGTCGTCGGTGAAGATGATGTTGCCATAGTGGAGGTCGCCGTGAAGGGCAGTGTCGGCATCGGGGAGGGTGCTGACGTAGCGTTCCAGACCGGCCTTCTCATCGTCGGAGAGGAACTTGTCGAGGCGTATGTGCATGAGGCACTGCTCTTTGGCCGTTGGAAAGAGGCCAGGCTCGGGGCGAATGGAGTGGAGCCGTTTGCACTCGTCGGCGAAACGGAAGGCATACTCCTCGAGGCGCTCGGGATGCTCGCTCAAGGCTCGGGCATAGGACTTCTTGCCTATGATGCGGTGGAACTGGATGCCGAGCAGGCCGTCCTCGGTGCGCACCAACTCGCCAGGGGCAGGGCACGACACGCCGAGGCGGAAGACCTTGCAGGCTCGGTCGTACTCGTCGAGTCCCATCTGCTCGCGCTCGAGGGAATAGAGTTTTAGCAGGATATTGGGATCGCTCTTGCTGATAAAACTTTCGCCAAGGACGCCAGCGCCTGATGGCTCATAGTTTTTTAGATTGACTGTTTTCATTTTCTATGTTTTTTTTCGTTGGTCGCCTGCGGCGAGAAATTTCTCAAATTAAGTTCAAATTATTCAAATTTCGATTTTGTTCAATTTGTTTCAAATTTGTGAATTTTCTGCCCGAAAGGGCACTCCTTTTTCTTTCTAATTTTCTTATAATTTTTAGGCCGCAGGGTGACCATTAATTGACTTTTGTCCAGCGCATGGATTGGTGGGCGGTGGTGCCGTCGGGGTTTTGGCGGAGGGCGGTCCAGCGCATCTCGTTGGCGGCGAGGGAGGCTATCTCCCACCACTCGCGGAGCTCGTCCTCGCCGGGGGTCTTCCAGCGGGTGGCGAGGAGGGTGCCGTCCACGAAATAGTCCTGGAACTCGCGGGTGGTGACGGCCTCCCACTGCCCGCTGTCGTCCTTGCGGTAGTAGCGGTAGGTGCCGTCGGCGAGGAACTCGAGGCGTGCGTTGGCGTCGTTGTAGGTCTCGATGCCGGTGAGTTCCTGGCACTCCCACAGGCCGAGGATGGCGGCGCTGTAGTCGGCGGTCTGCTTGACGTAGCGCATTTTGCCTTCTCGCGTATGCACCACGGTGCCGTCAACGGTCACGGTCACCTTTTGGTCGGCGGTGAACTCATTGTCGTTGATGGCGGTGACGGTGTACTCCTCCATACTGGTTGTGTGTTCGTCGGTGTGGCTGGTGACGGTCACCTTGTTGCCGTCGATGGTCACGGAGGCCTCCATTCGTCCGCCCCAGAGTTCGGCTCCCTGATGTGCGTTGAACGATGCACTCACGTAGGCCTTGGTGGCGGAGACGAAGGTGATGACCATCTTCTTGTTAGTCGGCAGCGTCTGCCCGTCCACCTCGGCCGTCACCCACTTCCCGATGATTTTCTCGGCGACGCAGAGGTCGCTGTTGCCGGTTTCCTCGTCTTTCTTGCACGAGGTGAAAAGGCATGCGCCGCAGATGACGGTGGCGGCGAGCACCATAAGGATTCGTTTCATATTGATTGTTTGTGTTTTATATTGTTCAATTTCA
>JAFUVR010000096.1 GCA_017477485.1 Bacteroidales bacterium | reverse complement strand
TTTGCCTCCTACGGAGGCGGTATTTTGTTGCGGGTATATCTTTGAGCTATTGACATTTGCCTCCTATGGAGGCAGATTTTTGTTGCAGGTATATTGTTGAAATATTGACATTTGCCTCCTACGGAGGCGGTATTTTGTTGCGGGTATTATTGTTGGGATATTGACATTTGCCTTCTATGGAGGCAGATTTTTGTTGCGGTTATATTATTGAGCTATTGACATTAGCCTCCTACGGAGGCAGAAATATGTTGCGATTATATTATAGGTCTATTGATATTTGTCTCCTATGGAGGCGGTATTGATATCGGTTATGTTGTTCAATTTCATTTAGCCATTTTGTTCGCTTAATCGTGTTTGATTTAAAGGGGCTCACGACCATCGGTTCTCGCCTTACCATACGAGCAGGCTTGCCTGCGTTCGGCTTATCGAAAACGATCGAAAAAAAGGTTTGTTAGTATAGAAAGCGAGGTATTATTCTCCTGTCGCCGTTGTGCGGCTCAGTCGGTGGCTGATCCAGATGGCTTGTGGCAGGGCTATGCCAAAGGTGATGACATCGGCAATGGCTTGTGCGGCTTCTACTCCTGGCAGCCCCATCATCAACCCCGTCAGCCATAGCACCGGTATCAGCACCAGCCCCGATCGTGCACTGCTCAGCAGCGAGGCCCGCAGGGTGTAGCCCAGATTTTGAAACAGCATGTTGGTGGCCGTGCTGAGCCCTACGAGCGGGTAGGCTATGCACTGCCACCTCATTGTGCGGGCTCCGATGGCTATGAGCGTGCTGTCCTCGCCGCGGAACCATGCCACCACCGTCGGGGCCCACACGTAGCCCACCGTGCCAATGATGATGAGGAAGAGTGTCCCCACGCTGATGGTGAAGAGGTAGGCCTGTCGTACACGGTCGTAGCGTCGCGCTCCGTAGTTGAAACCGCACACGGGCTGAAACCCTTGGCAGAGGCCCAGCACCACCGAGAAGGCGAACATCATGATGCGCGTCACCACCGAGAAGGCCGCTAATGCGGCATCCTCGCTCCCTTGTTCGGCATAGTGCACCGCGCTGTAGTTCAGGCACACAGCACCCAGGCATAGCAGCACCTGCCGGCAGAGCGACGGCAGCCCGCAGCGCACTATCTCTTTGATGAGGAATGACGACGGTCGCGCCTGCCTCAGGTCTATGTGCACACAGTCTTTGCGATGGGTAAGGCAGAGCAGGATGGCCCAACTGGTCAGCTGGCTCACCGCCGTGGCCAGCGATGCCCCTGCCACCCCCATGTCCAGCACGAAGATGAACAGCGGGTCGAGCGCCATGTTGAGCAGCGCTCCGCTGGCTATGCCCAGCGTGCCGAGGTGTGCGTTGCCTTGCAGCCGCAGCTGGTTGTTGAGCGTGAAGGCCGTCATCATCACCGGCGTGGCCATGACGATATATCGCAGATAGTCGCAGGCATAGGGCTCCACCGTGGGCGTGGCACCCAGCAGGCGCACCAGTGGAGCCAGAAACAGCAACCCCAGCACGGCGGCGACGGTCCCGATGGCCATCGGACAGGCAAACCCCAGCGAGGCCATGCGCACGGCACGTCCGTAGTGGCGCCCTCCGAGTTGGTGAGAGATATAGTTGCCCGAGCCGTGGCCGAAGAAGAAGCCCACGGCTTGGATAAAGGTCATATAGGCAAAGGAAATGCCGATGCCGGCGGTGGCCTCAGTCGACAGCCGTCCGATGAACACGGCGTCCACCACGTTGTAGGTGGCCGTGACAAGCATGCTCAGTATCGACGGCACTGCCATGCGCAACACCAGCCGCCACACGGGCGTATGCGTCATGTAGTGCTGCTTGTCGTCAAGGGTGGCCGGATGTTTCATCGTTCTCTCTAATTAACTTTTTTCTACCCTTTTTATTATCCCTTCCCACCATTCATCCCTCCAAACAACGATTATTTTTGTATCTTTGCACGGCTGATTATGAAACAACGCTACTTCATCCGTGGGTCCTATCACGGCGGCGCCTACTGCGGTTGGCAGACCCAGCCTGGGCTCCCCACGGTGCAGGAGACCCTCGAAAAGGCGCTCTCCACGCTCCTCCGCCAGCCTATCGCCGTCGTGGGATGCGGTCGTACCGACACCGGCGTTCACGCCTCCGACTTCTATGCCCATTTTGACGTGGAGGACCTCGACGTCGACACGCACCAGCTCACCTTCAAGCTCAACTCGTTCCTTCCGCCCGATATCGCCATCTTCGGCATCCTCCCCGTGGCCAGCAATGCCCACGCCCGTTTCGATGCTACCGCGCGCACCTATCAGTATCATGTCTCCAACCGCCGGCTCCCGTTCCGTCAGGGTCTCTACTGCCGCATCTATTTCGAGCCCGACTATGAGCTGATGAATAAGGCTGCCGACATACTCATGCAATACGAGGACTTCACCTCCTTTGCCAAACTACACACACAGGTCAAGACCAACATCTGCCACATCACCCATGCCCATTGGAACATGGGCGACGACGACGGCGAATGGGTCTTCACCATCCGTAGCAACCGTTTTCTGCGCAATATGGTACGCTCCGTAACCGGCACGCTCCTCGATGTGGGCCGCGGCAAACTCTCGCTCGACGGCCTGCGACACATCATCGAGCGCAAGGACCGCTGTGCCGCCGGCGTCAGCATGCCCCCGCAGGGTCTCTTCCTCTGCCGTGTCGAATATCCCAAGACGGTGGCCCAACCTCGCCTATTCGAGTTTGACGATTGAGTTGGCTGAACAATAGGCATGAGTCCTGTTTTCTTTCTTTAATATATTAACTTTCAACGAATATTCTTTTTTTTCTGTCTTTATGAAATACGCAGAAGTTACTATACGTCTCAATCCGGTAGACCCTTACCGCGACATGTTGATCTATCATCTCGGCGAGGAAGGTCCCTACGACAGTTTCGAGGAGACGCGTGATGGTCTCAAGGCCTATGTGCCAGCACACCTCTACGACGTGGCCTTCCTGCAGACCGTGGTGCATGACGAGTGTGTGGGCTGCGAAGTGCACCTTTCTATGCAAGAGTTGCCCGACCGCAACTGGAACGAGGAATGGGAACGGCAGCACCATCCGGTGCTCGTCGACGACTTCTGCTGGGTGCGCGCCCCTTTCCATCCGCATCGCGACGACGTGCAGTACGAGATAGAAATCGAACCTAAGATGTCGTTCGGCACCGCCCATCATCAGACCACCTACATGATGCTCTCACTCCTCCGCGACGAGCCCCTCGACGGGCGCCGTGTGCTTGACATGGGAAGCGGCACCGCCGTGCTCGCCATCCTGGCACGCAAGAAAGGTGCAGCCTATGTGGAGGCCATCGACAACGATGAATGGGCCTACCGCAACGCCTTGGAGAACGTGGAGCGCAACGGATGCCCCGACATCGTTTGCCTCCTCGGCGATGCCGCACTCCTCACGCCCGACAAGCGCTTCGACGTCGTCATCGCCAACATCAACCGTAATATCCTCCTGCGCGACATGTCCGCCTATGCCGCTGTCCTTCGTCAGGGTGGCACTCTCATGCTCAGCGGATTCTATGCCGGCGATGTGGCCGTACTCCTCGAAAAGGCCGCCTCGCTCGCCTTACACCTCGTCGACCAGCGCTCGCGCGACGGCTGGCAGGCCCTAAAACTTGTCAAGCAATGATCGTTTGCATCGCTGAGAAACCCTCTGTGGCTCGCGATATTGCCAAGGTGCTGGGTGCCACCGTCTCCCGCGACGGCTATATGGAGGGCAACGGCTATCAGGTCACGTGGACCTTCGGCCACCTCTGCACGCTCAAAGAGCCCCACGACTACACCCCTCTCTGGAAGCCCTGGGACCTCGATTTTCTGCCCATGATCCCCGAGCGCTTCGGCATCAAGCTCATCAGCAATCAGACCTACGAACGTCAGTTCCACGTCATCGAACGCCTCATGCAGGCTGCCGACTGCATAATCAATTGTGGCGATGCCGGCCAAGAGGGCGAACTCATACAGCGATGGGTCATGCAGAAGGCCCGTGCCAGATGTCCCGTACAACGCCTCTGGATCTCATCACTGACCGAGGAGGCTATACGCGAAGGATTCAAGAATCTGCGTCCGCAGTCCGACTATCAGTCGCTTTTCGAGGCGGCCCTCTGCCGTGCCATCGGCGACTGGCTCCTTGGCATGAATGCCACCCGCCTCTACACCCTCCGCTACAGACAGATGCAGCGGCAGGTGCTCAGCGTGGGACGTGTGCAGACTCCCACGTTGGCCCTCATCGTGCGGCGCCAGATGGAGATAGACCATTTCAAACCTACTCAATACTGGGTGCTCTCCACCCGATACCGCGATACCCTATTCACTATCACCGACCCCAAAAAGGAGTTGCGCAAGAAAAACAAGGACGACGAATCCGCCGACCCCGAGGACGAGTCCATCCCCTCGCGCTCCGAACAGGAGTGGATGCTCCTGCTCGACGCCATCACGGGGCAACCCTTCACCGTTGGCAAGGTGACTAAGAAGGAGGGCCGCGAGGCCCCTCCACGTCTCTTCGACCTCACCTCGCTGCAGGTGGAGTGCAACAAAAAGTTCGGATTCTCCGCCGACGAGACCCTGCGCTACATCCAGTCGCTCTACGAGAAGAAACTCACCACCTATCCTCGTGTCGACACCACATTCCTCAGCGACGATATCTACCCCAAGTGTCCTACCATCCTGCAGGGCATGCTGCCCTACCGTCCGCTCATAGAGCCGCTCTTGGGCGCCCGTCTTCCAAAAAGCAAGAAGGTGTTCGATAGTAGCAAGGTTACCGACCACCATGCCATCATCCACACGGGTGTCAACCCCGCTGGCGGCGATGTCACCTACAACGAGAAGAAGGTCTACGACCTCGTGGCCCGTCGCTTTATAGCTGTATTCTATCCCGACTGCCGTTTCGCCGCCACTGCGGTCCTCGGCTCTGTCGTTGCTCGCCCTCTCCCGCAACAGCAGGAGGGTGAGTCCGTATGGTTCAAGGCCACGGGCAAGGTCATACTCGACGAGGGCTGGCGGAGGGTCTTTGCCAACAGCCGCAGCCAGCAGGACGACGACGAAAAAAAAGAGGACGAGCGTGTGCTCCCCGAGTTCAATGAAGGCGAGAGCGGCCCGCACGAGCCGATGCTTACCGAGAAATGGACTTCGCCGCCCAAGCCCTATACCGAGGCCACGCTCCTCCGTGCCATGGAGACAGCCGGCAAACTTGTTGACAGCGACGAGTTGCGCGACGCCCTCAAAGAGAATGGCATCGGGCGTCCCTCTACGCGTGCCGCCATCATCGAGACACTCTTCAAACGCGGATACATCCGCAAGGAGCGTAAAAACCTTATCGCTACGCCTACAGGCATCGATCTCATTGCTGTCATCCATGAAGACCTACTCAAAAGTGCCGAACTGACGGGCCAGTGGGAGAAGAAACTGCGCGACATCGAGGCCCACCGCTATGATGCCGCTACATTCATCGGCGAACTGAAAATGATGGTGTGGCAGATTGTTAGCGAGGTGAAGTCCGACAACAGCAACCGTCGGGTGGCGGCAGTGGCCGTGCCTGAACCTACAAGGGCTGCTGCCAAGCGCAAATCGGCTGCATCGAAAACCGAGAAGCCCAAAACCTCGCGCAAGAAAAAGACTGCCGACAAAGTATCGCCTTCCGACACCGCTTCTTCCGTCGCCTCGCAAACCGCTGCTTCTCAGTCACCCATCCCTACTTCCACAGCTTCGCAATCCGCTGTTTCTCAGAATTCAATACCCCTTTCTGCCACTCCGTCGTCAGCCTCTCCGCAGGCCTTCGCGGCGGCTCCCTCGCCCTACTCTGCAGGACAATTTGCGGGCTCCGCCCCGTCGCCGCTTGTCAAGGAAGGCGATATCTGTCCGCTGTGCGGTAAGGGCCGCATCCTCCGTGGCCGCACCGCCTACGGATGCTCCGAATGGCGCGCAGGATGTTCCTTCCGCCAGCCCTTATAGCCAACGTTTTGGTTAAGCCGAGAGCAATGGAAGCTTGCTTCTATTGCCGAGGCAAAAAAACGGCTAAATGAAATTGAACATTTTAGATAAGCCTAATCCAGACAAGCAAGCTCGTATGCAGAGGCGATAACCGAAGGTAGTGAGCACCTGTGAATCACATACAATCAAGCGAACACAACGGCCCAATATAATTGGACCTTTTCGGAACACCACGAAAAGCAGGGACAGCAGGATGACGCAGACAATGCGGAGTCATATTTTATGACGTTTGCGAAACTTTGTGTATCTTTGTCGTTTCAAAACAACAAAAAACCAACCACATGAAAAAAACACTACTAATGATTGCAGGAGCCGTGCTGCTGCTGGCAACGGGATGCAAATCGGCTCTGGACAAAAAGATCGATAAGATGATAGAACAGATGACGCTCGAAGAGAAAGCGCGCATCATCGTGGGTACGGGCAACGAAGGCCGCTGGGTCAGCGAGACAGCGGTGGGCGACATGAAGGACGTAGTGCCTGGAGCCGCGGGCACCACCTGCCCCATCGAACGGCTGGACATTCCCTTCGTCATCCTTGCCGACGGACCTGCGGGCGTCAATATCGACTCCACGCGCGAGCACGAGGCGGGCACCTTCTACTGCACCCATTTCCCCATCGGCACCGTCATGTCGTCAACATGGAACACCGAGCTCGTGGAGAACGTGGGCCAATCCATCGGCGACGAGGCCATGCACTATGGCGTCGACGTGGTGCTGGGACCCGGCATGAACATCCATCGCCATCCGCTCAACGGACGCAACTTCGAGTACTACTCCGAAGACCCGCTTCTCACCGGCAAGACCGCTGCCGCCATGATACGCGGCATCCAGGCCAACGGTGTGGGAGCCTGTCCCAAGCACTTTGCCGCCAACAATCAGGAGACCAACCGCATGGGCAACGACGTGCAGGTGTCGCAGCGTGCCCTGCGCGAGATCTACCTGAAAGGTTTTGAGATTGCCGTGCGCGAGGGACATCCGAAGACCCTCATGACCTCCTACAACAAAATCAACGGCGTCAGCGTCTCGGAGCGGCGCGACCTCGTGACGGAGTTTCTGCGCGACGAATGCGGCTTCGACGGAGTGGTGATGACCGACTGGTACGGCGGCGACCACCCCGAAGAGCAGATGAAGGCAGGCAACGACCTCATCATGCCCGGCCAGCAGTGGCAGATGGACAGCATCGTCAACGCCGTCAATGCAGGACGTCTCGACATCAAATATGTAGACCAGAGCGTGCGCCGCATCCTCAAACTCATCTACACCTCGCCCCGCAACGAACCCGGCCACACCTACGACAACCATCCTGACCTCAAGGCCCACGCCACCGTCACGCGCCAGAGCGCCACGGAGGGCATGGTGCTGCTCAAGAACGAGGGCCAGGCTCTGCCCATAGCCCATTCGGTCAAAGAGGTGGCCCTGTTTGGCTGCGCCTCCTACGACTTCATTGCTGGCGGCTCGGGCTCGGGCGACGTGCGACGTGCCTACACCGTGTCGATGCTCGAAGGCCTTCAGAACGCGGGCTACAGCGTAGACCCCATCCTTGCAACACGCTACAACGACTTTGTCAAGAAAAGCATCGCCGAGAACCTCTCCAAGGTCACCACCCGTTTTGCCGACATGGTGCGCATCCGTCCCAACGAGATGCCGCTTTCGGAGAGCGAGATTGCCGCACAGGTGCAACGCGCCGACTATGCCATCATCACCCTCGGACGCACCTGCGGCGAATACTACGACCGTCCGAGTAGCGACTTCGAGCTCACCGACGTGGAACGCGCCATGATGGAGAACGTGTGCCGCCTCTTCCATGCCGCGGGCAAGAAAGTCGTCGTGGTCCTCAACATCGGAGGCGTCATCGAGACCCAGTCGTGGAAACAACTGCCCGATGCCATCCTCTGCGCCTGGCAGCCCGGCCAAGAGGGCGGCAACAGCGTGGCCGACATCCTGTCGGGACGTCAGAACCCCTCGGGCAAACTGCCTATGACATTCCCCATCGCCCTGACAGATATCGGAGCCAATGCCAACTTCCCCGTCGACCAAACCTCGGAGAATGTCTCCGTGGCCAGCCGCCGCGTAGACCGTGGCGAGAAGAACGTCGATTTCACACGCTACGACGAAGGTATCTATGTGGGCTATCGCTGGTTCGACAGCCGCCAAGTGGAAGTGGCCTATCCCTTCGGCTACGGCCTCTCCTACACCACTTTCGACTACGCCAACGTCAAGGTGAACCAGAGTTCGAAGAACATCAAAATTGCCGTCGACATCACCAACAGCGGCAAGACCGCCGGCAAAGAGGTGGTGCAGCTCTATGTGGCTGCCCCAGGGGCCAGCATGGACAAGCCGGCCAAAGAGCTGAAAGCCTTCGCCAAGACCGCCGAACTGGAACCAGGCCAGAAGGAGACCGTCGAGCTCACCGTGGCGGTGGACGACCTGTGCTCATTTGACGAGAACCTCAACAAGTGGATGCTCGAACCCGGCACCTACAAGCTGATGGTGGCCTCCTCCTCGCGCGACATACGCCACACCGAGACCATCAATATCCGGTAGTCGCTGCCAGCAACCACTCACAGCATAGAGGCGGAAAGCCACAAGGCCTCCGCCTCTTTTTGTTCTCTCTTGCCCGTTCCCTCGCCATGACCCACATCGACCGCACGTCCAAACTGTATTCCTTCAAGATTTCATAGGTTTAGACAGCATTCCCTCGCCATGACCCACATCGACCGCACGTCCGGCAACGACGAAAGCCCCACCATTGCCGCTCGCTCTCGCAGCGAGTTTCGCCAGTGGCTCCTCCTCCATGCCCAGAACGCCACGGAATGCTGGCTTGAGCTGCGCCGCGGACAGCCAAAGGCCGACGGCTCGTTCTACTATCTCGACGCCGTAGAGGAGGCACTATGCTTCGGATGGATCGACAGCACACAGAAGAAGGTGGACGGCAGGCTCCTGCAGCGCTTCTCGCCACGCCAACCCAAAAGCGCATGGAGCGAGCTCAACAAAGAGCGGGTGCGCCGCCTCGAACGGCTGGGCCTCATGACCGACAGCGGACGGCGTGTGCTGCCCGACATGGACCCCGCCCATTTCGTCGTCGACCCCGACCTGAAGGCGGCCCTCGAAGCGGCTGACGCGTGGGAGACCTTCTGCCGCTTCCCCACGCTCTATCAGCGCGTGCGGGCCTACAACGTGGCCTTCTACAAAAAACGCAGCCCTTCGACCTATCGCAACGCCCTCAGCCACTTGGTCAGCGCCACCCGCGACGGCATCCTTTTCGGCCAATGGGATGATTACGGACGACTGGGTCACGACGCGGCTCAGGAAGAGCGAAAATGAAATTTGGGTAACTTTTACCACAATTGGTGTTAGCTCCGTTTCAGGGATTAATCGTTATTTTGCAACATCAAACACACACCCACCCGAAGCACCTATACGACACTAAAAATGAAAGAATTGACTCTCAACAGCGTTCAAGACTTCAACGAGGCCTATGGCATCGAGACACTGCACCCGCTGGTTTCCGTAGTCCATTACGACAAAGAGGTGGCCTTTGACGAAGCCACCAGTGTCTCCTATGGCATCTACGCCCTATTTCTGAAGGAGAACAAGGGTTGCAAAATCAGCTACGGACGCACCCCCTACGACTTCGACGAGATGACCGTAACCAGTTTCGCACCCGGACAGCGCATCGTCATCGAGCCCAACCCCGACGTAAGGTATCCGCGATGGTCGGCACTCGTCTTCCATCCCGACCTGTTGGCGCGCACCTCCGTGGGGCGCAACATGAGTCGCTACGCTTTCTTTGGCTACAGCAGCAACGAGGCCCTACACCTCTCTTCTGCCGAGATAGAGATATGGCGCAGCGTGCTGGACATGATAGAGCAAGAGCTGCACCACGCCATCGACAAGCACTCGCGCCAGCTTATCGTCTCCAACATTGAGCTGATGCTCAACTACTGCCTGCGCTTCTACGAACGCCAGTTCATCACCCGCGAAGAAATCAACCATTCCGTCGTGCAGCGGTTTGACCACCTGCTCAACGAATACCTTACCACACAGGCCTCCGCCGACGGGCTGCCCACGGTGGCCTATTTTGCCGACAAGTGCTGTCTCTCGCCTGCCTACTTCGGCGAGCTCGTCAAGACCGAGACAGGACTGACGGCACAAGAGTTCATCGCCTCCCATGTCCTCCGCATGGCGCAAGAGTGGCTCAACGACGACCGGCAGAGCATCAGCATGGTGGGCGAGCGTCTCGGATTTCAGTACCCCCAGCATTTCGTCCGCTTCTTCAAGCGCCATACGGGCAGGACACCCTCCGAATGGCGCAAGCAGACCGTCTGACGAGTTTTTTTTTCACGGTTCTTTTATAAACAACAACACCCCAATAGTCATGATTCCAGTCATTAAACTTAGCAACGGCATTGAGATGCCACAGATAGGCTATGGCGTCTATCAGATCACCCCCGAGGAATGCGAACGCTGCGTGAGCGATGCCCTGAGCGTAGGCTACCGCATGATAGACACCGCACAGGCCTACCAGAACGAGGAAGGCGTGGGCAACGCATGGCGCAAGAGCGGGCTGAAGCGTGAGGACATCTTCCTCGTCACCAAGATGTGGATCAGCAACTACACGCCCGACCGTGCCATGAAAAGCATCGACGAGAGCCTGCGCAAACTACAGACCGACTATATCGACCTCATGATACTCCACCAGCCCTTCTGCGACCGCTACACAGCCTATCGCGCCCTCGAAGAAGCCTACCGTTC
>JAFUVR010000095.1 GCA_017477485.1 Bacteroidales bacterium | reverse complement strand
GGTTGAACAGATGTTTCATGTCAATAATACTGCCATGAGGGTTTGGGCTGACATTTTGTCACCAGGAGAAGACGTCGGAGGGTTTGCGGGGACGGCGGTTGGGCAGCCATTTGAAGTCGGCGAGGCGAAACATCTCGGGTGGCAGTTGGTCAAAGGGATAGGTGTTCATGTCGGGGCTTCCGAAGGTGACGATGCGGTGGGGCTTCCGTTGGCGGAAGTAGATGCGCATGTCGGCACCCACGCCGGCGTTGACGCCGAT
This sequence comes from Bacteroidales bacterium, assembly GCA_017477485.1. GTDB lineage: Bacteria > Bacteroidota > Bacteroidia > Bacteroidales > P3 > Colimorpha. The sequence goes on along the minus strand of JAFUVR010000095.1, from coordinate 9,377 downwards.
GAGGGTCTCGCGTCCTAGGGAGTCGGTCTCGGTGACGTAGTAGACCATCTGTGCGTTGCCGAGGATGTCGGCATAGCGAGGCTCGGAGGTGTCGAAGTAGACGACGGAGCGTTTGCCTTTGAGCTGGTTGAATTTTTCGCTGTCTACCATCTGTACTACCATGCTGTGGCCGTTGAGGTCGGCACGGCGCACACCGACGGTGTCGTGGCGGACGTCGATGCTGTCGGCCGAGCACTGGTAGTTTTCGTACCAGAGGACGGGCAGTCCGAAGAGGCGCAGGAGGGAGTCGGAGGCGCTGTAGAAGATGGAGTCGCAGAGTGCCTGGGCGTCGTGGCGGAAGAGTTTGACGTGGTAGTAGGCTTTTACGGAGCGGAGCTGGTTGTTACTGTCGTTGGCCACACGGATGGTGTCAGCGTGGATGTAGAGCGTGTCGGACTGGTCATCGGCCATGCGGACGAGGGCCTGTCCTGTCACGTAGGAGGTGCGTAGGATTTGATCGGTCTCGCCGTACAGTCCGGTGCAGACGGTGTGGTTGGTGGTGTCGAGGATGGAGACATGCCCGTAGGCCTCGCCCCGCTTGGCGTGTTCCCAGTAGTGGAGGATATCGCTGGTCAGCACCTTGCCATCGGTCTCTATGCGGGAGGCCTTGGTGGAGACGGCGTAGCCAGAGTCCGTGTGATACATGCCGCGTTCGCTGTAGAGAACGGACTGGTTGCCATAGATGTGGGTGGGACTGACGAAGCGGGCTATCTTGGTGCTGGTGTTGTAGACGAGGGTGTCGGTCTCGAGGCGGCTGGCAGAGTCCCAGAGGGCGACATCCTGGTAGATGTCAAGGATTTTGGTGTCTGAATTGTAGTAGCCTTCTTGGCTTTCGAGGGTTGTGGCACCGCTGACGGTGCGGCCCCATGTAGAGTAGCTGGCGGTGGAGGTGTTGCGGTCGTAGGAGAGCTGCATGGTGCGCAGGATAGTGGCGCCGTCGATGAGGACGACGGTGTCGTCCCAGATGTCGAGGAGGCGCTGCACGCCGTCGTAGTAGAGGTGGTCGCCGAAGATGGTAGTGGTGTCGGTGATGTCGATTTTGACGTTGCCAAAGGCTGTGAAATCGTTGCGCTCGGTGTTGAGCCATGCCGAGTCGGCATAGAGGACCATGCCGTCGTGCGTGGCGCGCACCTGGTTGTACAGGATCCAGATCTTGGGATTTTGCGCATCGCGGGTGCCCATGCCGGCCTCGTATTCTATGATGCGTTGGCCGTTGGCCGTGGCCGTAAAAAGCCATGCCGCCAGCAGTATGAGCAGGGCGACGAGGTGGGGGAGTGTCATGTTTTGTCGGAAGGATGACATGCGGCGTAGGGTGGTTGTGAAAAGAAACTGCAAAGATACCAACATTTTGTCAGATTTCGTAATTTGCCATTCCTGAGCAGTATAATTATTTGTTTGTCAATGCTTCTGTTGGGGTTTTAGCGTGTTTTTGCCGACGAACGCCCCTATGGCACGAGAGCCAGCTGTTTCGTTCGACGAAAGGGAGACTAATAATGACGGCGTGCAGATTGATTGGTCGCGGGGGAAAGCAGGGGAGGTACGAAGCTGAAATGGCACCGCTTGGCAGTGCGGCGATAAGAAATGTATGCGCCTGATGAAGGTGTATGTGTCTGGTGGATGGGATAAAAAAAGAGATAACCTTTGTTTAGTTATCTCTCTTGTTGTCCAACCAGGACTCGAACCTAGACTGGCTGATCCAGAGTCAGATGTGCTACCATTACACCATTGGACAAGCTTTTGTCTTTTGAAAAGCGGATGCAAAGATACGACGTTTTTTGTTCATGGCAAAATTATTTTTTGCCCTTATGGTACTTTGTTTTCTAAGTGCTTGTCTTATAGTATATCGTGTTTTCGGACTGAATTGTTCTAATGAAGTAATAATCGGGTTGAGAATAGGCGACGGACTAATCAAAATGTGCTAATTATGCCTACGAGGCCCGAAAATGCTTGAACGAAAGTATGCAGGAATAATACGTCGTTTTTTCGTCTTCTCCAATCAGCAATCCCCCAACAGCCGGCGGCCCGGATCACTCCATGCGGATTCGTCGAACATTTATGAAATGCTGTTTTGTCGTGTTTCAGCTGCCTGAGGTGGCCCGAACGAAAGCAATGCTTAATGCCTTGTCTCTTTGAGAAGGATTGGGAAAGGCCTACGATTGGCAAGGGCGCATATCCGCATACTCAGGTCCTTATTGGGTGTCATGTACATGTGCTATGGTTATCATAGATGGACGCTGCATTTACTGGATGTCCGATTCCTCAATGCCAATAAACAAGGATGTTGTCTTGTGAGTTTTTATTCCTTTATGAGAATCGCTTATATGGCCCCTATGGGTTATATGAAATGAGGGTGTCCTTGATTTTGGGACACCCTCTTTGGTCTACGAGGCTTGCAACCTGCTGATTTGTAAATCTTTTCGCGGAGAGAAAGGGATTCGAACCCTTGGACCCCCAAAGGAGGTCAACGGTTTTCGAGACCGCCCCGATCGACCACTCCGGCATCTCTCCTTTTGATGATTGTGACGTGCTGTACTACATTGCGTTGTTGCTACGCCACTGACTCGAAAACGGTTGCAAAGGTATTAACTTTTTTCGATATGGCAAAAAAAACGTACCTTTGCATTTCTTATTTCGTGATTTTTCTTTTTTATATTCAATGCTTTACTAAATGAAAAAACTTCTTTTTACTATGATTGTTGCCTCGCTATCTTTTTCCGCTGCTGTTGCGGAGGCACAGACTAAGCCAATCTCTATCGAGGATATATGGTCAAAAGGGACTTTCGCTGCCGCCTCGGCTCAGATGGGACACTCTATGGCCGACGGCGAGCATTATACTATGATGGATGCCGAGGGCATAGCTAAATACAGCTATAAAACGGGCGAGAAGACAGATCAGATATGCTGTTTCTCCGATATGGAAGAGGCCAAGGGACTGACTTTTCAAAGCTATGCCTTTGACGATAGCGAGCGTAAGATTCTGCTGAGTGCCAATTTCGACGCCATCTATCGCTACAGCGGTGTCTCCGACTATTATGTTTACGACTTGGACCACAAGACCCTGCGGTGTCTCTCCGGTTCTGGCAAGCAACGCCTTACGGCTTTCTCTCCCGACGGACGCTATGTGGCCTATGTGCGCGACAACAACCTTTATATGATGGAGCTCGCCAGCCTCAAAGAAACGGCAGTCACAACCGACGGACTTCGCAACCATATCATCAATGGTACTACCGACTGGGTGTATGAGGAAGAGTTCGCCATCACGCGTGGCTTCCGTTGGTCGCCCGACAGCCGTCGCATCGCCTTCTACCGTTTCGACGAGAGCAAGGTGCGCGAGTACAGCATGCAGATGTGGGGTGGCCTTTATCCCGACGACTATACCTATAAGTACCCCAAGGCGGGCGAGGACAACTCTCGTGTGGAGGTGCTGATCTATGATGTGCAGACCCGTCGGTGCATCACTCCCGACTTGGGCAGCGACAACGACCAGTATTTGCCCCGATTCCAGTGGACCGCGGACCCTTCGCAGCTATGTGTGATGCGCATGAATCGCCTTCAGAACCAAATGGAACTACTGCTCGTTGATGCCGATTCGGGCAACCTCACCACCCTCTACGAGGAACGTAGCGACACCTATGTGGATGTTCCGTCTACGCTCACATTCTTGCCTGACAAGAAGCACTTTATCATCAGCAGCGAACGTGGCGGATTCAATCAGATCTATTACTGCACCATGGATGGCAAATTCCAGATGCGGCTGACCCCTGATGACTACGATGTGGTCGACGTATGTGGCATCGACGAGAAGCGTAAACGCCTCTTCTTCACCGCCCACAAAAGCTCGCCGATTAACACCGAACTGATGGTGAGCGACTTCAACGGACGTCGTGTTGCGCAACTCAGCCAGCAGGAAGGCACCCACCGTGTCAGTTTCAGTCGTGGATGCAACTACTATATCGATCAGTTCAGCACGGCCAATACGGCTCCCGTCACCACCATTTACAGCCATAAAGGCAAGCTGCTTCGCGTGCTTCAAGACAATGCCGATTTGCAGGCCAAGATGAAAGAATATGGCGCTGGCAGGCTCTCTTTTGGCACACTGACCACCTCGCGGGGCGACGAGTTGAACTACTACGTCATCCTGCCCGAAAACTTCGACAGCACCAAGCGCTATCCGCTGCTTTTCTTCGTCTATGGAGGCCCTGGCAGCCAGCAGGTGGTCAATGCCTACAGGGGTGGCGACTACTATTGGTTCCATATGCTCTCGCAGCGCGGATTTGCTGTGGCCTGCTTTGACGGACGAGGCACAGGTGGACGCGGCGCCCATTTCAAGAAACAGACCTACAAAAACCTCGGCGCCATGGAATGTGAGGATGCCATCGAGGCGGCACGCTGGTTCGGACAGCAGGCGTGGGTAGACGCTTCGCGTATCGGCATCTTTGGCTGGAGCTTTGGCGGCTACCTCTCTTCGCTGGCTTTGCTGAAAGGCAATGATGTCTTTAAGACAGCCATAGCCGTCGCGCCGGTAACCACTTGGCGCTACTATGACAATATTTACACCGAGCGTTTCCTCCAGCGTCCGCAAGACAACGCCAAGGGCTATGACGACAACTCTCCACTCCATTTTGCGGACCGTCTGAAGGGCAACTATCTGCTGGTGCATGGCACTGGCGACGACAATGTGCATTTCCAAAATTCTGCCGACATGATTAGCGCCTTGGAACGCGCCGGAAAACATTTCGAACTCCGCATCTATCCCAACAAAAACCACAGCATCTACGGAGGCAATACCCGTCAGAACCTCTACGAACTGATGACGGATTTCCTGCTCCGAAAGCTCTGAGAAAAAAAAGATGTAACGCATTGTGTAAAAATTTGTACCTTTGCACGGTATTATGAAAAAATTTGTAGCATCGTTTATATTGCTTTGTGCGCTCTCTTTGGGAGCGTCGGCACAACTCACTAATATTGGCGTGCGTTTGGGTGGCGGCATCAGCCGTCTGTCGGACGATTTGACAGAGAAAACACCGCTGGCCTCTTTCTCGTTTGGAGGCTATGCCATGCTGGAATTTACCAAGCTGCGGTCGCCCATGGCCTACATCTTCTATCTGCAGGGTGGCATCAATTTCACCCGTCGTGGTGGCAGCTATTCCGAGGTTTTTACCATCGCTCCAGGCCTCTCCACCGAGCATCATGGCAGTTTCGACGCCTATTATGTTCAGGTGCCTATTCTTGCCAATTTCCGTTTCGAACTCCCTGTGCGAAAACGGAAACAGTATGTCCGTTTCTTTGTCGGTCCAGCAGTCAGCTATGGCCTGCTCGGACGCTACAGCGAGCGCAAAGTGACACCCTTCCAGCCTCAGCGTGATGTGAACTATAAGATTCAGAACGCTCCTGCATTCGACTATATGAACCGTCTCGATGTGGAGGCCATTGTCGGTATAGGCTATGAGTCTCAACGCTTCACTTTCAGCATCTATGTGGACCACGGTTTCCTCTCTGCCAAGGACGAAGTCGATGCCCTCCGTACCATCGAGAACGGCGATGTCCCTGTCAATCATGCAGGTTGCAGCATCACGGCCTATATGCTCTCCGTCGGCTATCGTTTCCCATTGGGCTCCGTCCATTGATTGACTTGCACGATTCAGGATTTATGAATGTTTGCTTCAAGGCGTGACGTTGCTCACTAAACCATTCGTGAGGCTCACGTTACATGTATCGTTATTCATCGGTTAGACTCATCTTATCCTGTACTGCTTTTACTCGGTACTGCGTAACCCGAAGTGAGACATTAAGCGTAACGCCTGCCCTCTGCCTCTGAAGACGTAATTTATATCATCGTATGGCCAAAGTCCGGCGCAGTCGCATTGCTATCATCCTATTGACGGTCTATCTGTTGGCTGTCGGGATGGCGTCATTTCATTGGCATCACGCCGAGTCGGCAGATGCCGTGGTGGCCTGCGACGATTGTTCGGCCTCGCATCGCTCCCACTCGGGTCACTGGAACCAGCCGATGTTGGTATGGCATGACTGCTTGCTCTGCCAGTTCCTATCTTCGTTGTGGGTGCCAATGTTGGCTGCTGTGGTTCTGTCGGTGGCCTTCTTTGGCAGGACGACATATCATGTATTTACTCCTGCTGTCGTCCAATGCTACGCTGGCTACGTCTTGGCACGTGGCCCTCCGCGTCTCCCTCTTGTTTAGCGTGGCCTGCTGCGGTAGGTCGGCAACCGTCGCTCCAATTCGCCCGTCAGCATCAGATTCCCTGTAGTTGCGGCGAATCATGGATTCTTATCTTTTGGTAAAAAAACAAGATGCTCGCATGATTACGCCATTGGCCTATAGGCTGATGATGACGAGTCTGTGAGTTCAGGATGGAAAGCATGTTAATCAGTATACTATTTTTTTCGTTGCTATCAGCCACTCCGCCTCCTGATAGTGCGGTGATGCTCCACGAGGTTATGGTGAGCGAGCGTTCGCAACAACAGCCGGTCGAGTCCACGCTCTCGGGTGTGCAATTGGGACATGACTATTTGGAATCGCACTATGCCGAGACTCTTTCGCAAACCTTGCAAGGGGTGCCGGGAGTCAAAGCCATGACCATCGGGTCGGGCCTCTCCAAACCCGTCATTCGTGGGCTTGGCCTCAACCGCATGGCTGTGGTAGAGGACGGGGTGAAGCACGAGGGCCAACAGTGGGGCGAAGACCACGGACTGGAAATCGACCAGTTTGCCATCGGCAAGGTCGAGGTCATTAAGGGTCCTTCGGCCCTCTTCTTCGGTGGCGATGCCATGGGAGGTGTCCTCAAGCTTACCACCAAGCATGTGCCCGATGAACCGTTGGAGGGTAGCGTCCATCTCTTCATGCGGAGCAACAACGAGCAGTGGGGCACTTCGGCCGATGTGGGTGGCATCCGCGGACGCTTTTTTTTCCGTGCCATGGCTACGTTGGCCGACTATGCCGACTACAGGGTGCCCGCCGATAGCATCTTGCACAACACCTACTGGCTGCGTCTGCCAGACCATCGTCTGCGCAACACTGCCGGCCTCGAACGCGACGCAAGCCTCCTCTTCGGCTATGGGGGTACCGATTTCCACACCGACCTTCGCATCTCCGACAGCTACTCCAAGAGTGGCTTCTTTGCTGATGCCCATGGCCGCGAGGTGGCTCTCTCCGACATCGACTACAACGCTTCATGGCACGACATCAGCCTCCCCTTCCAGAGTGTCAACCATCTTAAGGTGGCCAGCCATAGCACCTATCTCGGCAGCCTTTACTCGCTGGATGCCACCCTTGCTTATCAAAACAACCACCGCGAAGAACACGCCGAACCAGTAGCCCATGGCTTTCGCCCACGGCCTACAGGCACGCTCGAGCGTGGATTCGACAAGCATACCCTTTCTGCCAACATCGGTGTACGATGGATGGGTTTCGAGCGACATCTGCTGCATGGCGGCCTCGACTTGCAGTACCAGCACAACCGCCGTGACGGATGGGGGTTCATCATGCCCGACTTCGAACAGTCTGTGGTAGGCCTCTTCCTTTCCGACAAGTTTTCTCTGTCCGACGGTTGGACGGTGCAGGGGGGGGTGCGCTATGATGCGGCTCGACTCGCAATTCACGAATACACAGACTGGTATCCGACGCCATTATCCTCTGGCGATAGTGCCTATATGCGACGTGCCGACAACCTCACGCAGTCGTTCCATAGTCTCTCGTGGTCGGCAGGGGTCAGCCACGATGCCGGTCTTTGGACTGTCAAGATGAACATCGGCAAGGGTTTCCGTCTGCCTACGGCCAAAGAACTGGGGGCTGACGGCATCAACTACCACACCTGTCGCTACGAGCAGGGCAACAACGCGCTGCCTCCCGAACAGTCCTACCAGCTTGATGCTTCCGTCTCTCACAACGGACGGCGTTTGGTGCTCCTCGTCGAACCCTACCTCAACTTTTTCTCCAACTACATCTATCTCAATCCTACGCATCTCTTTGTGGAAGGTGTGCAACTCTACCGATACACGCAGGCACGAGTGTTCCGCTACGGCATTGACGCACAGGTAGACTATCACGTTTCCGACCATTGGACGGCCTCCCTCAAAGGTGAGTATCTCAAGGCACGGCAGCTGTCGGGCACCAAGAAAGGTTTCTCGCTGCCGTTCTCGGTGCCGTGGTCTGTGCAGGGCGAAATCCATTATGGTTCCCAGTGGATTGGCAATTGCCGGTTGAGCGCTATTCTCAGGGTGGTGGGCAGTCAGCACGACATCGTGCCGCCCGAACAGCCCACCGATGGCTACTGGACCCTCGGCTTCAAGGCTGAGAAAGACATTGTCATTGCCTCCACCCGACTGAAAGTCTCGTTCCTCGTCAACAATATCTTCAACCATCGGTATTACGACCACACCAGTTACTACCGCCTGATGCAGATTCCTGAACCCGGACGAAACTTCTCGTTGCGTGCCGATTGGGATTTCTGATATCGGCGGTACCCCTGTGCCTCAATCCTTTTTTTGTTCATTCACTTCTCACAAAAAAAAGTATCTTTGTATAATCAAAAAACAAAAAAAATATCATGAAAAAAAACATTCTATTATCCACCCTTTTTATGGCCCTCGCCATGCTCAGCGCATGTAAAGAAGACGATGAAGTCAAGGACACAACGCCTCCCGAAATCGGCGGCGATGCAGCCCTTGTCAATCCTATCGACTGTCAGGTCTACCATCCGGGTGATGTTCTCAAGGTCTACTACGTGCTTACCGACGACATGGAGTTAGGCAGTTATGAGATCGAGGTGCACGACAATTTCCAGCCCCACACCCATAGTGCCGTAGCCGTCCATTGTCCTCATCTCTCCTCCACTGCCACTGTCTACCCGTGGACTTTCGTCGAGGCATTCGAAATACCCGAGGGCCAGACCCGCTACATTATAGAAAAACAATACACCATCCCCGACGACCGCGACCTCGGCGACTATCATCTTGAAATTCGTGTCACCGACCGCACCGGCTGGACCACCGAGAAATCCATCGACATCAAAATCTATGCTCCCAACACCCCCGTCGACGATAACGACGGTCACGATGACGATCATGGTGACAACCATGATTCCGGCACCCAGCAATAGTTTTTGCATACTCCAAAGGGAGGCATGAGCCTCCCTATTGGTTTTCTATTATTGGTGTCCGATAAAATAAGAAAAACTGCCACTTATTATTTTTTAAGTTGATGAAACATAGCTGTATACAATGTTTAGAAAGGCTAATTTGAAAAACAGCTCCCCAAAAAAACTGTAGCGCCAATTGCGCTGTGTTATCCTGACATCGCCCGGCGTTGATTGTTTCCTACG
>JAFUVR010000094.1 GCA_017477485.1 Bacteroidales bacterium | reverse complement strand
TTGGACAACGGGCTGAAGGTATTCCTGAGCGTCTATAAGGAGGCCCCCCGCATCCAGACCTACGTGGCAGTGCGTGCCGGCAGCAAGAACGACCCCGCCGAGACCACAGGCCTTGCGCACTATCTGGAGCACATGATGTTCAAAGGCACCCACCGCCTCGGCACCACCGACTGGGAGCGTGAACAGAAATACATACAGCAGATTGAAGACCTCTTCGAGGTGTACCGCATGTTCGACGACAGCGCCACCCGAGCCCTGCTCTATCACCGCATAGACAGCCTGAGCTACGAGGCATCCAAGATAGCTATCGCCAACGAGTATGACAAGATGATGACCGTCATCGGTTCTACCGGCACCAACGCCTTCACGAGCAACGACTGCACGATGTACGTAGAGAACATCCCCTCCAATCAGGTTGAGACATGGTGTGAGTTACAGGCCGACCGTTTCGAGAACATGGTGCTGCGTCTCTTCCACACGGAGCTCGAAGCCGTCTACGAGGAGAAGAACATGACCCTCACACAGGACGGTCGCCGCTGCTACGAAGAGATCCTTCGTGCCATGTTTCCCCATCACCCCTACGGCCTTCAGACCACCATCGGCGAGGCTGAACACCTCAAGAATCCCTCCATGCGCAACATCCGCAAATTCTATGCCGACTATTATGTCCCGAACAATGTGTGCATCAGCATGGCTGGCGACTTTGACCCCGACGAGGTGATCCGCATTATCGACAAATACTGGGGCCACATGAAGCCGGGCAACGTGCCACAGCTCTCTTTCCCCGCCGAGCAACCCATCACCACCCCGACCACTAAGAGCATCACCGGCAACGACCCAGAGAACACCTACATCGCCTACCGCCTCACATCCAAAGTTGGCGACCGTGACCGCCTCATTGCCAACCTCGTCGATGCGGTGCTCAACAACGGCAAGTGCGGACTGATTGACGTCAACCTCAACCAGCCTCAGAAATGCCTCGGTGCCTACAGCGGCATCTATGGTCTCAACGACTATGGCGTCTTCATCTTCGGCGGTCGTCCCAACGAGGGCCAGACATTGCAACAGCTTCAGCAGCTCCTCTTCGACCAGATAGCACTCCTCAAGCAGGGCAAGTTTGACGAAAGCCTCCTCAAAGCCGCCATCAACAATCAGAAACTCTCCATCATGAAGCAGGCCGAAAGCAACGGTAGCCGCGCAATCCAGATGGCCTATGCCTTCATTCAGTACCAGAACTGGGGTGATGTCTGCAACGAGATCAACGTCCTCTCCACCATCACCAAACAAGACATCGTCGACTTTGCCAACCGCACCTTCAAGGACAACAATTACTTCATCCTCAACAAGCTGCAAGGCACTCCCGACCCCGTCTATAAAGTTGCCAAACCCGCCATCACCCCCATCGAGGTGGGCCGCGACAACGAGAGCGAATATCTCAAGACCCTCAAGGCACGCACTGTAACGCCCATCGAGCCGCGCTATGTAGACTTCGCCAAGGATATGAAACGGTCGAAACTTGCCAACGGCGCTGAGGTGCTCTATGTGCAGAATGTGGAAAACGCCACCTTCAATCTCGACTACTATTTCGATTTCGGAGCCAATGCCGACAAGAAGATAGACTTCGCCGCCGACCTCTTCGGCTATCTGGGCACCTCCAAGCATACCCTTGAGCAAATCAAGGCCGAGTTTTACAAGCTGGCCTGTTCCTACAGCCTCAGCGTGGGCGGCGACAATATCACCGTCAGCCTCAGCGGCCTCAGCGAGAACATGAAAGCCGCCATGGCACTCATGGAGGAGCTCATGACCGACTGCCAGCCCGATGACGAGGCCCTCAAGACACTCATCGACCGTATTGTCAAGAGCCGTCAGGACAGCAAGACCAACCAAGGCAGTGCCTTCAGCGCCCTCTGCAACTATGCCATCTATGGCCCTGAAAATTCGCCCACCCTCGACCAGTACTCCGAAGCCCAGATGCGTGCCTTCACCGCCAAGGAACTCACCGACGCCATCCACGACCTCTTCAACTTCAAGCATCGCATCCTCTACTATGGGCCCGAGACCATGGACGGCATCAAACGCATCGTCACCGACAACCACTACATGCCCAAGAAATTCCGCGCTCCCCTCAAGAACAAACAAATCTTCCCGCAGGCAGTCAAGGAGCCTACCGTCTTTTTCGTCGACTACGACTCACCCCAGGTGCGCCTCCGCGGTTTCAACCGCAGCGTCAAGTATGACTTCAAACTCACCCCCGTGGTCAATCTCTACAACGAGTATTTCGGAGGCAGTATGAATGCTATCGTCTTCCAAGAGATGCGCGAGAAGCGCTCTCTCGCCTACTCCGCTGCCGCCGGCTTTGGTACCCCGGGTCGTCCCAATGGCTATTTCACCAACGCCTCGTTCATCGGTACCCAGAACGACAAGCTGGCCGACGCCATGGAGGCTTTCGAAGACCTCTTCGAGAACATGCCGGTCGCCGAGGCTAACTTCAATATGGCCAAAGAGGCTCTCATTTCCGGCATCCGTACACAGCGCACCATCAAACGCAGCATCATTTTCAACTATCTGGCCTACGAGCGCATGGGCTTCGACACCAAGAAACCCGTCAGCCAGTTCTACTTCAATGCCTATCCCTCGATGTCGATGCAGGACGTCATCAACTTCAACCACAAATACATCAAGGGAAAGAAAATGAACTATATGCTCCTCGGCAAAGAGAGCGACATCAATTTCGATGCCCTCAAGAAGTACGGCAAACTACAGAAACTCACTCTCGAGCAGATCTTCGGCTATTAATATAGGTCGAGCGATCCGCACCCACTATATTTTCTGATGTGAATAAGACAAGTGTCGTGCATATTGCCAGAAGCGAGATGACAGCCCTGCTGTTCATCTCGCTTCTGGCTTTTTTCATCCAGCAGCCCTACCTCAACGAGTTTCCCTCGTTCATCCACGCATGGACGCAGAGCGACAACTATGCCCTCGCCCTCGGTTTTCTGGACAACGGGCTCGACCTCTTCCATCCACAGATGATGCTCTACAACAAGGGCAGCCTCATAGCCGACAACACCATCACCGCCGTCGACTTCCCGCTCCATCAATGGCTGGCCGCGCTATGGATGTTTCTTCTGGGCGTCACGGAGCCGTGGGTCTTCCGCCTGTGGACCACCCTCATAGCCATCGGCGGCACCTATTGCACCTATCGAGCCGCCTGTCTTGCCACCCGCAGCAAACCCATGGCCATGATGTGTGCCGTCATCTTTCTTTCGGCACCCTCGCTGGCCTACTATTTCAGCGGTTTCATACCCACCGTACCGGCACTTTCCTGCATGGCCGCCGCACTCTGGGCCTTCCTGTCATATACCGAGAGCCATCGCCCCCGATGGTTCATTGTATCGCTCGCGCTGGCCACACTATCCACACTCATGCGCGCCTCTTTTGCTGTGGCACTCGCGGCTCTTTTGGTTTTCGAGGCGCTACGCATCCTGCACCGCGATGTGCGGCTCTCCGCTTTTCATGCCTGTGTGATTCTTGCAGTGCTGTGTATCGTGGCCTATCGGATTTGGTACCACCATCTTGCCACCACCTATGGCAGTGCTTTCCTCAACAGACTTATGCCAGCACGCAGCCTCGACGAGGTCTCCTATATCCTCCACGACATGAAACAGCGCTGGCTCTACCACTATTTCTCACGCTTCCACTATCTCGTCATGACCGTATGCACGCTGCTTGCCATCGGCTATGCCATCGTGCATCGCCTTCGCCACCAGCACGTCGCACGGGAGTACAGCCTTTCGCTGTGGTATCTGGTGGCGATATGGCTGATGGGCGAATGTTGCTTCTTTGTAGCCATGATGCGCCAATACTGCGACCACGACTACTACTTCCTCGACACCTTCTTCTTGCCCATACTTTTCGCCTTCATGCTTGTCCTGCGGACGCTCCCTGTCGCTCCACCCCGATGGGGTGGCGTGGTGGCAACCGCTGTCGTGCTGCTCTTCTCGGCATGGTCGGTTCGAGACGCCCGCATCATGCAGCAGCAACGCCGCACCGAGGGTACCGCCACCGTAACCACCATCGAGCATTATCGACAGGCGTCCCAACTGCTCGATAGTCTCAGCATCCCCAGCGATGCCACCATCCTTTGCCTCCTCTCCTATCCGCCGCAGACGCCATTCATCCTCATGCACCGAAAAGGCATCTCTGTCATCAACTCACATCACGACGAGATAGTCCGTGCCTATCGTGCACCTTTTGACTATGTGGTCATCGAAAACCAAAACTTCCTAAAGTATTACGACACGCTCCTCGACGACCTCGCCCGTCTCCGCCCCATCGGAAGCAACGGCCACATCACCGTCTGCACACTCTCCGACACAGCGGCAATCCATAGCCTATAGCTTTATCTCCCGTGTCTCTATTCTCCTACTATGAGTAGGACCTAATAATACGGCACATTGAACTTGTGCGGACACTTATCGTTCAATTTCATTAGGCCGTTTTCTCGCCTCGGCAATGAAAGCAAGCTTCCATTGCTCTCGGCTTATCGAAAACGTTCGACTGTTTTACGGGTTTGGATTTCGGATGGTCCTTCCGTTCAGATGGTCATATATCTAAGGATATAGGCACTCCGCATCCTCGACTACAACCATAGGATAGTAGCCGATGTGTGATTGATGTTATAATCAAGGCCAACATGCCTTTGGCGTATGGCAAACGCCTTGGTTACATAATCCTATTGGTCTAGCTCCTCTTATTATTACACTAACTATCGTGCACGATGAAATATTAATATTTTTATATTTCAATAATTTATTTTTGTAATTAAGAAAATATTTATATATTTGCATCGTGAACGATATAAAATAATAACCAATTAAAATATTCAAATTATGGATTTCAAGACATCATTAGAAGTATTGCAGGGCATCATCACGGAGCTGACGGAAGGCGCCTTGGTGCATAAGATGCAAGGGCAGATATTCAAGTCGCAGGGCTTTGAGAAACTTGGCCAAAAGTATATTGATCATTTCGGCGAAGAGATGGGATGGGTAGAGAAATGTGCTGACAGGATGCTCGACCTTGGCCATCAACCGCAGATGCAAGGTGCTAAGGAACGCGACCTCATCGAGGATGCCGAGGCCTACATCAAGGCCGACCTAAGCATACAGCGCAGCGGGGTGGAGACGCTCTATAAGATTCTGCCGGCTCTGTCGTGCGACCCTACCACCTATGACATCGTCAAGGCCTACCTGCAGGACGAGGAAGAGGACCTCTATTGGAGCGAGAACCAACTGGAACTCATCGAGAGAATAGGCCTGCAGAACTGGCTCATCCGTCAAATGTAAGAAAAAAAACAATGAAACTTATATATTCAATCATTGCGGCAGTAGTGCTATCCGTTGCAGGATGCGGCTTGCTGTCGGCTCAAAACAGTAATAACATGGAAAGCATCTACAACTTTAAGGCCACGGCCACTAATGGTAGCGAGATAGACTTCGCACAATTTCAAGGCAAAGTGCTGATGATTGTCAACACCGCCAGCAAATGTGGATTCACCCCCCAGTTTGATGGGCTGGAGAAATTGAACCAAAAATACAAGGACAAGGGCCTTGTCATCATCGGCTTCCCCTGCAATCAGTTTGCCCATCAGGATCCCGGGACGGACAACGAGATTGAGAGTTTCTGCCGGCTCAACTATGGCGTCACGTTCCAGATCATGCAGAAAATAGATGTCAACGGCGACAATGCTCACCCCATCTTCAAGTACTTGCGCCATGAGACCCGCGGCCTCTTTGGCGACAAGGTGAAGTGGAATTTCACCAAGTTCCTCATCTCGCGCGACGGTAAGAGCATCAAGCGCTACGGACCAGCCACCAAGCCCGAGAAGATGGAGTCCGATATTGAGAAACTGTTGGAACAGAAGTAATCGAACTCTCCTGTTCGAGTTAAACAAACGGGGCAGGCCAGCATATTCGTGAGCCGGCCTGCCCTTTCATGACTTGACAGAAAGCCCTCCTCTGTTAATAAATCGTAGTCGGCGAAGGCGGTATGCCACATCGAATCCGCCTATCGTTCCACATTACGGAAAACAACATTACAAACCGTGTACGAGCAACTGAAACTGAACAACCAACTGTGCTTTCGTCTCTATACCGTCTCACGGCTGATCACGCAGAGCTATCACCCCATGTTGGAACCTCTGGGCCTCACCTATCCTCAGTATCTGGTGTTGATGGTGCTGTGGGAACAGGATCATCAGTTGGTAAGCGCCATAGGCCGACGTCTGATGCTGGAGACCAATACGCTCACTCCGCTGCTACAGCGCATGGAGCGCGACGGACTGATAGTTCGTACTAAGGGCATAGCCGACGGACGTCAGACCCTCGTCAGCCTCACCAAGAACGGGCAACGCATGGAGGAACGATGCAAAGACATCCCTTTCTGCATGAGTGCTCAACTGGGTGATACGGCTATAGAGGCCGCAGAATTGGAACGAATGGTAAAGAGCATCGACAGCCTGATTGAGATATTATCAAAGAAAAACACACACCGTTTTCGATAAGCCGAAAGCAATGTAAGATTGCTCTCATTACCGAGGCGAGAACCGCTGGTCGTGAGTTCCTATGAGTCAAATGCAATCAAACGAACAAAATGGCTAAATCGAATTAAACAAATACCTCCCCCACTATGGTTCAAGACCTTAATGGCTATATGGCCAATAGTATCAACCGCATCATGGTTACCGCAGGCCGTGCCATGCTTAGAAATCCGCGCGAAGCCCTGTTTGCCTTGCGTATGCGGCGCAAGTTTCGCAAATCGAAAGCCACACGAGAACGTGTCAAAAGTGAGACGGGCATTGATGTACCCCCATTCCTGATAGCCAGCATCGCCACTACGTGCAACCTGCACTGCAAGGGCTGCTATGCTCGCCAGAACGGCATCGCCGCCGATGACGGTGCATCACAACGGGCCACCCTGTCAGCCACACAATGGCGCGAGATCTTCAACGAGGCAGCCGCTATGGGCATAAACTTTGCCCTGCTGGCAGGTGGCGAGCCACTGACGCGACGCGACCTGCTCGAAGAGATCTGCAAGGTGAAAGAGATGATCTTTCCTGTATTTACCAACGGTACGATGATGAACGACCGTTATATTGAGTTCTTTCGCAACAACCTCAACATGGTTCCGGTGGTAAGCCTTGAAGGCGATGCCGCCACGACCGACAGCCGCCGCGGTACGGGTATCTTCCGGCGTGCAGCAGAAGCCATGAAAAAGATGGATGCAGCACGGCTCTTTTATGGCATCAGTATTACTGTAACGACAGAAAACATGAGGGAAGTAACCTCCGAAGAATATATCCAAAGGCTGAGAGATATGGGATGCCGGCTGATTGTCTACGTGGAATATGTGCCTACAGACGAGGCCACGGCCCATTTGGCCCTTGGCGACGCCGAGGTGGCGCAGCTCGCCACCATACTGGCCGAACGGGAAGCCTGGCGACACGATATGCTCCTCATCTCTTTCCCTGGCGACGAAAAGAACATGGGCGGTTGCCTGGCTGCCGGACGCGGCTTCTTCCACATCGGGCCAGACGGCGCTGCCGAGCCATGTCCCTTCTCGCCCTATAGCGACAGCAATGTGGCCACCATGGGGCTCAAACAGGCCATGAACTCGCCCCTCTTCCGCCGCATCAGAGGCGCCAATGCGTTGGATTGGAAACACACTGGCGGGTGTACCCTATACGAACACCGTGACGAAGTGGAGGCCATGCTGAACGAAAACAGACCATGCGACAAATAAATCCTACTCCAAAAAGGGAGATGGCATCTCGCATGTGGATATAAAGACGTATCTTTGCACTGCATACCGCGACGGACAATCTGCATAAATCACAGAAAAACAAATTACTGCAACTGTCGCCGCAGGTATCGGATACTGACGGAAACCGTTATTAACAACATACTCCAACAACATCAAACACACCACCATGAAAAGAAATCTGTTATCCATCATGATGATAGGCAGTCTGCTGCTCGCAGCCTGCGGACAGAAAAACCAAGAAAACGTGGCCCAAGCCATCTACGAAGAGGACGTAACGCCGACAGATATTGCCAAAGTAGAAGGCCGCGAGAACTTCAACAAGGCTGTCATCACGCCACAGCCGGCCATCATGATAGGCACCTATGATGCCACTGAGACCCCCAACGTAATGATGGCAGCATGGGGCGGGCAGAGCGGTCCTAACAAGATTGCCGTGTTCCTCTCCCACCACCGTACCACCGAAAACCTGCGACTGAAGCGTGCTTTTACCGTCAGCTTTGCCAGCAAGGCCAACGTGGTGGAGAGTGACTACTTCGGCCTCGTATCGGGCAATGACGTGCCTGACAAAGTGGCTCGTGCCGGATTCACGGCCACCAAGAGCCCCAACATCGACGCCCCCATCATCAACGAGTACCCCTTGACACTGGAATGCCGCCTGATAGCCATGGAAGAGCTTAAAGATGGCTCGTTCCGCGTTGTGGGCCGAGTGATTAACACCAGCGCCGACACAAGCATCATGACCGATGGCCATGTGGACCTTGACAAGCTACAGCCCGTCATCTTCGACGCCACGACCAACACTTATCGCGTGGTCGGCGAGGTAGTTGGCCAAGCATGGGAGTCTGGCAAAGCCATCCAGTAATAGCCAACTTAGATAATTATTTTGCAGGCCAAGCTTTGAAGCAAGGCCTGCTTTTTTTTACCCGTTATCGAAAAGCCAAAAGCGACGTAAGCAAACTCCCATTGCCTAAGCAAGAACCGAGAGTTGTGATCATTCCCAAGGCAAATGCACTCAGGCGAACCATTAAGCAAACTCCCATTGCCTAAGCGAGGACCGAAAGTTGTGAGCATTCCTAAGGCAAATGCACTCAGGCAAACAATAAGGGGAAAAATAGAATTGAGCGATTTCTGGGATTCGTTGCGTCAAGGGGAACAAGACCTTTTGTCGAAATCACTGAGGGAGTGAGGGCTACGGGCAGGGATGACTCAGAAACGGCCAGAAGCACCACCGCCACCAAAACTGCCGCCGCCAAATCCGCCAAATCCGCCGCCGCCAAAACTGCCGCCGCCAAAGCCACCATGGCCCGTGCCGCCACCGAAACCTCCGATGAATGGACCGCCCGTTCCGGTGAACCAATGGTCGCCACCATGCTTGCGGGCATAGCGAATAAAGAAAAAAAGCGGCACACCTATCAGAAGAAGGGCGATGAGCAACGTGATGAGTGCCGAGCGGCGTCCGTCTTTAACATACTGGCTGTAGCTGTATTCGCCTGCCGCCACGGGAAGGATGACGTCAAGAGCCGCATCGATAGCCTCGTAATAGTCGCCCTCGGCCAGATGAGGAATCATCTCGTCGTCGATGATACGGCGACAGAAAATGTCGGGCAGGGCACCTTCGAGCCCATAGCCAGTGGCGATGGCTACCTCGCCATCGGGCTCGTCCTCGGTCTTGGACTTTATGATTATCACAAGTCCGTTGTTCCATTCCGACTGTCCTACGCCCCACTGCTGACCGATGCGCTGGCCGACGGCATTGATGTCGTCATGATGAAGCGTGGGAGTAATAACAACGACAATCTGATTGGACGTGCTATCGTTGAAGTCAACCAAACGCTGTTCCAACTGCGAGCGTTGCCCGTCGGAAAGTACATGAGAGTAGTCATTGACCAGTCGGTCGCTCTTGGGCGGTGTCCACTCCGCCTGCCCCCACAGCCATGCCGGCGACATGAAGAAGGCGACAGCGAGCCACAGGCAGAACATCCGCGATGGGATATGCCAGATTGAGACGGTTTTACGACAATGCATCAGAAATCGAATTCGACTTGTACGGGCTTGTCGGCACCTTCGGAAGCAGTGAAATAGCCTTTCTTGTCGAATCCGAGCATTCCAGCCAAGAGGCTTGTCGGGAAACGACGGATGGTAGTGTTGTAGGCATTCACAGCCTCATTGAAGTTTCTGCGCTCGACAGCGATGCGGTTCTCAGTACCCTCAAGCTGCGTCTGTAGGTCGCGGAAAGCCTGCGTGGCAGCCAGTTCTGGATAACGTTCGACCGTAACCGTCAAAGCACGACCCAGGGCGGAGGTCAGGTTGTCCTGAGCTTTCTGGAACGCGGCCACATTCTGCTCGCTGAGATTGTTGGCGTCAATATTGACCGATGTAGCCTTAGCACGGGCCTCGACGACCTCGGTGAAAGTGCTTTTCTCAAAATTGGCGGCCCCTTTTACCGTATTGACCAGTTGCGGGATGAGGTCGGCACGACGCTGATAGACATTTTCCACCTGGCTCCATGCCTTGGAGACCGCTTCATCGTGCGTGACAAGACGATTGTTGACAGAGACGCCCCAGAGAAACAGCAAAACGACCACACCGATGACGCCAAGCAGAATAACAAGAGATTTTTTCATGATAAAAGATGTGTATAGATTACAAATGCAAAGGTACACAAAAACCATGACATTTCAGAAAAGTCAGTACATATTAGCCTCAGGCGACGGGATTCGTAAGGGAGAGCCTGCGCTTCTTTTATTTTGTTTTTCAGCGATAAAGGCACATCATGACAGACACGGGATTGCCGTCATTCAACCGTTACGTACCACCAAATAAAAAAGGAGGACAGGAGTACAGAGCGACCAAAACCATGCAGATAGCCATCCTTTACTTAATAATAGGCTATTGGCGCGACATCGATAATATTTTTTTGAGCAAAACACACATTTATTTGTTCATATCATTTTTTTAGACTACTTTTGCATAATCTTTTTGTGCGGGATAGTACACTGCAATCATTCTAAGAGACAGACACTTGATCAATGAAAGCGAACAAGATATCGGGCACAGAAAGTACAGAACGAGATAGCAAACAATAAAATATTACAACTATGGGCATCAATGCAAACAAAAAAGTCAAGAGAAGAAAAGTCAGAGTGACTGGCAACAAGAACTCCACCAACAACTGGGGTCTGAACGCTCAGGGCTGGAACGCCGTTCACAAGGCCGTCATCGAGGCTGAATAGTCTTGGCATCAGAAACACAACGGCACTGCACGAAAGAAACAATAAACAGCAATGCCGACAGAGAGAATAGTCTCGGGAATTATTTATTTCTGAGACTTTTTATTATTTTCATGTTCTTGAGTATTTTGCAAGAAATCTTCATATAGCCGTGTGTGATTCGCAAAATTCATGTAAATTTGCAATTTATAAACGCAGCGGCAATACAGCCCCGAGAGCCCCACAACACAAAAGTTTGGACCGATGAAACGACAGACATCCACCTGTATCCGACTTCTTATACTCCTCGTAGCCATCACACCCTTGACAGCGAAGGCACAAGTGGTCAACATCATAGACCGAGCCTATAGCATCGTAGGGCTTGGGGCGCAGGCCTACTATGACGACCGCAACCGCACCTTCCAAAGCATCGGCTATCAGGGCGAGGTGGGCATCGGAGCCAACCTGTTTGACAATCTCGGAGCGCGTATCAGCGGTATGGCAGCGCACAACAGCAACTCGCTGGGCATAGAGTGCAACTACTTGTCGCTCCATGCCGACCTGACACTCAACGTGCCCAACCTGCTCTTTGGCAAAGACCTGTCGCGCAAGAGCACGTTGATGGCACTGGTTGGCGTGGGATTCATGCGGCGACAGCCCAACTACCGCGACCCGCAGGCCGACAACGAAGTGACCATAGTGCCGGGCCTGAGCTACACCTATCCTATAGGGCTTGGCGTGCATTTCCTTGCCGAGGCCAAAGCCTACATCTTCCTCCCTGGTTTTGACCACAACAAGAAGGCCTCAACGATGTTCACCCTCACGGCAGGCATACAGCACCGTTTCAACGACAGCCCATACCGCAACGGGCTGAACTCGGGCTCACACAGCATCCACGAGAACTGGTTTGCCTCGTTGAGCGGTGGCATCAACTCGCTGCAATACTCGGGGCTACAGTCGGCAGAGCGCACCCACCTGTTGAAGCCAGCCGCCGAGTTTGCCATAGGCAAATATCTGTCGCCTGTCGTCGGCACCCGCATCGGGATTCTCGGGCTTAGTGCAGCCACGTCGCAGTCGTCGTTCAACATCATCAATGCACACCTCGACATACTGCTCAACATCAACAATATGCGCTATCCTCGGCAGAATCGGCCATTGAGTTTCTACCTCTACCTGGGAGCGGGTCTGATAGACCGTTTCGACAACAACAGGCTGACTGTCACGGCTAATGCAGGCCTACTGTCGCGTGTGTGGCTGAGCAACCGTTCCGACCTGTTGGTAGACCTGCGCTATATGGCCACCACATCGCAGTTTGTGCAAGAGATGGGGCCACAGGGAAAGACCTCGGTAGGCATGTTCACGGCAAGTATCGGCTACTGCTTCAACATCACTTCGGGCACTTTCAGATAGAGCTCGTTCCAACCATATCCTGATGAGACAACACTGCATCCGCACCCTCCTCATCCTCGTCGGGCTGACACTCGCACCTGCGGCGGGAGCACAAGGCTATGGGGTCATCGGAACCTTCGCCACCACGGGGACCACTGTAGCGGCAGGAGGAGCAAGGTCGGTTGCCTATACCGTAGGGCAGGTGGGGTTTCAGAGCCACGGCAGCGACACCCTCATCGAGGAAGGCATACAGCATTTGCATTCGCACTTCCGTCATGCAACACAAAAAGATAGCAACAGCATAGAGATCTATCAGATTGACTCGCATACCCTTGGCATCATCGATTCGCAACGTTATGCTCGTTATCGGTGGTATCGCGACGGCGTGGTGGTGGCCGAAGGCGCCCACCAGCCCACCTATCAGCAAAAAAACGACGCCCTGCTATACGGATGCTACTATCTGGAGGCCTGCATTGATGCCAGCAACTGCCAGTGGGAACGTTCCAACACACTCTGCATCGAACTCAACAAGATTGCATCTGCCGAGGATGGCACACAGCTACTGGCGACGCCCAATCCCGTGAGGCGCGGCGAAAGGCTCACCATCACAGCCAGCAATATCAGCGCGCACGGAGCCTCTCTGAGCATTTATGACGCACGCGGGCTATGCCACCTTGAACGGCCCGTCAACCAGCCCACACAGCATCTGACCGTCGACCTGCCGGCAGGACTCTATATAGTCGTCATGGTGATGAGAGATGGAACAATAGAGCGCCGGCGGGTAGTGGTGCAATAGTATGTGAAACAATCAGCGAGATGAGCAGGACATATTCCGCCCCGTTCGTACACAAAGACAGAAGAACAAAATACCGCTTTCTTATGCGATGGCTGACATATATGATAGGACTGGTTGCCCTGGGACTGACCACATGGGGCTACGCACAGACGCCGCAAAGCATCAGCTATCAGGGCGTGGCACTCTATGCCAACCAGCAAATGGCATCCAATCAAGAGCTCGCCCTACGCATCAGCCTGCTGCCTGGCGAAGCCACCGCCGACGCCATATACGTAGAGACCCATTCTACCACGACCGATGCGAACGGTTTTTTCTCCATTGCCATTGGACAGGGCGTGCGGATGGGCATGCTGCGATTTGACCAAATAGACTGGGGTGCCGGCCCCTATTTCATCAAGACAGAGGTCGACCTCGACGGAGGCTATGACTACCGGTTCTATGGCACCACACAATTGCTCACAGTGCCCTATGCGATGCACAGCCACCGTTCATCACACGTGCAGGGCGTGGCTGACAGCCTCACCCGTCTGAACGAGCAACAACATGCCCGATACCACATGCTGCACCGGCATATCGACTCCGTCGTTGGACAGCTGCAACAGCAGGTGTTGCACTGCCTGCCCGGAGCCTTTTCAGTGGCCACGGGGAAGACGGTGCGATTTGCCCCGGGGAACCTACAGTATTGCGCACACACCGACCAATGGCGGTTTGCCCGACACCAATATGACATCGTGGGCGACAGCAACCGCCTCATCTCGTCCAACAACACACACTGGATAGACCTCTACGGACGAGGCACCAGCGGATGGCGCGGCGGAGCTGCCGCCTATCTGCCCTATGCCGCCAGCACCACGGGGAGCGACTACATTCAGTGCGACCTTGCCGACAGAAATCGATATGCCGACTGGGGCCAGCATAACGCCATCGGCAACGGCGGAAGGCGTGCCGGGCTGTGGCGTTGCCTGACACGAGGCGAGATGCGCTATCTGCTCCTTGAACGCAACGCCTCCACCATTGGAACCACGTCCGATGCCCGTTATAGCAAAGCAACGGTGGAAGGAGTTGCCGGACTGATGATCTTCCCCGACCACTACACCCATCCTGACGGCATACCGACACCGGAGGACATCAATAGTCCTACGGCATCCTACAGCACAAATCAGTACACCTCAGAACAATGGGACCAGTTCGAGGCTGCCGGCGTCGTGTTTCTGCCCGCCACAGGCATGCGACGGGGCCACGAATACATGATGTCGGCCAATGGATACTACTGGCTATCATCCCACTACAGCAGTGCCACAGCCTACAGTCTGTTGATAGGCACCACCATAGACCCCGACAATCTCAACAACAACTACGACGGGCTCGCCGTGCGCCTCGTCTGTGAACTATGATTAAAGCACAACAACCAAACGAACGCACACCAATAGAAAGACCATGACAAAAAACAAAATTCTCATACTCATTTTGCTACTCTCCGTAGCCTCGCTACACGTTGGACAGGTGCCAAATCTGATGAGTTTCCAAGGTGTGGTGATAGCTGCCGACAGCAGCATCGTGGCCTTGCAGGACGTGGGTATACGCATCTCCTTCCTCCAGGCCACAAGCGAAGGACGCGTAGCATACAGCGAGACGCATACCGCCACGACCAATGCCAACGGGCTCTTCTCCATAGTCATCGGTGCCGGACAGGCAACTGGCTCCGGCGAACTATCCTCAATAGACTGGGCCGACGGTCCCTATTTCATGAAATGCGAGATAGACCCCACTGGTGGAAGTGACTACAGTATTGAGAGCACCACACAACTGCTCAGCGTACCCTATGCACTACACGCCTCGACCACATCGCACCTCATCGGTCTCAGCGACACGCTCAATGCGCTGAGAGACTACTACAACAACCAGATGATTGACATTCAGCACCACTTTGATTCCACCATAGCCGCACTGCTCGATATTGCCGACACGACGCGTCCCGTTCCTACCGACAGCAGCCACTCCCCCACCCTGACATCGCATTTCTCTGTCGGCACACACTCCCACGTAGATTTCGCACCCGGCAACCTCCAATATCAGGCATCCACCGACACATGGCGTTTCGCACCACACCAGTACGACTATGCCGGCGAGAACAACACCCATCTGTCGTCATCCTACGAAGGGTGGATTGACCTCTTCGGATGGGGCACCAGCGGATGGCCCAGCGGTGCCATCGTCTACAAGCCCTACGGCACCTCCACCCTTGCGGCAGACTATGCCGTTGGGGGCGATGCCACCCACAACCTCACCGGGACGACAGCACGAGCTGACTGGGGTGTCTATAACGCCATAGCCAACGATGCCGCCGGCACATGGCGCACCCTCTCGCAGTCGGAGTGGGACTACCTCATCAACCAGCGCACGGCCTCGACCATTGGGGGAGTCGCCAATGCACGTTTTGTGCGTGCCACTGTGGACGGCATCAAGGGGCTCATCCTCGTCCCCGACCGATACAACTTCCCCATAGGGGTGACACTGCCCGTCGACAGCCTCATCAACCGCAGCGATGCCGACGGCTATGCCACCACCTATACTGTTCATGAATGGACAGCCATAGAAGATGCTGGTGCCGTATTCCTGCCAGCGGGTGGCTATCGCGGAGGCACCACCCTGCTCACCAATCCGCCCACAGGCTATTACTGGTCGACCACCCGTTTCAGTGCTGAACGAGCTTACGCGATGATGTTCAACCCCACCTCCGTACAGCCGGCACATCACTTCATGCGTTCTTGGGGCTGTTTTGTAAGACTGGTAAAAGATGTTGAGGAATAGCGGGCAGGATACCGCCTCGGACTAACCGAGGTTGATGGAATGCCCGTTGAGTTTGGCGGCGTAGAGGTCGTCGCCGTGATAGATAAGTTTGAGCGAGAAGAACGGAGCGTCATCCAGAATCAATTTGAGGAAGATGCAATCGCCTGCCCACGTGGGATAATCAAAAATACGATCCTTGTCAACCCACTGAAGGTCGCCTTCATCGCACTCTATCTCATCGCCGTCCCATTGCGTGGCCGTGAAGAGGTGCATATACTCACAAGGCCACACATCGGAAATGAACGTAACGATGCCACGATATTGCCACCTTCGGACATCGAATCCCGTTTCCTCTTTCACTTCACGCACCATACATTCATCAGGGCTTTCGTCGGCTTCGCACTTTCCGCCTACTCCAATCCACTTGTCGTGAGAGGCGTCGTTGGCCTTTTTAACCCGATGGAGCAGCAAAAACTGGCTCCCATTGTCGATATAACAGAGTGTTGTTTGCTTCATTACGAATCCATCATTAAAGATTACTACAGCATGCTACAGGGGCGACGTAGCATGATGGCGCGACCTTAGCGTGCCAACGTCTGAGCCATGCTCTCTTTCAATTCGACAAACGCCTCGAAATGGTGCGTGGAGGTCTCGCTCCACACCACATGGTCAACGTTGTTGAAGATATTGAGCAGGTGGGTATAATCGCCCAACACCTCGTCGTGACGGCTCAGGGCGAAGTTGAGCTGCCGTTCCCGACGGGGCAGTTGCTGAAACACACGATGGTCGAACTCTGCATACGCCTGCAGCATCTTGGTCTGCTGGGACTTCAGCATGGAAGCGTCCAGCCCCGCCGTGCGTTCTTTGAAAAACTCATTGCTCAGTGTGGGCAAGATGTTATGCAGGGTGCCTATCACGTCATGCACAGGATTGATGCACCACACTATGCCTTCAAAAGCAAGCGTGGCACAGAGGGCATGGTAGCCACCAAAACTACTTCCCACCATCATGCGGACATCGTTTTCCGCTACCAGTCGGGCAATCTGCTGCTGAATGGCGTCGGGAGGCGTATTGTTATAGTCGAACGTGGGAGAGACGACATTACAGTCGGGAAACATGGCTTTAAGCGTCTGAGCCTTAGTAGCATTGCCTGTAGAGGCATAGCCATGGATATACATCAGTGATGGCTTCATAGAGAAAAGGATAAGGGCGACGAGGCCTGTGATACAGTATCCGATTAGACAAACTCTTTTTTATTGTCTGTTCAAAATAAAAAACGGGAAATGTAAGTTTTTAATATATGACGCACCGTATTCTATTTGTCTGCCACGGCAACATATGCCGCAGTCCGATGGCGGAGTTTCGATTCAAACAGCTGGTCGAAGAGGCTGGGTTATCCCGCCATTTCGAGATTGCGTCAGCAGCCACCACAAGCGAAGAGATCGGCAATCCCGTCTATCCGCCAGCACGTCGCGAGCTGGCCAGTCACGGCATAGCCTGCGACGGCAAGACGGCACGTCGCATCACCCATGCAGACTATGACTATTACGACCTCGTGATAGGCATGGACGAAGAAAACCGCTACGACCTGATGCGGCTGACCCACGGAGACCCACAGGGCAAGATAAGCCTATTGCTGGACCATACCGATGCGGCTGACCGACGCTACCACCAGCGCGACGTGGCCGACCCATGGTATACACGCAATTTTGCCGCCACATGGGATGACATCGACCACGGCTGCCGTGCCCTGCTCCAGGAGCTGACAGGCGACTAATTCTTTTCTTATAATCAATGGAATACCCCCACCTACCATTATCTGTGCAATGAAATTGTTTCGTAGGTGCCACAAAAATAGTTGTGCTTATCCACATGAGGAACGAGCCACAACGCGTGACGTTCATTGACGGCATAACACATCTTATCTGCTCCGCTATCGGCCGTACAACTGGCGTCAATAAGGAATCATGGGGGTCCAACAAGGCTTGCCTCCCTTGATTTGACAGGCGGCTACGGCAGCCCATTCTCTGGCCGTCAGTGCGTCCTGGCCATCGTTACGGAGCATTGGCGACGCATCCCATGGACAGGTCACAATGAGACAATACGACACACCATCTATCACGACGCGGTGGATGCGCCTGTAGCCTAAAAAAAAGAGGATGTCTGAAAGAACAGACACCCTCTTCGGATAAAAACCATTGCTGAAAAAAAACTACAGCGTATGGACAGCCTCAATGAGGTTCTTGCCAATCTCGATAGCCTCGATGTTCTGAGGGATGAGCTTGTGGTGACGGGCGGGGAGCGCCTTCATCAGACCCTTCTCGATAAACTCGTTGCTCACCACGGGTTTCAGTTTGAGGTAGCCACCCAGCACCATCATGTTGAATACCTTGGAGATGCCCATCTCTTGAGCCTTCTCGGTAGCGGCAATCCTATAGATGTTGATGTCCTTACGGGTAGGCTCATGGGTGATGCCGTTGGGGTCAAAGATCAGCGTGCCACCAGGCTTTACAGCGCTTTCGAACTTGTCAAGGCTCTGCTGGTTGAGAACAATGGCGGTATCGAATTTGCTGAGGATGGGGGAACTGATGCGCTCGCTGCTGACGATGACGGTAACGTCGGCGGTACCACCACGCTGCTCAGGGCCGTAGGCAGGCATCCAGAGGACCTCTGAGCCTTCCTCGGCAGCACAGTAAACAAGGATTTTGCCCATAGAGAGGACACCCTGTCCTCCAAAACCGGCTATAATTAATTCTTCTGTCATTGCGTGTTGTGTTTTAGAGGATTATACTTATTGATTAACAACGGTGAGGGGATGGTCCACTACGATGCGGTTGATATCAACGTTCTCGACAATCTTGCCGTCAACCTTGATATCGCCGACGGGATAGTTGGGGAACATGTTCTCTTCCATCCACTTGTTGGCCTGTACGGGGGTCATCTTCCAGCCGCTGTTGCAGGAGGAGAGGATCTCGATGAAAGAGACACCCTTCTTGAGCTTCTGGTTTTCGAAGCCCTTCTTGATAGCAGCCTTGGCCTTGCGGACGGCGGCAGGAGTGTGGACAGACTGACGGGTAACGTAGTAGGTGCCAGGCAGAGTGGCCAGCAACTCAGTGATACGCAGGGGGTAACCGTTACGTTCCACATTACGGCCGTAGGGGGTGGTCTGCGACTTCATACCCACGAGGGTGGTGGGGGCCATCTGACCGCCGGTCATACCATAGATACCATTGTTGATGAACACCATGGTGATGTTCTCGCCGCGGTTGCAGGCGTGGATGGTTTCGGCGGTGCCGATAGCGGCGAGGTCGCCGTCACCCTGATAGGTGAACACATAGAGATCGGGGTTGAGACGCTTGACGGCGGTGGCCAGAGCGGGAGCACGTCCGTGGGCAGCCTCTTCAAAGTCGACGTCAAAATAGTTATAGGCAAGCACGGAGCATCCCACAGGGGCGATGCCGACGGTCTTGTCCTGGATGCCGAGTTCGTCGATAACCTCAGCGACGATGCGGTGCGTGGTGCCATGGCCGCAGCCCGGGCAGTAGTGCATAACGGCATCGGTGAGAACTTTAGTCTTGGTGTAAACCAGATTTTCGGGTTTAACTATATCTTGATTCATTATTGCCATGGCAGTAGTTATTTAATGATTTGTTTTTCGAGGGCTTCGAGAACTTCTTCGGAGGTGGGGATGATGCCACCGAAGCGGCCAAAATGCTCGATGGGAAGAGAGCATTCGGCAGCCAGCTTGACATCTTCGATCATCTGGCCGGCGCTCATTTCGACGCAGAGCATACCCTTAACATGCTGTGCAAGCTCCTTGATTTCTTTCTTGGGGAAGGGGAAGAGGGTGATGAGACGGAAGACACCGATTTTCAGGCCCTTTTCGCGACCAATCTGCATGGCTTTCATGGCAATACGGGAAGAGGTGCCATAAGCCACGATGACATAGTCGGCATCCTCACAGTTGAGGGCCTCATACTTGACCTCTTTGGCCTCCATCTCGCGATATTTGGCTTGGAGTTTGAGGTTGAAAACCTCCTGACGGGAGGACTCGAGTTCGAGCGAGGTCACCACGTTGTGGCCGCGGTTGGCGGGTTTACCCCAGCAGCCCCAAGGGGCATTCTTGCGACGCTCCTCTTCGGTCCAGCGGGGCACATAGTCGCGAACATAGCATTTCTCCATGCACTGACCGATAGCGCCGTCGGTAAGGATAAGGACGGGGATACGATATTTGAAGGCGATGTCCCAAGCGTCGAAGACGAAGTCATACATCTCCTGCACGCTGGCAGGAGCGATGGTATAGAGCTGATAGTCGCCGTGGCCACCACCCTTGACGCTCTGGAAATAGTCGCTCTGAGCGGGCTGGATAGTGCCGCGACCGGGGCCGCCGCGTATAGCGTTCATGATCAGGCAGGGCACCTCGGCACCAGCCAGATAGGTGAGGCCTTCCTGCATGAGAGAGATTCCGGGCGAGGAAGAAGAGGTGGCAACCTTCTTGCCAGTAGCGGCGCCGCCGTAGACCATGTTGATAGAGGCGAGTTCAGACTCGGCTTGGAGGACCACCATACCCGTGGTTTCCCAAGGCTGCTCGGCCATGAGCGTTTCCATGACTTCCGACTGCGGGGTGATAGGGTAGCCGAAATAGCCGTCCGTACCGCTGGCAATCATAGCGCGGGCAATAGCCTCATTGCCCTTCATCAGTTTCATTTCTTTTGCCATAGTATCTTCTTTTTCGGGGTTTAACATTTAACTTTGTAGACAGAGATAACGCCGTCGGGGCAGATAAGAGCGCAGCTGGCGCATCCGATGCAACCCTCCTTGACGGGCTCGGAATAGTTGTATCCCTTGCCGTTCACATGTTTCGACAGCTCGATGACATGCATCGGGCATGCCTCGACACACAAGCCGCAGCCTTTGCAACGGTCGGTATCGACAACGATTTGTCCTTTGAAAGCCATATTTTTAGTTTTATAGGTTAATAATATTATTTTGAAAACAAATAACTTGCCATTCTACATTCGACAAACGGTCAAGCAGAACTCCCACAAATAGAAAAAAGTGTTCCCGACCGCTCGAAAACATTTGCAAATTTAGTTCTTTTTTTCGGATTTGCAAAAAAACCTAAAAAAATAATACTGCTACAATAAAAATTATTCTGCTGTTACAAAAAAAATGTACTTTTGCAAGTCGAAGTTGCGTCCACCATCCTGCCACCGCACGCATCGGAGCAACCCGAAGAGAATACCAAAGAGAATAAATAACCATCTAAAACATAATACTATGAAAAAACTGGTTTTTATGGCCCTCATCGCTTTTGCGGGCATGGGCATAGCAAATGCTCAGAACGTGAACCCCCAGTCTAACGGTCAGCAACCTGCGGAGCAGGCACAGCAAGAGAACGTCGCCGGCCCAAAGATTGTTTTCAGCGAGATGGAACACAACTATGGCACCATCGAGAAAGGCTCCGATGGCAACTGCACCTTCGAATTCACCAACACCGGCAATGAGCCCCTGATTCTTGTCAATGTGCGTGCCTCCTGTGGCTGCACCACACCCGAGTGGACGCAGAAGCCCGTCATGCCTGGCAAGACCGGAAGCATACAGGTGCGCTACAACACCAACAACGTGGGAGGCTTTTCGAAAACCGTCACCGTGCAGAGCAACGCTGTGGACAACCCGCGCATCGTGTTGCGCATCAAGGGCAACGTGATTACCAACGAGACACAGCAATAAACCATCCTTTCTGAAAAAGAGACAACATGCCGCAGTGGGACAGGCGTCCCTGGACCGCTGCGGCTTCTTTTTTTTTATTGTAAAAAACATCTAAACCATCATGCCACAAATTTCAAAAAAAGGACTCGAACTGCCCCAATCTGCCATTCGTAAACTTGTCCCCTACTCTGATGCCGCCAAACAGCGAGGCATCCATGTCTATCACCTCAACATCGGCCAGCCCGACATCGAGACTCCCAAGGGTGCACTGAAGACCCTTGCCGAGACCAAGATCGGAGTGCTTGCCTACAGCCATAGTGCCGGCAATCTGTCGTATCGCAAGAAACTTGTCGAGTACTACGCCAAACACGACATCCACATAACCCCCGACCAGATCATCGTCACCACGGGAGGCAGCGAGGCCTTGCAGATGGCCTTCACGGTCTGCCTGAACCCTGGCGACGAGATCCTCATTCCCGAGCCCTACTACACCAACTACAACACCTTCGCCAAGCTGTGCGATGCCACCATCAAAACCATCCCGAGCGACATCAAGACCGGCTTTGCCCTGCCTCCCATCGAGGACTTCGAGAAGGCCATCACTCCGCGCACCCGTGCCATCATGATCTGTAACCCCAACAACCCCACAGGCTACCTCTACACCAAAGAGGAGCTCCTGAAGGTTGCCGAAATAGTGAAGAAGCACGACCTCTTCCTCTTTGCCGACGAGGTGTATCGTGAGTTCTGCTACGACGGCCACGAGCATTTCAGTGTCATGCAACTCGAGGGACTGGAGAAAAACGTAGTGCTGTTCGACTCCGTGTCGAAGCGCTACAGCGCATGCGGCGCCCGCATCGGCTGTATGGTGACGAAGAACGAAGAGGTTTACAGCATTGCCATGCGTCTGGCCTAGGCCCGTCTGTCGCCTCCCTCGTTTGGACAGATTTTTGGCGAAGCCGCCGTCGATACCCCGCAGGAAT
>JAFUVR010000093.1 GCA_017477485.1 Bacteroidales bacterium | reverse complement strand
CTGCGCCTGCCACTGCTGCGCCGTGGCATAAGGCAGACTCACCGTATAGACATCTCCCTCGCGGGCTTGGCACAGTTGCGGCCAACTGTTGTCGAAACCGCGCCCCGGATTAAAGAATATGCGGGCTGTCCACGACGTGTTGTAACCCATGTCGAGCCCATCGTCGTCGGCTGCCTGCACCGCAGACACCCCGGCAACGAATAGCAATAGCCAGCACAGCGCTTTCTTCATCACTATAGACGGTTACGCACGGCTGCAACCGAAGCGGCAGCAACGCATTAATCTCAGCAAAATTAATGCAACTTATTGAGAACGCAAAATAAAAGCCCGAAAAAAAACGCCATCCGGCCCGCACAGGAAGCAGCTGCCTAACGGCGGAACGAAAACGCAGTCGGTTTTTCCTAAATCCGATTTAGTGCGTCCGAAAACGGAGTTAGTCTTTCATTGGCGCGTCGCCCGCATTGACAGAAACGTGATTCGTAAACGTCCTGCGCTGGAAAACGAGAAAAAACGGCGGCACGGGAATAAAAATACCAAAAAGTTTGGCCGAACCGCCGGAAAGTTGTACTTTTGCATCGCTTTTTTCGGAAAGTACCCTTGATGGTGCCCGTAGTTCAGTTGGTTAGAGCGTCAGATTGTGGTTCTGAATGTCGTGGGTTCGAGTCCCACCGGGCACCCAATAAATATGGTTAACATTGATCTGTCCGGAAACTCATGAGAAATCATCGGGTTTCCGGTCTTTTTTGTAAATGCTTTTTCAACAAATCGTTTGGCCGTCATTAGCGACTTGCGTATATTTGTAGTGCCGTATGCCAATAACGCGAGAAAGACTGCAACAGACCTTCAGCGAGGGTGGTGCGCGGGAGATTTACCAAGAGGTGAAGGCTCTGGGAGATTTCCGTGGTTTCACACGTAGATATGTGTTCGACGCAGACCATCGGGTGGCGAGGAGCGCCCTGTGGGGACTGACCAAGGCCAGCGACAGGGAATTGGCGGAACTTCAGGTATTGCTCGACGCGTTGACAGACCTTGCCATGCAGACGGGGAATACGTCGGTGAGAAGGCTGACGCTGAGTATCATTGAACGTATGAAGATGCAGGAACACACCTTGCGGACCGACTTCCTGGATTTCTGCCTGGAGCACATGGCCAGTGTGGGCGAGCCTCCCGGCGTGCAGGCTCTCTGCATGAAGCTGGCCTTCCGCATGTGTCAATTCTATCCCGAGTTGTCGGACGAACTGAGGCGTACCCTTGAATCGATGGACGCGGACAGCTACAAACCGGCTGTGGTTAGTTTAACAAAGAAGATACTCAGCGGCAAATATCGGTAGCGGCAAAACCCCACCGGAGGGAAATAACATCTGAAATATTTTACTAAGATAATTATGTTACTGACAACAACCCCGCAGATTGAAGGTCACACCATCCGTGAATACAAGGGTGTGGTGACAGGTGAAACCATTATCGGTGCTAACATTTTGAAAGATATCTTTGCTGGCATCCGCGACCTTGTCGGAGGCCGCTCTGCTGCCTATGAAAAGGTGCTGATTGAAGCCAAGGACACCTCGATGCAGGAAATGGCGGAGCGTGCCCGTGCCATGGGAGCCAACGCCGTCGTGGGTATCGACGTCGACTACGAGACCATCGGGTCTAACGGCTCTATGCTCATGGTCGCCACCAGCGGTACCGCTGTCGTCATTTAAGCGTCACCGTTCGTTTGTTTGACTTTTTCTGGCCGTTGCCTGAGAACAAAAAGGACCGGCCCTGCAAGCAAAAGCTTGCAGGGCCGGTCGTTGATTTATTTGAAGAATTAGAACAGGTCAAACTTGATGCCGACTGAGAGACTGAGGATATCCCATAGGGAGACCCAGCGGTTGGTGCTGAAGCTGATGAGGTCGAGCTCGCTGGCGCTGAGCTCGTAGTAGGCGGTGAGGCTGTTGTTGCGTTTACGCACACTGGAGGGGATGCCGAAGCGGAGGCGCTGGCCTATGAATACGTTGGCCCGTATTGAGGTGGAGAAACCATAATACTTCCGTGGGTAGCGCGAGGGCTGTTCGCGCCAGTATTCCTCGCCAAATATGCTGCTGAAGAAAAGTCCGCAGGAGAGGGGCTCAATGTCGAGGTTGTCGCCCAGCCGGACCCGGAAGGGAATGTAGCTTTCGCGGGCGGTCAGGATGAAGTTGCCGGTGCGCCGGTGGTAGCGGGGCAGGTAGCCGAATTGCAGGTCGGTTTCCCATTTGCGGTGCTGGCGGCCGCCGTAATGCCATCCCATGCCGATGGAGAATAGTCCGATGCTGCCTGCGTATTGCACTTTGATATGACTGGGCACCATGCCCATCCAGAATTTATGGTAGCGGCGCACGATGCGTTCGTAACGTGAGGAACGGTTTTGAAGAGAGTCAAAGTCTTCTACGGCCACAGAGTCGGGGGTATCGGTGAGCAGACTGTCGTTGATGGCAATCAGACGGATTTTATCGTCTGCAGGCCAATCGGAGGCGCTGACAGTCACGGCGAACAGGGCCAGGAGCAGGAGCGGCAGGCTATATTTCAACGGCTTCATAGGTGAAGGAATCGCGTGTGAGGGTATAGACAATGTAAGTGCGCGTTTTGGCACTGCCGCATTCGTAGTAAGGAACACCGTCGTCGAAGGGGTGGAGCACTTCGGTGTGGTGGTCGTGGCCGCAGATGCAGAAGGCAAGCCCGGGATAGTTGTTTAGCATTTGGGCAAAGTAGTCGAGCACATTGTTGTTGAATTGCTCGGAGCCAGGCCTGGCGTGCATGGCTACGATGGTCTGGCTGATGCTGTCGGGCACGGCTGAGATGTCGTGCTTGATAAAGTTGAAGTCGGGGATAGAGGCGGAATAGTCGTATTCGAACGCATTGGTGTTGATGCAGGTGAAATGGGCAAAGGAGGCGTTGAAACTGAAGTTGTCGTCGCCAAACATGGTGTGGTAAACGTCTTCGCCCGTGGCCAGGCAGTCGTGGTTGCCGATGACGCAGACCCAGGGCATGTCGAGGCCGTTGAGTATGGTGCGCTGCCACACGAATTCTTTGGTGAGCCCGAAGTCAGAGAGGTCGCCTGTGTGGATGACGAAGTCGATGTCACCACGGCGGTTGATGGCTCTGACGAGTTCTTTCGTCTCGTCATACCAGCGCTGGGTGTCGCTGATGTGGGCAAAACGCAGGGTATCCTTGCCGGCGCACTGCTCTACAATGCGTGCGGTCATGGAGGCGGTCATGTGTAACGGACCTTCCAGACGTGCGTCGTAGGGATGGTATTCTATGAGGTCACACCCTTGATGGCCCAGCAGAACGAGGGCCAGCAGGATGTAGCGGGCGATGAAATTTCGTTTTATGATGTGCACAATATTGGCTATTGATGTGCAAAAATAATAAAAAACCGGTGCATGAACAAAGAAAAAGGGAAAAAAGGACACAAAGTGGGCCCTTGTGACCATTCTGTGTGCGCTTTCAGTTCAGTCGGTGGCGTTGAGCAGAATGCCCTCAGGTGTGATGGTGACGATGTGTTGCCGGTAGAGTGCGCCGAGGGTGCGTTTAAAGGCTTTTTTGCTGATATGAAATTCTTTGGCAATGATTTCGGGCGGTGTATGGTCGCCGTAGGGCAGGAAACCGCCGTTGGCTTCGAGAGTAGCAATGAGTTGTTCCGATATGTCATCGACAAGTTGCCTTCCGCTGTGTTGCAGGATAATGTCTATTTTGCCGTCGGGGCGCACGTTTTTCACGAAGGCCTGCAGGCGCAGTCCGATTGTGACGGGGCGGAAGATTTCGCTGTCGTAGATGAGGCCTTCGTAGGCATTGTTGACGATGACCTTGAAGCCCAGGTCGGTCTTTTTCCACACGAGCACATCCACTTCGTCGCCGTCTTTAACGTCAGGAAAGTCGGTTGACAGGTTGCGGTCCAGTTTAGATGTGCCCACAATGCGTCCCGTTTGGTCGTCGATGTATATATATATAAGGTAGGATTTGTCTTTCATGAAATGATGCCGTTGCTCGCTGAACGGCACAAAGAGATCTTTTGTCAGCCCCCAGTCCATGAAGGCTCCGTAGCGGTTGGTCCAGGCCACGCGCAGGTAGGCAAACTGTCCCACCTCGGCATAGGGGTGCTCTGTCGTGGCCACGAGACGGTCGCTTTGGTCCAGATAGACAAACACCTCCACTTCGTCTCCCGGGTGTTGGTCCTCCCGGGTATATTTCTTGGGCATCAGCACGTCAATGCCGTCGCCGTCGAGCACGGCACCGTGGTCGGTGAAGCGGACGATGCGCAGTTTATTGTAGTGTCCCAGTTTCATCGGATGGCGCTGTAGGTGTCATGGGGGTGTCAGAGTCAATGATAAGTCCGTCTTTCATGTGGACGGTGCGGTCGGTCAGGGCTGCCAGG
>JAFUVR010000092.1 GCA_017477485.1 Bacteroidales bacterium | reverse complement strand
GAAAGGTAATAACACAAGGACAAAAAAAGAGTGCCAACCTTGAGGGTCGGCACTCTTTTTTTGAAGTCAATCTATACAGATTAGATGATGCCCTGGGCAATCATAGCGTTAGCAACGCGCATGAAACCAGCGATGTTGGCACCCTTCACATAGTTGATAGAACCATCGGCCTGCTTGCCATATTTCACGCAGAGGTCATAGATGTCGTTCATAATCTTGTGGAGTTTCTGGTCGACCTCTTCGGCAGTCCAGTTGATGTGGCCAGCGTTCTGGCAGATTTCGAGACCAGAGGTAGCCACGCCACCAGCGTTGACAGCCTTGCCAGGTCCGAAAGGAATACCGGCGGCCTGAACGGCAGCGATAGCGCCGGGCTGGCAACCCATGTTGGAGACCTCAGCCACATATTTCACGCCATTGGCGATGAGCATCTTGGCATCCTCTTCGGCGAGTTCGTTCTGGAAAGCGCAAGGCATAGCGATGTCGCACTTGACGGTCCAAGCCTTCTTGCCAGCGGTGAATTTAGCCTTGGCGGGGAATTTCTGGGCCATTTCCTCAACCTTGTTGTGGTTGGAGGCACGCATTTCGAGCATGTAGTCGAACATTTCCTGATTCATGCCGCCAGAGATTTCGCACACGCCGTCGGGGCCAGAGATGGCAACGATTTCAGCACCCAGCTCGGTAGCCTTCTGAGCAGCACCCCAAGCCACATTACCGAAGCCAGAGAGAGCGATTTTCTTACCCTTGAGGGTGTCGCCTTTCTGTTTGACCATACGGTCGACATAATAGACAGCGCCGAAACCGGTAGCCTCGGGACGCATGAGGGAACCACCCCAGCCGTAGCTCTTGCCGGTGAGAGCGCCGGTGCTGTGCTCGCGGGCGATTTTCTTGTAGGCACCATAGAGGTAGCCAATCTCACGACCGCCGACTCCGACGTCGCCAGCAGGGCTGTCCTGATCGGCACCGATGTTGCGCCAAAGTTCATACATGAAGGCCTGGCAGAAGCGCATGATTTCGGCATCGCTCTTTCCGACGGGGTCGAAATCGGAACCACCCTTACCACCGCCGAGAGGCAGATTGGTGAGGCTGTTCTTGAAGATTTGCTCGAAGCCGAGGAATTTCAGCATAGACTCGTTAACGGCCTTGTGGAAGCGGAGACCACCCTTGTAGGCACCGAGAGCAGCGTTGAACTGGACACGATAGCCGAGGTTGACCTGGGTCTGACCCTTATCGTCGACCCACACCACGCGGAACTTGAAGATGCGGTCGGGCTCAACGATGCGCTCGACGATCTTAGCAGCCTCGAACTCGGGGTGTTTGTTGTATTCTTCCTCGATGGTTTCGAGAACTTCGCGTACAGCCTGTAAGTACTCATTTTCACCAGGATGTTTGGCCTCCAGGTTGGCCATAATTTCGTTTACTTTCATGGTATTAAATTGATTTGTGAGTTATGTTTGGTTAAAAATGTAGTGGCGAAATTACGATAAAAAAACATATATCCCAAAAAACTTTCAGGATATTTTTTTATAAGGAAAAAGGGGAGATGGAGAGCCGTTCATTGTCAGAGCGTGCGTGGGTCAGCGTAGCAGGTTTCGATGAAATTGCGGATCCAGCGGACGACGGTGTGAGGCTCCTCGATGTGGGCCATGTGTCCTACATGGTCGAGGAGGAGCATCTCGGAATGCTGGGGCACGGTGGCCATGATAGAGGCGAGTTCGAGTGGGATGCGGGTGTCGTCCTTGCCATAGACGAACATGATAGGCATGCTGGTCTTGGAGAGGAAAGGAAGGCGCGAGATGCGGCGGGCCATGCCCATCTCAGAAGCGATGAGAGCATCAGCAGAGACCGTGAGGCAGCTCTCCTTGATCTGGCTGATTTTCTTGTTAAGCTCCATGGAGCAGTCGTTGGAGAAGAGGCTTGGCACGAAGTTGATAATAAAATTGGGGCGATTGGTGCGGATGGCCTCGCAAACGCTGCGACGGTCTTGGAGATGCTGCTGGTCGTCGGCGAGAGCATGAGAATTGATAAGGCCAAGACCTTTGACGGTGTGCTCGTATTTCTCGGCATAGGCGAGGGCGACATAGCCGCCCAGAGAGTGTCCCACGATGACACAATCGCTCACACCGGCCGCAATGAGTACCTCATGGACACATTCGGCCATAAACTCCATGGTGAGGACGTCCTTGTTGTAGAGGTCGGTGTAGCCATGCCCAGGGAGGTCGACGAGGACGACGCGGTAGTTGCCCATCAATTTCAGCGTAATGTCGCTCCAAACGGTGAGGTTTTGGGCAAGGCCATGAAGGAGAACAATCGTCTTGACATTGCTGCGGCCTTCGTCTCTATAGTGGATTTGTTTGCCGGCGTAATTGACAATCTTGTGTATTTCGGGCATGGCGTAAAGGGGGTTTGGCGTTGGACAGCATGTTGTATCGCGGACATTTCATCCCAGCGACTCGGAGGAATGCGAGGCAGGCGAGGGATGCAAGTTACAACAATTTGGAGGCAAAGATACAATTTATTTGGGTTTCTTGCACAGAAAAAGGAAAAGTTTTCAAGTATTTCGCATTTTTTGTGCCAAAAGCGATGCCCTATTCGATAAAACGGACCCACACTTGCTGGCCATGGTCGGCGAGAGGATATTCGTTGCTGAGCGTACCGATGCCCGAGGCTTCGATGCGTGAGATATCGATGCCGCGACTGCTGAGGTAGCGGCGGAGCGTCTGTGCTCGTTCGAGCGAGAGTGCATAGGCCTTCTTTTTGTCGGGGTCCTTGGCGGCGACGACGAGAGAGATACGCAGGCCGTCGTTCCGCTCCAGGAAGTCGGCCAGCTGGTCCAATTCGACCATGGAGATGGGTGTCGGTTGCACCTTGGAAAACTCGAAGACCACCGTTCTGAGCGGCAACGGGTTGCGCTGGGCGACGAGCTGGCGGCGTGATAGTCCCTTCAGTGGGATGGTATCGGTGCTATGGTCATTGACGAAGATGGGCGCCACAAGCAGTCCGGGAGCCGAGGCAAAAATGATGTAACGTTTACCTGTGGCCAGCTGGAGTGAGATGGGGTGGGTAGCATCGGGATAGGACAGCTCATGGGTCATGGCCTGAACCGTGTTGTCGGCCACGGCGATACGGGTGAGGGAACGGCCCAGCGAGGCAGCGTCGAAGGTGAAGGTGCGAAGGGCTTCGGCGGCGGGATGTGGGTTGGTGACGGAATAGGCCTCGTAGCGACCACGGTGGTTTGAGGTGATGGTGAGGTGGGTTTCGCCGGGCGCGAAAGAGATGCTGGCCTCGTCGAGGCTGGAGTTGACCACGCGACCCATGTTGATGGGCTTGGACCATTGGGTCCAGCGGTCGGTGGAAGAACGAGTGGCCATATAGAGATCGCCATAGCCCATGCCACCATGACCGTCTGAGACGAAGAAGAGGGTTCGCTGATCCTTGCTGAGGATGGGAGACCGCTCACAGTAGGTGGTATTGATGTTAGGGCCAAGATTGACGGGGGAGCCCCAGCCCTTTAGGGTACGGGGAATGAAATAGATGTCGGTGGCGAGCGCTGTGTCGCCATGGAAGAGGGAGTGCGACTGCTGAAGGTTATAGCCGCCCGGGCGGTCGGAGATGAGGATCAAGCCAGTCCCGTCGGGCAGCATATAGGCGTCGGACTCGATATAGTCGGTGTTGACCGGGAAAGGAGGTATTTCGACGATGCGCCATTGGTCTTGGTCACGTTCTGCAATCCAGATGTCGCCATCATGACCGAGAAGCATCTTGTTGCCGTTGTCGAAGAAATTGAAGATGGTGAGTCCATCGTTGTCGGCATTGGAGAAAGAGATGGGCTGGGACTGCTGCCAACGGCCATTGGGACCGCGGCTGACGGAATAGATGGCCTCAGAGGTGCCGGCAGCAGCAGAGAAGAAGAGGCTCCGTCCGTCAGGATGAAGGACAGGATGGGAGACCGAGTGGCTTGGTGCATAGAGGAGCGAGACGTCGGACCACTGGCGCGGAGCCGTGGTGAGGAGCGAGCGGAGGGCAGTGAACTCGCTGTTGCACACATCCTCAAAGGAAAGCAACACCGAGCCCATGCGATCGGATGCAGCATTCCATTCGTGACGGGCACAAAGGGGCTGGAGCATGCGTTGCAGGGCCACGAAGGCAATACGTTTGCCCGTATGTTGACGAATAAAATCGACATAGTCGGCTTTACGGCTCTCCACAAAAGGCCGCATAAGGTCGAACGAGTCAATCTGTGCCCCTTCGACAAGGTCGGCATGGAGGGCTGTCTTGAAGGGATAGTCCTTATAGCGGTTGGCGAAGGAGAGGACCGGCTGCAGGTTGCCCTCGGAGGCATGCCAGTCATAGTAGAGACGGAAGATGTCGTTGTAGTGTGGGTCGAGGGGGAACTTGTCGATATAGGCTTTTGCCGCCTCGACATTTTTCTCGGAGCGAATGATGTTGCAGAGGCGCTCCATGGCCAGTTCGGCGAGATCGTCGTCAGAGTTCTGTTCGATAAAAGCCACATAGTCTTGCGGCGAGGAGAGGCCGGAGAACTGATTTTGAAGCAGTTTCTCCATCTCGTCGAGGGCTTGGAAATACTCGCTGCTGGAGGGATAGGCCGAGAGGAAGGCGCGATAGGCGTCAACGGTGTGCACCATGTGGGCGTTGGCGTAGGCTATGCGGCTTTTGTGTGCCTGAGCATAGCGTTGCACCGACTCGCTCTGCTGGAAGCGCTGAGCTATGGCGTCGATCTCGGCCACGCTCTCCACATGGTCGAAGAGCGAGGGTGCCATGCTGGCAATGATGAGCTCGGCCGAGTCGGCCTCGGCGGTGCCTCGATAGTCCTGCTCGAAAGCATAAAAAGCCTCGATGGTATTCTGCTGTTGGGCGGAGAGGAAGGCTCCTTGCACTCGTTGCAGACGGACCATACGCGAGATGGTGTCGTCGAAGCGGAACGATTCGGCGTAGCGCGAAATCTCGTTCTCGTTCATCTGGTCGGAGTGCTCTGCCACACGGCGGGCATTGTTGAGAATAGACTGGTGGCGGCTGCGGAGCGACTGCAGGTTGATTTTCTTTTTGAGAAGCTTTTTCACTTCGCGATAGTAGTCGTCGGAGTTGAGCATC
The DNA here is from genome assembly GCA_017477485.1 of Bacteroidales bacterium. Lineage (GTDB taxonomy): Bacteria > Bacteroidota > Bacteroidia > Bacteroidales > P3 > Colimorpha. Next base: position 3,653 of record JAFUVR010000092.1, on the reverse strand, counting down.
ATGCGGTAGAGGTCGTCGGCCCGCAGGATGAAATCCATCGCCAAAGGGAGGTTGCACTGGGGGTTGAGGGTGTCGGCGTAGTAGTCGGAGAAAGCGACAAGGGTGGCGACATTGTCGGGATTTTCGCGATAGTCGCGATTGATCTGTGCAAAGAGAGCCCCGTAATCCTTATTGGCGGAGCGTTCGTACTGCTGCGCATCTATAGGGTCCAGCAGGGCGAAGAGGAGTAAGAAGAACAGCAAAAAACGTCTCATCAGGCAGGATAAAAGAATTGTGGTTGGACAGAGAATCCCCCTCCATGACATTGCACCATGGGCGGTGCGGATGTCTGCCGTACGTTATCGGCCAATCTTGACCGACTTGAGGACATCCTGGAACTCGCCGTCCATGGACTCGAAGGTGTCGAGGGTGGTTTCGAGTCGGATTTCGATGCAAGAGGACTGGTCCTTGAAGTAGATCATGCGGAACTGATAGTCCTTGCCGTCGGAGGCGCTGGTGTAGGCCCCTATATAGCCGATACCATCGTTGCCCGGAAGTCCATCGACATACTCGCTCAACGACTGGAAAGGCTGTTGCAGGGAACGTTCGTAGGCAAGCTCAAAGGGGCTGTCGGCATAGTTGCGGCGTACATAGACACGCATGAACGGAGGCACCGTATCGCCAGCAGCGTCGACAATAGTTTTGCCGTCATAGCTGTAGAGATAGATGACAGCGTCGGACGATTTTGGGGTGATTGTCTTGAGATATTTCCAGCCTCCGTTGGGAAACCGGAACGAGACATTCGTATGGGGGATTTTGATCTGGGCCATAGCAAACGTGGCTACCATCAGCATGGCCATAAGGGGGAGAATGTGTCTTACTTTCATATCACGTGATGTTGATTGTTTCCAAATGGTATAGGGTACTGTGTGGTTCGGACAAAGAGACGAAGGGATAGGCAGACCTCACTGCAATAGATATCTATATAAATAACTGAGAACGTGCTGTATTATTGTTCGAGCAACAGCTCGTAAAAGTCAATCAGACGACGCGAGAGCACCGATGCGTCATAGTCGGAAAGCACAAGCCTGTAGGCATTTCGGCCAATCTGACGACAGAAGTCAGGGTCATCGGCACAGCGCTTGACCTGCATGGCAAACTCGTCAGGGGAGTTGGCAATGAGGATGTCGACGCCGTCGGTATAGCGGATACCTTGCGCTGCCACCGAGGTGGCAATCACCGTCTTGCCTGCCGACATGGCCTCTATAATCTTGACACGGATGCCACTGCCACTCTGAAGCGGGACGATGTTGATCTGCTTGCTGGCAATAAAATAGAGTGCGTCGGGCACCTCACCCACTACCGATATCCCATCTCCCTGAAGGGAGAGCAGCCGCTGCGGCATATTGCGCCCGGCGAGATAGAGTTTGGCCTGCGGCACCGCGGCATGGATCTTGGGCCACGCCTTCTGCAACAGCCAGTCGATGGCTTCGAGGTTGGGGCGCCAGTCCATCGATCCGATGTGGAAAAGCGATACAGCCTCCTCGCCAACGCTGTCGAGCGGCTCGGGCGAGACGGCAAAGGGGATGACCTGTATGGGGCGGCGGAACCCGATGGAACGGAAATAGTCGGCGTCAGACTGGGTGATGCAGAGCACGGCATCGTAGAGCCCTATATGCTCGCGCTCGTAGGCACCGAGGGCCAGCGACGTGTGTCGCAGATAGTAGGCCTTGAAGGGATTGTGGCAACTGCGTGCCAGCTGGCGCCAGATGTGGTGCTCCACGTTGTGGGCCCTGAGCACCACCCGGGCACTGCTGTGGCGGCGTATGGTGGGGATATAGGGCGAAAGGAAGATGCTCTCCACATGGATGATGTCGAACACCTCGGCGTCGAGAATCTCTATCAGCTTGTCCTGAAAAGTGGACGAGATGTAGCGTTTGACGTGATAGGACTCGCCGCAGAGCATCGCCACAGCCGCATCAAGTGGATGCACGGCGAGGTCTACATGGACAGCCTGAAAGTGTGTGGACTGGAGATAGTGGTCGTCGATGCGGCTCTGCTGCACGGGGTGCTTATCGGAGCTAACGGCAAGCACCCACACCTCGTGGCCCGCGGCAAGAAGCCCCTGCGTGATACTATTCATGGCCATGCTGCCGCCATCGACAGGCGGATAGGGCGGCTTGTTGCAGAGCTGGAGAACCTTCAAAACGACAAAGATTTAGATTGTATTGAGATAGGCTGCTGTTGGGCAATAGGGCACGGACTGCACCCGCGGGACGCCAATCAGTCTTCGGGAAGCGCCTTGAACCCGAGACCCATGATTTCGGCACTGTCAATGACATTGATGAAAGCCAGCGGGTCGATATGGCGAATATTGGACTTGAGCTTGATGAGGTCGGTACGGTCGAGCGTAACATATATCATACGACGTTCGCTACCCTGATAGAGTCCGGTGCCAGCAAAACAGGTACCGCCGCGGTGAAGATCGTTGATGATGAAGTCGCGCACCTCTTCAATACGTTCGGTAACGATGAAGGCGGTCTTATAACTCTTGGTACCCTCGACGACGAGGTCGATAATCTTGCTCTCGATATAGATGATAATGATAGAATAGATGGGCAGCTTGATGTCCTTGAAGGCGATGAGCGTGGTCAGCGTGATGCAGCTGTCGACAATGAGGACAAGGGTGCCCAGCGAAATCTTGGTGTACTTGTGCAGAATCATCGAGATGATGTCGCTGCCGCCAGACGTGGCGCCAGAGCGGAAGATGAGACCAATGGCGACGCCATAGATGAGACCGGCCACCACAGTGTTGAGGAAATAGTCGGGGACAAAGAATCCGCCATTGCCGACAATGGCCACCATAGAGTCGGCCTCCTTTTGGTCGAAGATGCCGCCGTGGATGACAGGGTTGTAGCCCCATGTGGCTTCAAGAATATAGGTGAAAAGGAAGATGAGGATGGTAGAAACGATGGTCTTGATGCCGAAACGGGGTCCAAGGATGAGGGTGCCGATGATGAGAAGGGGAACGTCCATGCAGATAGCGTAGAGCGATATCTTCCAGGGCCACACTGTGTTGAGGACGTTACTGAGGCCGTAGGTGCCACCGGGGGCCATGAGATAGGGATTGACGAACATAACATCGCCAATAGCAAACAAGGCACTGCCGGCAATGAGCAGAAGATAGGCGACAAACTCTTTTTTTAGTTTTTCAGCATTCATGTGTTTTTTGCTTTGATTAGGTATGCGTATGGATGTAGAAACAAGAGCATTACGACATGCCGCAGAAGCATACGGCGACACAAAAAAGAAAGCAAAAATACATTTTTTTATTCATTTCGCCGTATGACGTGCAATAATAATCGTTTTTGCAAGTTATTATGAAGTATTCGAAAGCGACAGTAGCTCAGTTGGCAGAGCGGCGGCTTCCCAAGCCGCAGGTCGCGGGTTCGAACCCCGTCTGTCGCTCTTGGTGTCGAGAGGACATTGGCGACACTATAGGAAGCACAAAGCCGTTGCAGAACAGTGCAACGGCTTTGTGTGTTTTTCCTGACTTCGTCACTCTTTTTTATCAAAAACGCAACTCGTTTATACAGAATTATTTGTAACTTTGCGCCGCCCAATTTAGGGAGGCGCAAAGTTTTTTTTTAACATAATTATGTCCCTATGCATGT
>JAFUVR010000011.1 GCA_017477485.1 Bacteroidales bacterium | reverse complement strand
TTTCTCGCCTCGGCAATGAAAGCAAGCTTCCATTGCCGAGGCTTATCGAAAACGTTGGTCTTCTTTTCCTGGTTCTATGAAAAAGTTGGATGTACAACAACACTAAGTAAAGTTATGAGGTAGGATGTTTTATTTTATTCGTAAGTCATCATCTTTCGATTATACCACAAGAAAACGGCCCCGTTTAGGGCCGTTTTCTTACTTCTTGTGTTGTCTCCTACCATGTGATGATTTTGTTCACTATATCATGCTGCTCTGTGCTTGTACGACGCAGATAGATACGGGTGGTCTCTATGCTCTCATGCCCCATAAGATCGGCAAGGAGCGCTATGTCGTTGAACTTCTCAAGAAAATTTTTGGCGAAACGGTGCCGGAAGGAGTGTGGGTAGATTACGCTGGGGTTGATGCCATATTTCTCGGCGAAACTTTTGAGTTGTCTGGATATACCGCGTGTGGTGATGCGCTCTCCTTTGTAGTTGAGAAAAAGAAAGCCACTTTGTCGCCCCTTCGTGTTTAACCACGATATACATTCTTCAGACAGCCTTTGCGGAATATAGATGCGCCTGAGCTTGCCTCCTTTGCCATATATGTCGAAATAGCCCATTTGCACATGCTCTACCTTCATCTGAATTAGTTCGCTGACACGGGCTCCTGTTGCTGCCAAAAAACGGACCACAAAGTACCATTCCATATTGTTATCTTTTTTCAACCGGTTTTTGAGGTAGTTGTAGTCTGCATTGCTTATAACATTTTCCAAGAATGTCTTCTGCTGTATCTTCACCTGTTTAAGCTTTAGCTTGCTTTTCTCGATATAATCTAGATACTTGTTCAATCCGATAATTCTTAGATTGACAGTCTTAGGTTTGAAAGTCTCCATGAGATAGGTCTTGTAGAGTGTTAGGTTCCGCTTGTTGAGCGTGCTGTAATGCTCATAGAAATTTTTTACGGCATAGGTATAAGCAATTATGCTGTTCTCTGCCATGTTGTTTTGCCTCAGATGGGCGTCAAATTGGTTATCCATAATACGTCTTTTTTAGGGTTAATAAATGGTGCAATTTCATTAGGCCGTTTTGTTCGCTTGATTGTATTTGATTCAAAGGTGCTTACAGCCTTCGAGTTCATCTCTTGCCTCACCATACGGGCAAACTCGTTTGGATTCGGCTTATCGAAAACGTTTAATTTCATTAGGCCGTTTTCTCGCCTCGGCAATGAAAGCAAGCTTCCATTGCTCTCGGCTTATCGAAAACGTTTAATTTCATTAGGCCGTTTTCTCGCCTCGGCAATGAAAGCAAGCTTCCATTGCTCTCGGCTTATCGAAAACATTGGATTGGAGGTTGAACCAGAGTGGTGCCAAAGGTAAAGTGGCAGTTGCTTTGATGGGCAATATGCCTGTCAAGGGAAAGGCAAAGTGGTAGAGGTAAACTCTATTTCTTTGCAAATGTGTCAAAGCCCACGACATTGAGGTAATCGGTACTTTTCCAAAAAAAAATGCCTATGTAGATCTGAAATACAAGTCTATGATATTCTATCGGTATGGTACTTAACTTCAATTCAAGAGTGTCGGAATAAACAGAATGAATAAGTTGATGGAAAAGCCAGCAACGATGTAGTCGCCAGGACAGGTGCTACAGGCCGTGAGGCTCGGCGGGAAGTCTACCTTGACAGAGGAATATACAATACAGGTGACGATAGACTTGAATAAGGGTAATCGTCGAAGTACTCACCAATACGCTTCTGGAGGTAGTGTGTGTGAACGGAGTTCTGAAAGTGAAAAAAAAACTTGGAACAGGGGTTTCTATCGAGAGAATGTATACTGGAAGGCCAACAACAGATTCAGCCGTATTGCAACTCATTCTGATGCAGACAAAAGTATACACGCAATGATAAAGGCCCCTTACATCTCGGTGTAGAGTGGACGGTGTAAAGGGTGTAGTATACGCACAATGGTAAGGAAGGTTCCTTACAACATTGTGTTATATGCAGATAAGAGTGGGGATAGTCGGTTTTTGCCGATTGATCTCGGTGAATTGCTTTACAATGGGGAACGTTGTGCTCACAGGGTGTGAATCGACTCTTTGAGTTCGATAAGTCCTTGACGGGCCTGACGTAGCTTCTGCTCCACCTTTTTTTGGTTGGATTGCAGGGCGTTTATGGTTCTCTGTGCATCGTTGTTTCTTGTTGCATCGTCGTTTTGAGCCCCATCAACATTTGGGTTGCCTTTTCGCAACTGAAGGCGGGCCCCGTCGAGGGTGTAGCCGCATTCTTTGGTGAGGTGAAATATCTGTCGTATCAGGTCGATGTCCTTTTCTGTATAAGCACGGATGCCATTGTTGTGTTTGTGTGGTTTCAACTGGGGGAACTCTGTCTCCCAGAAGCGGAGCAGAGATTGGTTGACACCGATCATGTCGGCCACTTCGCCAATAGAATAGTATAATTTCATCTTTTGGGGTTATTGTGGTGTATGGTTGTACTTTGGATGGATGAAGGAGTGGAGCGGTTAGATTAGTAGCTGTAGTATCCTTGGTTGTCAAGATAGGAGCGACGTTTTTCGTACTTGAGGTCGCGCATGGACGGAGCCTTGATGTTGATGATGAAGTTCCAGCTTTTGTAGTATCCGAAGGGCACCCAGTTAAGGCGCATCTCCCAGCAGTGCAGGTCGCGGTAGATGTCGATGGAGGTGTAGGAGATTCCCTTGTTGACGAAGTCGTAGCCTGTGGAGGCCGAGAGCCGCCAGTTTTCGGTGAGGGTGCAGTTGGCAGAGATGCTGAGAGTTTGGGTCAGGTTTTTCTGATAGTTCATCTGAGCGGCCACATAGGCGTTGACATAGGTCAGAGAGTAGTTGATGGAGATGTTCCACGGCACGCTGAAATCTACGTAGTTTCCCATGAAGATGGTGGGATTGTCATTGTAGGGCGATTGTAGAATGGGCGATTGTATCTGGCCTTGTGAGGGCTGCTGTTGGTTGTTGGTTTTCTTGAAGGTGTTGTTGTTCAGAGAGTAGGAGAGCTGTGCGCTGTAGTTGCTGTTCTGGCGGCGCATCAGTTTCTTGTTTTCCTCCCATAGGAAGGTGTTGTGTTTGCGTCCTTGATTGTCGATGACGTAAGGCGAGAAGGTGGCGCTATAGTTGAGCACGAGGCCTTTGAAGAGCGTGGTGCGTGCAGAGATGGCAAGGTCGCTCCAGTTGAGCGAGTCTTTGGCAAGGTCGTAGGACATGGATAGGTTGAGGCTCTCGAGGAGTGTTATCTTGGTAGGTGCTGCCGTGGTGTCTTTGAACGAGCGCACTTTCATTTCGAGGTTGTTTCCAATGGCCATGCGAAGCTGGCCGCTACGTCCGTCGGAGGGGCCGCCGAAGAGGCTTTGTTCGAAGATGGAGTAGCGGTGCACGTAGCCCGTCTCTTCGGGATACCTCTTCAAGTAGCCCATGACATCTCTTCCGAAGTCGGGATGGAACGAGAACCCTACAGAGGGATTGATGACATGGCGTATGCCGCTGATCCATCCTTTCTTGAAGTTGAAGATGCCGTAAATACGTGTGGATAGGTTGCTGGAGAAGCTGGCGTCGTGGTTGGCTTTGAATCCGTTGATGGTGTCTACGGTGAGGGTGCGTGAGGCGGTGTCGTAGCTTTTGTTGATGGTGCGCCAATGCCAGCGTTCGTTGAGCGAAACGGAGTTGGTCCAGTTGAAGAATTTCAGTACTTTGATTGTGCTTGAGATGGGAACGGAGTGTTGTATGCCATAGCTCATCTTGTTCCAGAAGGCGGGTTTGAAGAGTTCGCTGTCTTGGCTTGAGACATTGTTTTCGGCATTCATGGTGTAGGTGAGCGAGATGTTCTCGTACCAGCGGTAGCCTCCGGCAGGCGATTGGCGACGGAAAGGATAGAAGGTGGTTGAGTTGAGTGTGATGGAAGGCAGCTTGATGTTCATCAGTCCCGTCTGCGCGTTGAATGACTCGCGTGCGGTGGCCGCCATATTGAAGTATGAGCCCAGCGAGGTGGAGTAGGAGATGCTGGACGTGGTGGTAGAAGAGAAATAGTCGTTACGGTTGGTGGTGTTGCGGTTGTAGTTACGGCTCTGGATGTTGACGTCGGCGGAGAAACGGCTGTAGGGATTGGCCTTGGCATCCTGCTGGTGTCGCCATGTGAATTTGAAGTCGGTGTATTGGTTGTATGTGTTGGGGTCGCCTTTCAGTCCTTCGGTGGTGCGTCCGTAGCGAGCGTCAAGATTGCCCTTGTATTTGTATCGTCGGTAGTAGTTGGACTTGGCGTTGAGTTGCCAGCTGAGGTTGGTGTAGATGTCGCCGAGGAACGAGAAGTCGAGGTGGTCGTTCACGGCCCAATAGTAGCCTCCGTCGTGCAGATAGTATCCACGGCTGTCCATCCATCCGTAGGAGGGGATGATAAGACCCGATGAGCGTCCGTGGGTCAGCGGATAGAAGGCAAAAGGCAGGGCCAGCGGCGTGGGAACGTCTTCTATACTCAGGTAGGCCGGGCCCGACACCATCTTGTCGTCCACGATCATCTTCGATTCCGAAAAGTTGAGTGCATAGTGCGGATGGGCATAGTTGCACGTGGTATACTGGCCGCTGCTCAGATACATCACGCTGTCGTTCATCTTCTTCACCTTGTTGCCGTGGAGGTATCCGTCGCCTTCTTGCGTGATTACGGAGTGTATGATGCCTTTCTTGGTGCTGTAGTTGAAGCGTATGGTATCGGCAAGATACTCATCGGTGTTCTGTTTGAACACAGGACGGCCTATGATTTGTCCGCTGGTGTCAGTAGTGCTGTAGGCTTGCATCACCTGCTCGTTGAAGTCTACCATGACGGCATCGGCGGTGAGGTTCATCTCTTGGTAGTTCACCTCTCCGCTGCTGTAGAGAAAGGCTTGGCGGTCGGCCACGTTGAGTGCGATAGAGTCGGCAGCCTTGTAGTGGACCACGTCTTTAAGGGCATTGGGCGAGATGCGGATCAGTGTGGCGCTGTCGGATGCTTTCCGGCTGATGCTGTCGATAGGGATGGCTTGTAAGATGCCGGGCGCCCTTTTGTTCATCCGTGCCAGCGAGTCTTTGACGGTCTTCTTGTTTACAGTAACATGCGTTCTGACGCTGTCCACGTTCTGTGCACACACTACACCCGTCATGGCCAGCAGACTGACGACGAGTGCTATACATCTCAGGCTATGGGCGTTCGGTTTCAGTTTCGGTGAGGAGAATGGGATGGGAGGATAGAGGATGGTAAAACAACGATGGATGTTGTAAAAAGGTTGTTTATTCTGCTATTGTCAATTTAAATCTGTATCTTTGCATTTTTAAGATTGCAAAGATAGCATTATTTGACCGAATAGCGAAAGGAAAAATATAGTAACTGAAAATGAAACGTTTATTTTTATTTTTGCTAACCTTTTGCGTGCTCTGTGTGCCTATGAATGCACAGAAAAGAGAGCCTGGCAAAGTGAAAACTCTCGTTATTGACCCCGGGCACGGCGGCGCTAAGCCGGGAGCACATGGAAAACAAATCTGGGAAAAAGACCTTGTCTTGGCGGTGGCTCTGAAATTTGGAGCCCTCGTGGAGAAACACCTGCCTGACGTGAAGGTCATATACACCCGCACCACCGATGAGGATATCACGTTGGCCCGTCGCGCCGAGATTGCCAACCATGCCAAGGCCGACCTTTTCATTTCCGTCCATGCCAATTCTCATCCCACCGATAAGCCCACTGGCGTGGAGACCTTCGTGATGGGACTCTCGCAGAGCAAAGCAAACCTTGAGGTGGCTAAGAAGGAGAATGCCGACATCCTCCTCGAGTCGGGTTATCAGAAAAACACTGCTTACCAAGGCTTTGACCCCAACTCACCCGAGAGTTACGTCATGTTTGCCATGTATCAGAACGCTTATCTCTCCAAGAGCCTCGATTTTGCCAATTACATACAGAAGCAATACGGCAGCAACCTCCGCTCCATCAACCGTGGTGTCAAGCAGGCAGAGCTTTTCGTCATCTATAAGACTGCCATGCCGGCTGTGCTTACCGAGATTGGCTTCATCAGCAATCCTGACGAAGAGAAGTTCATGATGAGCGAGGCTGGCAAGAACAAGATTGCCATGTGTCTTTACAATGCCTTTGCCACCTATAAGGCACACGAGGAAGGCACTCAGCCCAAGACCATCAAATCTTTCGACGCGGCAGCGACTTCGGGAGATGCCGTGGCTGAGAATGAGGAATTGCAGGCAAAGCCCGACCGCGAGGCTGAGGCACGCGAGAGGGAAGCCCGTGAGGCAGAGGCCAGAGAACAAGCGGCCCGTGAGGCTGAAGCCCGTGAGCAGGCGGCACGCGAACAAGCCCTCCGTGAGGAGGCGGCACGCAAGGCTGCCGCTGAGGCACTGGCCGCCGCCGAAGCGCAAGCCAAGGCCGACCGTGAGGCTCAAGAGGCTGTCGAGAAGCCTCGTGGCGAAGAACAGACCACAACAGCCACACCTGCACCGGCAGATAATGATAGAAATATAAGTTCTGCCGCCAATCAGCCAGAAGGGAAAGGGACGGTCTCATTCCGTGTTCAATTCCTTCGTCATGAGCGATTACTCAAAGCGGGTGACAAAGAACTCAAAGGACTTGACAATTTTACATACTATCAGAATGGCAGTGCCTACTGCTACATGTGGGGCGATTCCAAGTCTGTCGAAGCCGCCAAGGCCCTACAGTCCGATGTCAGGGCCAAGGGATTCAAGGATGCCTTCGTCGTGGCATTCTACAATGGTGAGCGTATCAGCCTTCAGCAGGCCCGCAGCCTTATGCAAGACAAATAGCCGCAACATTCCCTATTCACCATCCTATCTTTCTTACGCACTCTGATTTATGATCGATATCAGCCACGTAACAAAAGTCTATGGCACGCAACTGGCATTGAACGATGTCTCCTTCCACGTCGAACAGGGTGAAATCGTTGGTCTGTTGGGCCCCAATGGGGCTGGAAAGTCCACCCTAATGAAAATCATCACCTGCTTCCTCCCGCCTACGAAAGGCGAGGTGTCGGTGTGTGGTCACGACATCTACGAAGATTCTCTGGCAGTGCGTCGATGCATAGGCTATCTGCCGGAGCACAACCCGTTGTATCTTGACATGTATGTGCGGGAGTTCCTCCTTTTCATAGCGGGTATCTACCGCCTTGATCACCGTAAGGACCGCGTGGAGGAGGTCATCAAGCAGGTGGGCCTGACTCCCGAATCGGGCAAAAGACTCGGCCAGCTCTCCAAAGGCTACCGTCAGCGTGTGGGGCTTGCTCAGGCACTGATTCACGACCCCGAGGTGCTCATCCTTGATGAGCCTACTACAGGCCTCGACCCCAACCAACTCGAAGAAATACGCCAGCTGATTCGCACGGTAGGCAAACACAAGATCGTGTTGCTCTCCACCCACATAATGCAAGAAGTGGAGGCCATGTGTAGTCGTGCCATCATCATCAACCATGGTGCCATCGTTTCCGATGATCACATGAAACATATCTCGTCGCAAGAACTCACCCGCAAGTTCCACCAGTTGACCAGTCAAAATTAAAAAAAAAGACCAGATAGCATCCAATTCATTTTACAATATGACTCGCCAAGAATTAATCTCCCTCATTCGAGAAAGAAAGTCTTTCCTCTGTGTTGGCCTTGACACCGACCTTGCCAAGATTCCCGCTCATCTGCAGGGACAGCCCGACGCCGCTTTCCTTTTTAATAAAGCCATTATTGATGCCACTATCGACTATGCTGTGGCCTACAAGCCCAACCTTGCTTTCTATGAGTCTATGGGCATTGAGGGCTTAGTGCAGCTCAAGAAGACCATGCAATATCTCCATTCGCTCTCCAAACCGGCGTTCACCATCGCTGATGCCAAACGAGGCGATATTGGCAATACCTCAAAGCAGTATGCAAAAGCCTTCCTCGATCCGCAGGGCGATTTCAACTTCGATGCCATGACGATAGCACCCTATATGGGTGAAGATTCTGTGACCCCGTTCACCGCCTACGAGGGCAAATGGGTCATCCTTCTTGCACTGACGTCCAATAAGGGGGCTTTCGATTTCCAGTTCCTTGAGAGCAACGGCAAACGGCTGTTCGAGAGCGTCCTCGAAAAATCAAAACAGTGGGGAAATGAAAATAATATGATGTACGTGGTGGGAGCCACCAAAGCGGATATGCTCTCTGACATACGAGCCATCGTCCCTGGTAGTTTCCTCCTCGTGCCTGGCATCGGTGCTCAGGGTGGCAGTCTCGAGGAAGTATGCCGTTATGGTCTCAACAACGATTGTGGGCTACTTGTCAACTCTTCTCGCGGCATAATCTATGCTTCTGATGGCATCGATTTTGCAGACCGTGCTGCCGACGAGGCTCGAAAACTGCAACAGCAGATGGCTGCAGCTATGAATCTCTAAGACAGAGATGCACTGTCGCTATCAAGGCTCCGGCTCCTCATAATAATGACTATGGATGTCATGAATCTCAGAGGAGATGTTTTGTCGTAGTTCGATAGTATAACTGATTTCTAATACCTCAAACGACCCTCTTTTATGGAAAAGACCTTCAGATTTGTACTTATCCTTTCCTTCATCGGTTCTGGACTTAGTTTTCTTGCATTCTTGTCAATGTATGCCTTCCTACCCCTGCTTCATGACATGTACAATGCAGGTAGTCTTCCAGTTCCCAGCGAGCTACAAGGTTCCTATGAACTGCTTTTCAGTATGCCCCGCAACATGTTTGGATGCATGGCTGTTCTCAACGCTGTTTCACTGGCCGGTGCCATATTGATGTGGCGCCTCAACAAGTTGGGGTTCCACCTCTATTGTGCCTCTCAACTTCTTATGCTCGCCGTCCAGCCTGTCTACATGGGGGTCCAGTATTTCAATCTTGGCGATGCCATGATCACGTTAGCCTTTATCGTCTTCTATTTCTTCTCTCTTCGTGCCATCTTGTCTTTGCAGCAGTTGGAGGTGTCTACTGAAACCCCTACAACCCCTGCGGGCGAAGAGGCGGACGATGCTGATGACGATGACGAGGATGACGAATAATATTCTTTCCATAGACGCTCTATGCTTGCTAAGAACTGGCTGAAAGGATGCGACTAAATAGTTTTCTCGTTGGCTCGAAAGAGAGCGTCTATGATGTAATGAGTGTGTTTGGCTGTCGCCAATTGTCCTCCATTCTGATTGTTCTGCTTCCGTTGGTAATGTGGTGCACCCCAATTATGGGTTATGCGCAGTTGCACCATCTCCATATGACGTCCTATAAGGTTGCTTCTTATAGTATTCTTCATCAGAACGTAACCATCCGTGTCAATGTGGTCAACGACTCTGCCGCATTACGTGTCATCTCGGGCCAAGTGAAAATCTATCAGCGCAGCGAACCCCTCGTATGCATCAGCACGTCAGATATCGCTATACCACGGGGTGCTACTGCCGTCGATGTGAATTGTCATGTGGCACGATGTGCGGATGTCTCTGTGTTTCGGTTGATTCGTTGCCTCTTTTTTCATGATATCAACGATTTTACTGCCGACGTGGTGGCGAACATACGGTATTTAGATTCTCCGCCCGTGCAGAAGGAAAAACTTGATATACAGATAAGCAAATATATCAAACGGTAGCTGTGCGGTTTTCTCTCGATAGTCCGTCCATAAAAAACGTCGCAAACTTTCTTAATAACAGTTAAAAATCGAGAAAAGAAGAAAAAAATATTGTGGATAGAAGAAAAAGACGTATCTTTGCGTCGTTCTTGAGAAACAAGAATTGTTCAAAAAGAGAACATAACACATCAATATTCAAAGAATAATATGTATTTGACAAAGGAAAAGAAACAGGAGATTTTTGCTGAATATGGCAAAAATGCACAGGACAGCGGCTCTACCGAGGCTCAGATTGCGCTCTTCACCTATCGCATCCAGCACCTCACCGAGCTCATGAAGAAAAACAAGAAAGACCAGGTCAGCGAGCGTGCTCTCGTGGCTTTGGTTGGCAAACGTCGTCGCATGCTTGACTATCTGAAGAAGGTCGACATCGAACGTTATCGTGCCGTCATCAAGAAACTCAACTTGAGAAAATAGTTTTTCATATTTATTTGGTTATGGTTGAGACACTCGGTCTTCCGGGTGTCTTTTTTTTAATACGAGGGTCCCTCTGATGCTATAAAAAGCTATAACCAGCTAACTATCAGTTGAGAAAGGAATTATTATTCGATGGTGCATACGGTTGCACTATCTGCTGAAATAAAAGAAACAAAAAAGAAAACGAAATGAACATTATCACCAAACGCTTCGATCTGGGCGATGGCCGCATGATCGAAATCGAAACTGGCAAACTGGCCAAACAGGCTGACGGCTCTGCCGTAGTACGTATGAACGACACGATGCTTTTGGCTACCGTGTGTGCCAAGAAGGAAGCCGGCGAGAACGTCGATTTCATGCCCCTCACTGTTGACTATCAAGAGAAATATGCCGCCATGGGACGCTTCCCTGGTGGTTTCTTCAAACGTGAAGCACGCCCCTCGGAGCATGAGATTCTCATCGCCCGTCTTGTGGACCGTGCCTTGCGCCCTCTTTTCCCCAGCAATTTCCATGCCGAGGTTCAGGTGCAGATTACGCTTATCTCTGGCGACAAGAACACGATGCCCGACCAGCTGGCAGCCCTTGCTGCTGCTTCTGCTCTCGCAGTGAGCGACATCCCCTTCGGCGGTCCCGTATCGGAAGTGCGCGTATCCTATCTTGACGGTAAATATGTTATTAATACCCCCATGCAGGATATTGAGCGTGCCGAACTCGACCTTATCGTAGCAGCCACCGAAGAGAACATCATGATGGTGGAAGGCGAGATGAAGGAAGTGAGCGAGGAAATCATGCTTGGTGCCCTCAAGGCTGCCCACGAGGCCATCCGCATCCAGTGTCGTGCTATCGCTGAACTGACCGTTGAGGCTGGCAAGACGGAGAAACGCGAATACTGCCACGAAATCAATGACGAGGAATTGCGTCAGCGCGTTCACGACAGCGTCTATCAGAAATGCTATGACTTCTCCAAGCAAGGCATCGCTAACAAGCATATGCGTGAAGAAGGTTTCGAGAATATCAAGAAGGAATTTATCGAGGCCAACTATACCGAAGAAACGCTGACCGACGATATTAAATTCATGATTGACCGCTACTATCACGACACTGAGCGTGAGGCCATGCGCGACATGGTGCTCAACGAGCGCACCCGTCTCGACGGACGTCAGCTGGACGAGATTCGTCCGCTGTGGAGCGAAGTCAGCTACCTGCCTTCGGCCCATGGTAGTGCTATCTTCACACGTGGAGAGACCCAGTCGCTTAGCACTGTGACCCTTGGCACCAAACTCGACGAGCAGGTTATTGATGGCGCTGTCATCGAAGGTACGCGTCGTTTCCTGTTGCATTACAATTTCCCGGCTTTTGCTACTGGCGAGGTGAAAGGCAATCGTGGCCTTAGCCGTCGTGAGGTGGGCCATGGCCATCTCGCATGGCGTGCACTTAAAGAGGTGTTGCCCACCGAGGCCGAATGTCCCTACACGATTCGTGTCGTTAGCGATATCCTCGAAAGCAACGGTTCTTCGTCGATGGCCACTGTATGTGCCGGCTGTTTGGCGCTGATGGATGCCGGCGTGAAGATTCGCAAGCCTGTTGCTGGCATCGCCATGGGTCTTATCTCCAAAGGCGATAAATGGGCTGTCCTGAGCGATATTCTTGGCGATGAGGACCACCTCGGCGACATGGACTTTAAGGTCACTGGTACCCGTGACGGTATTACTGCTTGCCAGATGGATATCAAGGTGGACGGACTGAGCTACGATGTGCTTGCCAAGGCTCTTGAACAGGCTCGTCAGGGACGTCTGCACATCCTTGACCACATCGAGTCTACCATCCCCGCTCCGCGTGAGGATTATAAGCCTTTCGTACCCCGCATTGTGCAAATCCAGATTCCGAAGGATTTCATCGGCGCTGTCATTGGTAAGGGTGGCGAGGTCATCCAGAAGATTCAGGCCGAGACCAATACTATCATCAACATCGAAGAGGTTGGCGATCAGGGTATCGTCGATGTCGCTTCGCAAAATAAGACCGATATCGAAGCTGCCATCAAGTGGATTAAAGAAATCTGCACTGTGCCCGAGGTCGGCCAGGTCTACAATGCCAAGGTGGTCAGCATCGTCGAGTTTGGTGCTTTCCTTGAATTCCTTCCCGGCAAAGAGGGCCTGATGCACATCAGCGAATATCAGTGGGGCCGCACCGAAACACTGGAAGGTCTTATCCATGAAGGCGACGAGTTTGAGGTCAAGATTATCGCTATTGACGAGAAGTCGGGCAAACTGAAACTCAGCCGTCGTGCCTTGCTCCCCAAGCCCGAAGGCTATGTGGAAGAAAAGCCAGTCCGTGCCCCTCGTCGTGACGGCGACCATGGGCCTCGTCGTGATGGCGACCGAGGTGGCGACCGCCGCCGTAGTGGTGGTAACGACCGTCGTCGCTAATAGTGGCGATTCACTAAATACCATATCACAAAAGGAAGCCTCTCTTCATGGGAGGCTTCCTTTGTGTATAACATAGGTGTTGTTTCGTTTAGCGAGAGCTCCTTTCAGGAGGAATCGGCTTTCAGGGTTGATGATTGTGCGGGATGTAATGGAGCCTCTATTGATGGTCCAATTCACATATTGTAGCGTAAGCCCGCACGACAGTTAGCCCCAGGAAGCGGAATGCCTCCGTAGTCGTAATAGGTAGTGTTGAGTAAATTGCGTGCTTCGACGAAGAGGGTGAGATGTCGGATATTGTATTCAACAGCAGCATCGATAAGGAGTATGTTGCCATAGGTGTGCTTTGTGCCATCAAGATGGGTGTAGGCCCCTATACGGTGATGGTAGTCGGCAGAAACCTTCAGAAGCCAACCCCGACACGGAGAAATCGAGACATGGCCCGTAAGGCTGTGTTGCAGATAGTCGAGTGCGTACTGTGAGATATATTCGTCGGCATGCTGTCGTAGGTCGCAATAGGCATAGGCTATTTCGATGTTGCGTACCCATCCGTCGTTCCTATAGCCTATGCGTGCATCACCTCCGATGGCGTCGATACGGCTGTGGTTCATGCTGTGCCACACGCTCTCGTCAGGCTGTCGTATCCAGTCGATAATATTAGACCCATGACGCAGGTAGAGGTTGGCTGAAGCAGTCCAGCCATGCCATGCGTAGCGTGCTGAGAACTCGGCCAGATGGCTTACTTCTGTCAGCAGGTGCGGGTTGGCAATCTGGGTGGCGCTGTGGTAATAGAGGTCGGTGAAGGTGGGTTGACGGTCGGAACGCCCTACGGAGGCTGCTAATGTGGTCCTGTCCGTGGCTTCCCATTGCGCCGATAAGGCATATCCGTAACCAGCACGGCTCATGCTGTTATCGTGTAGGAGAAAGGCCGCGGTGAGCTGCCATTGGTCTACTGTGGCCGTGTGGGTCGCAAAGGCGTTGCCGCGATGGCGCGTCTTGCCAAGGGTGTAGAAGTGGTCGCCGGATTCGAAGGCTACGGGGATGCGTCGCTCAAGGCTATCGCCCAAAACATTGCTTATAATGTCCTCGCAGCGGTATTCGAGACCAAAGGTGGTAAGACCGAGTGCCCATTGGTTGGAGACACGTGCTCGCAATCCTGCCACGGAAGATAGGTGATAGTTATGTCCGGAGTACCACGCGGGTGGTGTCGAAAGGCCATGTCTGAACAGCTCGAAACGGTCTTTATGGATGCGTCCGTAGGCGGCCATGTCGCCCTGCCAGGCCCCAATCCGTTGTCGGCGCTGTATGGCGGCAATGAGGGTTCGTGTGGCCTCATACTGGTCGGGATATTTGAAGCTGTAGAACGACTGGCTTCCGAAATCTTTGAACTGCCCGCCTATTTGCATCTGCCACGCACCATTGCTATCTTTTCGCTGTGCCTGTACAAAGGCATTGCCGTTGCGGTAGTCGGTGTTGGGGCGGTAGCCATCGCTTCGGTGGTATGCTGCTGAGGCCGCAAGTTGCCACGGCCCCGCCATGCGATCGGCCCCAACGACAAAATCGGCAGTGCCATAACTTCCGCCGGACAACGAGCCGCCCAGACGGTTGCGGCGATGCTGACCTGTGACGATATTAATGCCGCCACAAAACGAAGACACTCCGTAGCGTACCAACGCCGAGGCCGAAAGCAACTCGATGCGTTCCACCATCGAAAGGTCGATGGGAAGGTCGAGATTGTGATGGCCGGTCTGCGGGTCGGCAATGTTGATGCCGTTGAGAAGCACCACCACTTGGTCGAAGGTGCCACCACGGAGTGTGATGTCGCCCTGCATGTCGTTCACCCCTCGAGAACGCACATCGATATTGGGCAGTGCTTCGAGGAGTTCGCCAACAGTGGTTGCTGTCAGGTGCTGGATGTCTTGATGGGTTAGCGTGGCACACGCCCCTTCTGAGGCGTTGTTGCTGTCGTTGCCGGCAGTGATGGTAATCACGGGCAACGTGAGTCCTTCCCATTCTTCGTCAGATTGTGCCATGGCTGTATCAGCGAGCAGAAGAGGCAGGCACAGGGCCACGGTGCGGGCTGATTTGTGTAGCTGGCGGTCTGCAATGTATGTGGCCACGTGCCCTATGGTAACCTCTCGGTGCATGGAGCAGAAGGCGGCATACGCTGCACGACAAAATCGACGGAAGCGGAATGACTGTCGGTGGATATAAATACTTTTAATCATAGCCGATTACTCTATGACGGCACCTATGGTGAACCATCATAACGTGGCTGCAAAGATAATCTTTTTTTGATAACGGAGGTTGCCTTGTCTTTGTGATTATACTTTAGCCGCGATGCAATTGATTAGATATAAGGCTTGTAGAGTAGTTGTTTCGATATTGCATCTGCCTCCTTAGGCTACACCTTGTGCAGTGCGTCTTTTTTATCGCCCTTGTACTATCTCGCAGATGATGTCAACAATCTCGTCTGTGGTAAGACCATCGGCCTCGATGATGTGATGGGCTTGCTGATAGGTGGGCAGGCGTTGTGTGAGTTGGCTATGGATGAATTCCTCGCGCTGGTAGGGAGGTAGCGACATCACGGTGGGGCGGCGCTTCCGTGAGATTGTCATACGTTGGCAGGTAGTCTGTTCGGATAGTTTCAGATAGAACGAGCTCCCATGGTCGTTGATCCATTGCATGTTATCTTCAAAGCAGGGAGTACCCCCTCCGGTGCTTATCACGACGTCGTCGAGATGCTCGGTGTCGTGGAGCATCTGTTGCTCTACTTTCCGAAATAGCGACTCGCCATATTTCTGAAAGAAGATGGAGATGGTGGTGTGATAGCGCGCTTCGATAGCCTGGTCCAGGTCGATGAAATGGCGGTTCAGTCGTTTGGCCAATTGTTGGCCTACAGTGGTCTTTCCGCAGTACATGTAGCCTATCAGATAGATGCGCATGGGTGATGAGCCTTTATTGAAGAACGAAATCTCTTTCGGTGGTATTGCCACAGGCGTCGGCCACGATGACTTTAAGGATATTCTCTCCTTGCTTGGAGAGGCGGGGTCTATCGTATGGTGCATCCTCCCTGGGCAGGCTGATTAGCAGCGAGGCAGTTTTGCCGTCATACTCGGCAAGAATCCATCGTCCGTTGAGATAGCAGTTATAGGTCTGGAGTCCGCTGAAGTCGTCCCGAATGCGAAATACCAGTGTACGTTCGTGTACGGCAGCCAGTTTCTTTGGGGGCAGGATGGTTGGTGCTGTGGTGTCGATGGCGAGGGTGAAGGTGCCATAGTCTCTGGGTTGGGCTTCGAACCACTTGTCGGTGTGGGTGGTGGCAAGAGGAACAAGCTTTTTGCCATTGCGACGAGCGATGACTATCTGTCGGGGCTCGCAGCGGGGTAATGCTGACGCCATGGTGGAGGTTAGTCGCAGTGTGTAGGCTACGTGGGGAGGTATGGCATAGCGCACGTCGTCACTATTGGCAGGTGCAATGATTATGTCGTTCCCAGAGGCATTGATCTGTAGGCTATCGGCGGTGTATAAGACTTCGGCAGGGACGTCGATCTGGCAACGGCGTGTTTTGAGTATCTGGCGTTGTGGCCGACGTTGTGGCTGTGGCGCAATCTTCTGTTGTTTGCCTGTGCATTTGACGGAGAAGGTCTTGCTGGTGTGGTTGCCGTTGATGTCATAGACATCGTAGCGCAATGTGTGGTCCCCGGCTGCGAGGCTGAAGATACCGTTGTCTTGGTGGGGATGGGATGAGGTGATGGGTGCAAAGGGAAGGGTACGAGTGAGTATGTAGGGTCGGCGCGTGAGGCAATAGTAGGGATAATCCATAATGGCGTTCACGGAGCGAGAGTCCTCGAAACGGAACGTTTCTGATTCAAAATGATAAACCAGTTTGTCGTCGATGCGTAATTCGATGCGATAGACGCCATTGTTGCCATGGTAGGATTCACTTTGGTCAGTGGTGTAGATGCCGATGTAGAAGGGTCCGGCAATAGTGGGAGAGAGCGTCATGGCGCGTCGTGCCTTGCGTTTCTTGGTTTTCCGCTGGGCGGGAATCATGATTTCGAGAGCCTCTCTTTTGCCATTGACGAGTGTGCGGCTGTCGGCAGGATAGATGCGGATGCCTTTGATGGTAGGCGGTGTTTGGTCGTCTATGAAGATGCCAAAAAGTTGTGCGTTGATAGTTTGGTCATTGTGGGAATGACGCAGTTCGAAATGCAAATGTGGACCGCCGGAAGATCCGCTGTTGCCACTGCGGGCTATTTCTTCGCCTTTGCTGACGCTGAGCAAACCAGGAGCTATATTGGTATCGAAATCGAAACGATGGTGGCTGTACTGATAGTCGTTCACCCACTGGGCTATCTTGCCCGAGAATGCATCAAGGTGCATATAGACTGAGCGGTAGCCGTTGGGATGGTCTATATAGAGAATCTTGCCTCCGCCCCATGCAGAGACCTTGATGCGCGACACATATCCTTCGGCTACGGCATAGACCGGATACCCTGTCTCAGCGTTGGTACGTATGTCGAGTCCGCTGTGGTAGTGGTTGGCACGCACCTCGCCAAAGGTGGCGGAAAGCGACAGATTGATGTCGAGGGGCGAACGGAAATAGTGTTGCGGATACTCCTGTGCCATCAGATGGCCTGTCAGCAACGTTAGTAGCAGTAGTCGGAAAAGGGTGGTTACGTATTTCATGATGTAATGGGAATGGCGGAGTGGTAGCGGCGTCCTCCTTTTTCGGGCAGGTAGGACCGAACTCTGCACGAGACTTTTTTTCAGCCTCTTGTTTCCATCAGCTCTCGGGCGGTCTGAAGTGCTGCCAGCGTAGGAGGATTGGAAGAAAGCATGATGGCAATCTCGGTGGTACGTTCGTCAGGCGAGAGTTGTCGCATCTGCGAGACAGTGCGGTCGGAGTGACCATCCACATGCTTGGACACTTTGAAATGCTGACTGGCCTTGGCAGCAATCTGGGGAAGATGGGTGATGGCTATGACTTGTGTGGTCTCTGTCATGCGTTTCATCATGTCGCCCACGGCAATCGATATGTCGCCCGACACGCCGGTGTCTATCTCGTCAAATATGATGGTCGGGGTGGGGTGGTGCTGACTGTTGCAGTTGATGCTCTTGATGGCCAGCATGAGACGAGAGAGTTCGCCGCCGGATGCCACTTTGGCCAGTTCGCGCAGTTCGCCGCCACGGTTGGCGTTGAAGAGGAAGACGATGTTGTCGTGTCCCATGGGACCGTATTCGCCAGAAGGGGTGATGGACACCTGCAGACGGCTCTCTTTCATGCCCAGCAATGCCAACGTGGGGACCACCTGCTCTTCGAGCTGTCGAGCGGCTCGGGAGCGTGATGCTGTCAGCTGTTCTGCGAATTGCTGCATCTGCTTGTAAGCATGGTCGACAGCCTCCATGGTCTGGCTGATCTGGTCTCCGATGCTGCCCATAGAATGTAGCTGTTCGGCAAGGTTTTGTTGTATCGAAAGAAGCTCTTCGACAGAAGCCACAGCATGCTTCTTCTGGAGACGATAAATCAGATCAAGTCGGCTGTTGACCTCCTGCTGTCGTTCGGGTGAGTAGTTGAGGCGTTGGTCGATGTTTTCCAGTTCGCTCAGCAAGTCGCGTAGTTCGATAATCGAGGAGTCGAGGCGCTGTTCGAGTTGTGGCAGTTCTTTGTGGTAGCCGGCAATATGGCTGAGCTGGTTCCTTGCCGCAATCAGACGGGCTATGGCGCCATCCTCTTCGTTGTCGCAAAGGGCTGCAATGGTGCCAAACGCCTCTTTGATGCTTTCGGTGTTGTTGAGCAGGCTGGCCTCTTCCTCAAGGTCGCTCTGTTCGTCAGCCTGAAGGCGTGCTTCCGAGAGCTCGTCAAAGAGGAATTGCATGTAGTCCTGCTCCTTGCGGTTCCGTGCTTCTTGGTCGGTGAGTTGTTCGAGGAGTCGTTTCAGCCGTGTATATTCGGCATGGGCGGTCTTGTAGAGAGACAATGTGGAGGCGTTGTTGCCCAGATTGTCGAGCAGTTGAGTCTGGAAGAGACTGCCCGTGAGGGTGATGGTCTGGTGCTGGGAGTGGATATCAATGATGTGCTCGCCCAGGTTTTTCAGCAGTGGCAATTGCACAGGGCTGTCGTTGACGAAGGCACGAGACTTGCCCGAGGGCATCAGCTCGCGGCGTAGAAGCAGTTGGTCGTCATAGTCCAGCTCGAGTTGTTCGAACAAAGGCTGTAGCCCCAAACCGCTGATATCGAATTGGGCCTCTACGACGCATTTGCGTTCTTTGTCGCCAAGGGCCTGCAAGTCGGCACGTTGACCGAGCAGTAGGCCGAGTGCGCCGAGAATGATAGATTTGCCTGCTCCCGTCTCGCCGGTAATGACTACAAAACCGTTGTCGAAAAGAATATCGGTTTGCTGGATGAGTGCGTAGTTTTCAATATGTATTGATGTGAGCATGATAGGATAGAGGATGGTGCTTACATGAAAATAGCGTTATCTTAACAAGACCGCCTCCGAAGGAGGCAAATATCAATAGATGGAGATTAAATGTTTTTTTTGCAACAAGACTGCCTCCGTAGGAGGCAAATGTCAATAGATGGAGATTAAAGTTTTTTTTTGCAACAAGACTGCCTCCGTAGGAGGCAAATGACAATAGATGGAGATTAAATGATTTTTTTTGCAACAAGTCGGCCTCCGAAGGATGCAAATGACAATCGCTGGTGATTAAATGAATTTTTTTTGCAACAAGACTGCCTCCGAAGGATGCAAATGACAATCGCTGGTGATTAAATGATTTTTTTGTAACAAGACAGCCTCCGTAGGAGGCAAATGTCAATAGATTGAGATTAAATGAATTTTTTTGCAACAAGACTGCCTCCGTAGGAGGCAAATGTCAATAGGCTGGTGTTTACAAGAAAAAAATTATTGCAACATTGGGGCTATGCGATGTAGGGCATTGACGAGGGTGTCGACTTCTTGAAGTGTATTGTAGAGAGCAAAAGATACTCGCACGGTGCCCGGAATACCGTAGCGGTCCATGACAGGCTGTGCGCAGTGATGTCCGGTGCGTACGGCTATGCCAAGCTTGTCGAGGAGCGTGCCCACGTCGTAGGGGTGTGCGTTGCCGATGAGAAAGGAAATCACGCCGGCCTTGTGAGGGGCTGTCCCGAAGATGCGCAGTTGGTCTATCTCGGACAGCCTCTGTGTGGCGTAATTCAACAACTCTTCTTCATGCGAGGCTATCTTTTCGATGCCCGCCGCTGACATGAAGTCGATGGCTGCTGCAAGCCCGAGGGTGTCGCCTACCGAGGGCGTGCCAGCCTCGAAACGGAAAGGAAGTTCGTTGTAGGTGGTGCGCTCAAAGGTTACGTCTTTGATCATCTCGCCTCCGCCCTGATAGGGAGGAAGCACATCAAGAATCTCCTCGCGGCCATACATTACTCCGATACCCATTGGGGCGTACATCTTGTGACCGGAGAAACAATAGAAGTCGCATCCTATCTTTTGCACGTCGACCGTCAGGTGGGCAATCCCCTGTGCCCCATCTATGAGGATGGGCACGTTGTGGCTGTGTGCTATCTTCGTCAGTTGTTCGACGGGATTGATGGTGCCGAGGCTATTAGACACGTGGGCCACAGCTACAAGGCGTGTGCGCTCGTTGAAAAGAGCAGCGAAGGCTTCGAGGTCAAGCACCCCCTCGTCGTTGAAGGGAATGGGCCGCAGACGTGCACCTGCAAGTTGCCATGGCACAATGTTGGAATGGTGCTCCATGCCACTGACAATCACCTCGTCGCCTTCCTTGATGAATTGTCGACCAAAAGAGGAAGCCACCAGATTGATGGCCTCCGTGGTGCCACGCGTGAAGACTATCTCATGATTATGGCGTGCATGGATGAGCTCTTGCACCTTGCGGCGTGTCTCTTCGTGGAGCTCTGTAGCTTCGGCGGCAAGGTGATGTACTCCTCGGTGTATATTGCTGTTGAGAGTGGTATAATAGTGGTTGATGGCATCGATAACGACTTGCGGCTTCTGTGTGGTGGCGGCGTTGTCGAGATATACCAGCGGGTGCCCGTAGACGGTGGTATTGAGTATGGGAAACTGATCGCGTAGCATGAGGTCTTAGTTTTCTTCTTTCGGGGAGCTGTTGTTAAATCAAGATTAGTTTGACCGCTGAGGCGTATGAGAAGGTGTTTTGGTCGGCAGCAACAGGGTCAGTGGCTCTGGTTGATTTAGTACATCCTTTTTATTCAGAGTTACATTAATTGCTATCTTATTCTACCCTTATAAAAACGTTAAAAATGTAATTATATTCCATGAAAAAACAACAAAAAAGTCTTTCGTGGCAAGGTTAGTTGTCGCCATAGGGAGCGTCCTCTTCAGCGGCGAAGAGGAGTGTGTCGTACTGTGTGTCGTGCTGGTAGATGCGACGCAGTCGAGCAGTGGTCTGTTGTGCTATAAGATGTTCAATGCGGTCTGCACATTGGGATGGCGATTGCCTTATCTCGTCTTCCCACAGACGGAGCACCTGCCATCCTTCTTCGGCAAGGCGTGTGTTTACAAGATGGTCGCGGGCTATATTGCGCTCTATTTTGGCAGCCCAGTAGGGCTTGAGGTGTAGGCTTTCTTTTCGCAGTTCGTAGTCGCGTCCGTGCCAAAAGACTCCGTCACAGAAAACGGCTATCTTCAATCCCTTGAAGCAGAAGTCAGGCCTGCCAAAGACGGTGCGGTCGTTGCGTCGATAGCGTATATTGCGTATGTAGAGCTCGTGGGCTATGAGTTGTTCTATCTTGGTGTTACGGCCTCGGTTGGCTTGCATGCAACGACGACGCTGCTGAGGGGTGAGCACATCGGTCATGGCTGCGGCGATTGTGTGGGGCCTTTGACATCGGCCGTCGGCTTCTTAGTGCTATAGACATCGAGGGCAACTATGGCGGCCGTAAAGCCCCAGAAGGGCACGGAGAGTTTGTCGGTGTCGAGGAAGTTGTTGAAGAACCCGTGGACGTAGTAGGTGAGCAGGCTGAGTGTGATGGCAAGAGCCATGGCTGCGGTATGCCGTTCGTTGGCAGTGCGATAGATGCGCACTCCGGTGGCAAAAGTGAGCACAAAGACCGTCATTACGAGGAAAGCCCCTACGACACCTTGCTCGGTCAGTGGGCCTATGTACTCGCTGTGGGCGTTGCCCAGGTTGCCGGCGTTGGTGCTGATGGTGCTGAGCTGATAGCTGCGCTGATAGCTGGCGTAGAGGAACTGGTAGGTGCCTGGCCCTGACCCCATGACGGGATGTTCGCTCCACAGCCTGAAGGCCGAAGCCCAACGGTTGAGGCGCTCGAGATTGCTGGCATCGGTGGCTATGTTGGAGATGGATTTGACTTGGTCGGCGATGTCGTAGGATGAGTCTTGGTGGTTCTTCCCCATGCGATAGAGTATGTCTCCCTGATAGGTGAAGAAGAGTCCCACGGCGATGGCGGCCAGTAGGGCCATCCATTTCAGCTTCATCCCCATGCGGATGAGTATATACATGCCTATAGCGGCTGCCACGCTCACCCATGCTGCTCTACAGTAGGAGAAGAATAGCCCTACAATCAGGAGTGCCACGGCAGCCACGGACATGAGGCGAAGCAGCCTGTTGCTGCGCGTGGCGATGAGCATATAGACCGCCACAGGGAGCATGATGGCTATGGCACAGCCATAGGCCGTATGGTCGTTGTAGAAGGGCGACATGACGTGGTGCATGGTCTGCAAGTCGCTGAAGTTGGATAGCGTCTTGATGGTGGCTATCAGTATGACGGTCACCAGCCCTATGGCATAGCACCAGAAGAAATGGCCTATGCGTGAAGGATTGCGGAAAAGATGTGCTGCGGCAAAGAAGAAGGGGATGACAAACCATAGCCTGGCCGTAGTGTATTTGAACGACACAAGCGGCATCTCGGAGGTGCATGAGGTGATGCCCATCCATGTCAGCTGGGCAATGACGGCAATCATCACCGGATGGCGCAGCAGCTGGCGGTCATAGCTACGCGTGAGGAGGATGCGGAAGAGGAAGAGCACTGTGAAGACAATCATCATGGGCTCCACCGGCATCGAGAGCTCCATCTCCGGGAACACGGCTACATTGATTGCAAAGGGGGTGAGCAATGCTGTGGCAAGGAACATGTATTCAATGCGCACAACAAAAAAAAGCATGGCGAGTATCGCCAACGGAAGATAAGATATATAGTAGTTGTCATGCACCAGACACAGACTATTGGCCACCAAGAACAATAGTGACAACACTATTGTCAGCAGCATTGTTCCGTGGCGACGCATCCACGATGGCGTCTCGTTATGGGAAGAGGGGCTCATCGGCTTTGGACTGGTAGAATACGGTGCCTATTGTGCGTCGGTGGGCTGGACTGTTTTGCGGCGGTAGTCCACCAAAAGCAGCACGAGGATGCACATGGCCAGCGTGCCAAAGGAGCCAAGGAGTGCTATGATGATGCGTTTGGGATAGCATTTTTTGTCGGCGGGAGTGGCATGGTCGAGCCAGAACTTATAGCTCACCTCGTTATTCATGTCCACCTTGCGTTGTGTGGCACGCGTCTGCAGTGTGGCCAGTTCTTTGCTCTTGTCGGCAATCAGCTGCTGGCTGCTGACGGCATATTGGGGATGTGCACGGAGTGTATCCTCGATGGCGTGGAGGTCTTGTTCTACGTTGCGGCACACCTCGTCCATAATGGCATAGGCATCCACGGCGCGGCTGTGGTGCAGCTCGTGGCACAAGGTGTCGTAGTAGTCGGCCATATAGTTGGCTATGTCGGCAGCCCACACGGGATCGACGTCCTGTACGGTGATTTTGACACCGAGGTAGTCGGTGCGACGCACATTGATGTAACTGGCATACATCTCGTCAAGCTTGAAAAACTTATGCGGGTCGTCGGCGGCAATTCCGTAGTGCTCTATAAGATTGAAATGCTCGGCCACGGCACGCTGCATGGTTTGAGAGGAGAGTATCTGTATGGCATATTCGCAATCACGTTCGATACCGTAGTCCATGAAGTCGAGACTATAGTGATAGTCCATGATAGCCTTCGAGATTCGGTTGGAATTGGTCGGAAAGATGACAGCGGTGGACATATAGCGCGGCGTAACGAGGAATGAGATGCCTACGGAAACGGCCAGTGCTACAAGGAATACCACAATCAGGAGGGTCTTCCATTTCTTAAAGAAGGCAACGGAGAGCGAAAGGTCATAGCCATTGCCGAAACTCTTATCTTTCATACGGGTTGGTTTTTGTTGTCAAAAAAAACGATGTATTGCCGGACGATGTGATGTCTCGTCTTCGTCTTATTTGGTATGGGTCAGTGATTCGTGCTGCCGGAGTCGATAGGTATGAGCGGCGGATGGTCGGAGGGATGGCCTTGTGTGGCTTTCCCTTGTGTGGGTGTGCTGGTAGAGGATGTGGGTTCGGCGGTCGAAGCGGGTGGATTGGTAAGGGGTAGTAGCGGGGATAGTTCTGTGGCTGTGGTGCCCATGTTGATAGAGCTGGAGTCGTTGGTTCGATACTCGACGCCTTTCTCAGGACGACGGCAGTCACTCACCCCATCCTGCAATGCATCGACTTGTTCAAGTGTAATCTCCTCTTGTCGCTGGTCGATGAAGCGCGTCGGCCAGAAAGGAAAGGCGTCGGCCAGTTCGCCGCTGTAGTAGAAGTCGAAGCCGATAGCGCCAAAGGTATACGTATTGCTTCCCACCTTGATGCGGCTGCCGCCACAAACGGGGTCAGCTTTGGGTTGCGAGGCCTCGAAGCCCACGTTGAAAAGTGTGAAGAGAATGTCGGGACGGCCGGCAATGTCGTAGCCTGCGCGACGCCATTGTAGCATGGTCTGGTGAAGTATACATCCGGTGTAGATGTAGGAATACAGATGGTTGCGATAGTCCACAAGGCGGTTGTAGCGTTCCATCTCGTGGTCGTCGGTCTCAAAATCGAGTAGGTGCTCGTAGTCGCGCCCCATATAGAACTCAGAGGTGGGGTCTTTGAGATGGTTTTCAACCTTTCGGGCCGTAGGCTCCTTGATGCCGTTGACGCCGTAGGAGAACTGCGACTGGACGGAGAGCACCTTCATCGGGCCAAGGTATTTCTTCACCATTTCGCGCTTGGTGTTGAAAAGCCTGATTTGTTCGCCCACCAAGCAGGCGGCGATCATGCGAGGCTCAACGCCGGTGAGACGTCCTGCCTCATTGATAAGGGCTTGGTCTGCTACGAGAGCTTTCTTGAGAGCCTCCCATTCGGCGGTAGCCATCCATGGCACCACAAGGGGCGACTGTTGTTGCGGACTTCTTTTGAAGCACCGGGTGATGTCGTCGGCAAGGGCGTGATAGGCTTTGT
>JAFUVR010000091.1 GCA_017477485.1 Bacteroidales bacterium | reverse complement strand
GAGCACCATGGCAAAATCGCCGTCTTTGAGCTCTCGGATGCTGATGGGCAGGTGGTGCTTGGGCTTGAGAGGCACATTGCTGGCACTGTATTCGGCAGGAGTGCCGTCGGGGGCGGCATAGATGCGGAACATGGAAAAGTCGCATGTGTGACGCGGCCACGACCAGTTGTCGGCATCGCCTCCGAAGTTGCCCATGCTCGACGGCGGCGCACCCACAAGGCGTACGTCTTTGTAGATGACATGGACGAAAAGGAAGAACTGGTTGCCATGGAACATGGGACGCACGGCAGCCTCGTAGTAGGTCCCTTTGGTGGCCTCTTCGGCTATCTTGTCGCTGATTTCGCGTATGGCTGCATTGCGGTCGGACTCGCTCATGTCGTCAGAGAGACGTTGGCGCACACGGTCTGTGACGTCTTCCATACGCACGAGGATGGAGGCCGTCAGCCCAGGATTGGGCAGCTCCTCGTTCTTGCTGTAGGCCCAGAAGCCATCGCGCAGGTAGTCGTGCTCTACGGTGGAGTGCTCTTGCAGCTTGCCATAGCCGCAATGGTGGTTGGTGGTTACGAGGCCTTGGTCGCTGATAATCTCTCCGGTGCAGAAATGTGCAAACGGACGTCCGTGGTTGCCCAGCCCTACGATGGCATCTTTGATACAGCTCTGGTTGACGCTGTAGATGTCTTCGGGCGAGAGTTTGAAGCCGTGCTTCTGCATGTCGGCATAGTTCTTGCCTATAAGCGAGAGGAGCCACATGCCCTCATCGGCACGCATCATGCCTGGCAGTGTCAGCAAGGCACACAGCATGATAATGGATAAGCGTTTCATATTCATATTGTATTGTTTGTTTTGTGTTCTATTCTTTTTACGTGTGAGTGGCTTTGAGGGTAATGTCGTGGTGGGCAGTGTGGGATGGTTGAATGTCTCGGGGGGCGAGAGGACCCTTCGTCGCCTTGTGTCATAGCATCTGTTTTCAGGGCTCAGGCACAGCGGCGGTTGGATTAGTCTGTCTCGTAGCCGAACTGGCGGAGGGCCCGTTCGCTGTTTCGCCAGTCCTTCATCACCTTGATGTATAGGTTGAGGAAGCAGCGTTTGCCCGTGAATTCCTCAATGTCTTTGCGTGCCTCGATGCCCACTTTTTTGATGCTCTTGCCTTGATGGCCTATGAGGATGGCTTTTTGCGACTCTCGCTCGGCAAAGATGACTGCCGATATGCGGTCGATACCGTCTTGTTCTTCATAACTCTCTACGGCCACCTCGCACGAGTAGGGAATCTCTTTCTGATAGTATAGAAGTAGTTTCTCCCGGATTATTTCACTTACAAAGAAACGCATCGAGCGGTCCGTCAGCTCGTCCTTAGGAAAATAGGGCGGGTTTTCGGGAAGGGCTTCCATGATGTGGTCGAAAATGGCGTCGATATTGAAGCGGTTGGTGGCTGACGTGGGGATGATGACGGCACGCGGTATCTGGTTGTGCCAGTAGGCTATGCGGTCGTTGACGGTCTGTTGGTCAGAAAGGTCTATTTTGTTGATGACGAGTATGATGGGTGTGTTGCTACGGATAATCTTTTGCAACACCTCCTGGTTTTTGAATGTTTCGCCAATCTCGGTGACGAGCAGGAAGAGGTCGGCATCCTGAAGCGCGCTGCTCACAAAGCCCATCATGCTCTCGTGCAACTTGTAGTGGGGATTGACGATGCCAGGGGTGTCGGTGTAGACAATCTGGAAGTCTTCGCCATTGACGATACCCATGATGCGATGGCGTGTGGTTTGTGCCTTAGAGGTGATGATAGAAAGACGCTCTCCTACGAGAGCGTTCATGAGGGTAGACTTGCCCACGTTGGGGTTGCCTATGATGTTGACGAATCCGGCCTTGTGCGCCATGTGCTGTTAAAAGTATTTGATGGTGCGTTCTATTATGGTCTGTGCCACGGGCTGGTTGTCGTCGGTCATCTGGTATTCCGTTTTCTGTATCCAGTTGCGGTGGCTGTCATATTTATAGCGGAAGAGCGTGATGAAAATCTCGGGCTCTGGCTCGCTGTAGTCGTAGACGGTCTGTGTTACGGGTTGCCCGTTTTGGTCGTATTCGTAGCGTATCTCTTTGGCTTTATTGCCGCTGCGGTCAAAAACCACGGTCTTCAGGATGGTGCCCTCGGGGGTGTAGGTGTACACTTCGCGGCGGAAGATATTGCCGTTGGCGTCGGTGTAGCTTCGCTGCGCTACGCGCTCGCGGCTGTCGTATTTCACCAGTGTACGGCTCTCTATCTGCCGCTCGGCATCTTCGGTATAAATCTCTGTGAGGAAGAAGTTGGGGTCATAGACGTAGTAGGTGCGGCCTACTATCTCGTCGTGGTTGTCCACCACGTGTTCGAGCGTCGTGACGCCGAATCCGTCATGCTTGTAGCGCGAACGGAAGAGTACGTCCTCCTCGGGCGAGAGATAGGTCATACTCTTGCGTAGCCCATTTTTGAGGTAGACGGTCTCGATGCGTTCCAGTATGTCGCCTCGATTCAGTGTCTGTCCGCCGTTGTCCACGGCCTCGTACATTACCGATGTTACGGTCTGTACCGACCCTCTGAACCCATCCAGCTTCACCTCGGGAGCGGCTTTCTGTGCCATTCCGAGGGTGGAAAAGAGCAGCGCCACAGCTGCCATAGCCACAAGTTTCTTGCTCATAAATTGTTATATATATGATTTTTAGTTCGATATTTGGTGCTTGGGGCACGCTGACTATAGAAAATTCAAAATTACATTTTTTTTGCGGCTTTTAACAAAAAAAAGGTCAATCTCCTTATTTTTATTAATTTTGCATCGGCTAATCCTCTCTTCCATGGCGAGCACTATCCTCATCTGTTTTTTGATTTACACCTTGTTGCTTTTTGTGGTGATGTGGCTCACTTCGAGGCGGGCAGGCAACGATGCTTTTTTCAGGGCTGGACGCCGCTCTCCATGGTTTGTCATTGCCTATGGCATGATAGGGGCGTCTCTCTCTGGCGTTACTTTCATGTCGGTGCCTGGCGGTGTGTATTCAGGTCAGTTCACCTATCTTCCTCTCGTCTTCGGCTACGTGGTGGGCTATGCGGTGATTGCCTGGGTGCTTCTTCCGCTCTACTACAGGCTCAACGTTACTTCGATCTATTCCTACCTCGAACAGCGTTTTGGCTCCCGCTCGGAGAAGACGGGTGCCATTTTCTTTATCATCTCGCGACTCATGGGCTCGGCTCTGCGACTCTATTTGGTCGTCTTCGTGCTCTATGAGTTTGTCTTTCGCGAGTGGGGCATCCCCTTCTGGGTGCCGGCCGTGGTTTTTGTGGCCATCATCTTGCTCTACACTTTCAGAGGCGGACTCAAGACGGTGGTATGGACCGATACGCTGCAGACCACGTTCCTCCTCCTTGCCGCCATCATCACGGTAGTAGCTATCCTTCGTCGACTCGACATCTCGTGGCTCGGCCTCATGCAGCAGGCCTCCGATGCCGGATATACGAAGGTTTTCGACACCGATATTACCCATGGCAAGTACTATTGGAAACAGATAGTCAGTGGTGCCTTCATTACGATTACCATGACGGGGCTCGACCAGGATATGATGCAAAAAAACCTCACCTGCAAGTCGCTGCGTGATGCTCAGAAAAATGTGCTAACCTCCAGCCTGCTCTTCGTGGTGGTCAATATCCTCTTTCTCAGCCTTGGCGCCGCCCTGCTGCTCTACGCTCAGTCCACGGGTTTCCCTCTTCCCGTCAATGAGGCCGGTCAGGTGGTGAGCGACAAGATTTTCCCCTCGATAGCCTTCTCTTTCAGTTCGCTGACGGCTGTGGTCTTCATCCTCGGCATGGTGGCCGCCGGCTATTCCAGTGCCGACGGCACCCTCACCGCGCTCACCACGACCTTGTGCTACGATTTTCTTGGATTCGAGCGACGTGGCATCAGCGAGGCCCGACAGCTGCGTCTGCGCCGCTGGGTTCATGCGGGTTTCGCGTTCCTTTTCCTCTTGGTCATTGTCGCCTTCCGCCCTTTCCACACGCAGTCGCTCATCGACACGCTCTTCGACGTGGCTGGCTTCACCTATGGCCCTTTGTTGGGCATGTTCTCCTTCGGCATGTTTACCCGCATGCAGGTGCGCGACCGCTGGGTGCCATTGGTGGCAGTGCTAAGCCCTGTGATATGCTATGTGTTGAAACTGAACGCGCCCGTCTGGTTCGGCGGCTATCACTTCGGCTTCGAAATCCTGCTCCTCAACGGCTTGCTTACCTTTGTGGGCCTCTGGCTGATAAGAAAAAAATAGGTCTTCATAAATCCTCGGCTATCAACACATTTCATCATGCCTGCCCAATCTCATCTTTTACCATCCCGATAATTTATTACCATTGTTTCTCTTTACACTTTCTTGAAATATGAAACTCAGATCCCTTTCCCTGCTCATCCTCGTTGCATTGGCTACGGTGTCATGTAGTTATGAGGTGCGCCCCGTGCGCAGCCATCCCAGAATGATGGCTCCCGGAGGGTTGCTCTATGCCTTGCCTCGTACCGAAATCTGCGTCGATGTTACCTTTGGCCACTACGACACTACGGGTGCCCCCTTTGTCAAGTTCGCCCATGAGATGCTTGCTGTCGACAAGTCTTTGGGAGGCTACGATATTCGCCGTGTGGAACTCTCCACGCGTGTCGTGGCAGACCCCAACTTTTTCTACTATGTCAACCCGCGTCGCATGGCTGTGCAGGTAGACAGCCGCAACCTGTTGCGTTCTGTGGGCATCGCCACTGCCGACCTTGGCGACGCCAATAAGGCTTCTACTATGAGCGCCGACGAAGAGCGCGACTATTCGCTTGCTGGCCAGTACAACCTCTATGACCGTACCGACACTTTCTATTCGCGCCACGACCGCCCCGGCAATCCTACCATGGTGGCCTCTAAGAAAGACTCTCGTAGCCTTCGTCAGCAGGCCCTTGCTGCTGCCGAGCGTATTGGGCAGTTGCAGGAACGACGTCAGCAACTCCTCAACGGCGAGAGCGAGACTTCCTATACCCCTGAAGGCCTCAAGGTGCTCCTTTCGCTTATCGACCATCAGGAACGTCAGCTGCAAGAGCAGTTCCTCGGACATTACACTACCGAAACTGTCCGCTTCGTTGTCGATCCCAAAGATGAGAAAACGCTTATAGACAGCCAGACTGTGGTGCTCTTCCATTTCACGCCAGAGAAAGGCATCGTCGACTCGACCAATCGGCGTGCCATGCCGGTCTATTGCCGCATCCAGTGCGACAACAAGATGCGCAACGCGGCTCGTTTTGTCAAATTCCGTGTAGGGGCTTTCCAGAATAGCAATATGAACGAGCGCAACACTTTCAAATACCGTTCTTCCGAACAGGCCTCCGTGGAGGTGTTTTGCTCTCGCTTCCGCTTCCAGAAACAGCTCCCCATTGCTCAGTTTGGTCCCACCATGGAACTCCCCGAGGGTAAACTCAAGGCCCTCTTTGACGCTCACACCGGCGACCTTATCTACGTCGACTATTGATTACCATGCAATCTACCGATTTCTATGTGACCGTCCTCGGTTCTGGGGCGGCCATTCCTACGCTATCACGCCATTGCAGCTCGCAATTGGTCAATGTCCATGGCTTTCGTATCCTGCTCGACTGCGGTGAGGGAACCCAAAACCAGCTCCGGGCCTACCATCAGCGTCTTCAGTCTGTCTCCGTTGTCTGCATCACCCACCTGCACGGCGACCACTTTTTCGGTCTCCCCGGACTGCTCTCGACCATGCACATGTGCGGGCGTGATCACGAAATCGTGGTCATAGGCCCTGAGGGCATTCGCGAGGCTGTGGAGACTATCAACCGTTTCTCGGGCCAGCATTTCGATTTCCCTATCTCCTTTGTCGAACTCTCGTCCAGTCTTTGCGCGACGGCTCCGCAGCAGGTCTATCAGTGTCGCAGGTGCACCATCTCAGCCTTTGCCCTACGTCATTCTGTCAGCACGTTTGGATTCCTCATCGAGGAGGTGCCTCATGGTAGCCGTCCGCCACGCCGATATGCCTACTGTACCGATACCGGTTTCTTCGACTCCTTGGCTGATGTCGTGCACGGCGTCAATCTCCTCTGCATGGAGAGCACCTTTGCCAACGATTACGAGCAGGTGGCCATCGAAAAACAACACTGCACAGCAGCTCAGGCGGCCACCCTGGCCAGCATGGCAGGCGTCCGTCAGCTCCTACTCACCCATTTCAGCGCACGCTATAAGGACATCGCCCCGCTCATGGAACAGGCTACGGCTATTTTCCCCAATACGCTGCCAGCCACCGATGGCCACCGCTACGGGGTGGAACACTGGACGGATAAACGCGCCAGCAAGGACATCATTCCGCCTGCAACTGACGACGGCATGGCTTGATGCCTGCCGCAATGGTGCACATGAGGCTACCCCGACAGCTACGGTCTCTTCGTAATAATTATGGCATACTATAAAGGCACGCCCGTCAGTCTATGGGCGTGCCTTATCGGTTTGTATGTGTCGGACTCTGTGAGTGCTCTATCTGACGCGTAGCTCGTATTTTTGCATCTCTGCTTGTGCGTTTTTGAGCTGCTGGGCGGCCTCTTCCACCTGTTTGTCAATCTCTGCCTTCTTTTCGGTCGTCTTTCTGATTTCCGACTCAAGCGATGTGATCTCTTTCTTGATGTCGGTTACTTTGTTGTTCAACTTCACTATGTCATCCTTTTTTGAGGATATTTTCGATTGAGCCTTCTCCATGTCTTTAGCCAGTCCTTCAGCTTTTTTTTGTGCTGATTCAAGGTTTTTCTGTGCTTTCTGCACTTTCTTCTGCTCTTCTTCGAGAAGCTGCGATGCCTCGTAATGGTCTACATACTGGGCAAACTCCGAGAGTGCGTCGCGAGTGTTGCTGCTCACAAGCTCTTGGTTGACGCTCACATCGGATGCCATTGCGGCACAGGTGATGGTCGTGCCCTGTTTGCCTCGGCGTCCTGCACCCTCCAACTTGGTGTAGAAATTCACAGGCGATGACCCAATAGCACCAAAGGTCTGTCCGATGACGGCTACATAGCCGTGGGCCTTGGTGGTCTTTACTTTGGCCTCTTTGAATTTTTGCTTCAGGGCATCCTCCACAAGGTCTTCATCTTGTGGTACGGTGATGGTGAATGCCGGTATGGCTATGTCTCCGATCTGTACCGACGTACTGTTGATGGTTTGTGCCATTACGGCTGTTGTGGCTATTATGCCTGCTATGAAAGAAAGGATGTGCTTCTTCATCTTTTTAAGTTTTTTTTAGTTTATGTTGCAAGTTTTCAAAATACAAAGATACTTATTTTTTATTCAATGAAAAAATGTGTATGCTCTACCCTCTATGCTATTATATAACAATTTGATGGTGCGACGCCCTTGTGTTGCATGACGACTATTTCTTTCCGTTCTTTTCGATAAACCTCTATTACCTCTACTCTTTAGTTGCCACACACGCTCTTTCGTCAGCTTTTTTTCGGACACCAATAATACTTTTCACAGTTGCACTAACCTCAAAGAGGGTTCGTTGGAAAACATCTTCCCCATCCCGTTGAATGAAATATTTACCATAAAAGAACATGAGTCGTCAAAATTCCGCCAAAAGCCTTCTGTCAGCCGATGAGTCATTTGCTGAAAAAATTAATCGTTTAGGTTGTGTAGTCCTGGATCGCTGTGGTTCGCTCCCTTCCGTAATGGCTTCCTACCTTTCTCCACAGTTCGTTATCAGCATTACCCATCACGGTAGCGTTGCCTTCGATTATGACTTCGTTCCCATGATGATCAAGGAACGTAGTGTGACTATACTCTATCCCAATCATATAGTCAAGGCCAACTCCATAAGTGATGATTTTAACAGCACTTTTATTGTTATTTCTCCTGCCTTATTTGATAAAGTGGTTATGCGTAGCGCCTATCGCGAGTACTACCGCTATTTAGAAATCCCGCAATTCGAGACCACCCAGACACAGTATGACACCCTGTGCAGCATGGCGGACGTCATGCGCAGCATCAGTGTCTCCGACTCCGATGTTCGGAATGACATGCTGGTGCATGGTCTTGATGTCATGGTCTCGCTTATCACGCAGTTCCGTTCTTCCAACAACCCCAAGCAGGGTAGCCTTACCGATGGTCAACGGCTTTTCCTGCGTTTCTACGACTCTGTGGCTATCAACTATAAACGCAGTCGCGAGGTCCAATTCTATGCCAACGAGTTCTGCCTCTCAGCTAAATATTTCGGATCACTGATTCGGGCGGAGACCGGCGTTGGTGCCGGCGATTGGATTGCTCGCTATGTTGTCATGCAGGCCAAGGAGTTGCTCCGCGTCTACCCTGGTTGCGATATCCACGACATAGCACGCGAACTTGGTTTCGACGATCAGGCCTCGTTTAGCCGCTATTT
>JAFUVR010000090.1 GCA_017477485.1 Bacteroidales bacterium | reverse complement strand
CTCTCACGCTCAAGAGCGAGGCCAATGTGCTCCTTCTTGACGAGCCTACCAACGATATCGACGTCAATACCATGCGTGCCTTGGAGGAAGGCCTCGAGAATTTTGCCGGATGTGCCG
Organism: Bacteroidales bacterium; assembly: GCA_017477485.1. GTDB lineage: Bacteria > Bacteroidota > Bacteroidia > Bacteroidales > P3 > Colimorpha. Next base: position 3,964 of record JAFUVR010000090.1, on the reverse strand, counting down.
TCGTCATCAGCCACGACCGTTGGTTCCTTGACCGCATCTGCACCCATATCCTCGCTTTCGAGGGCAACTCGCAGGTCTATTTCTTCGAGGGCTCCTACTCCGAATACGAGGAGAACCGCAAGAAACGCCTCGGCGACGATACCCCCCATCGTCCCCGCTATAAGAAACTGAAGGCATAACATGCACATGATTCCCAATATGCATCGTCGTTTTCCGTATTTATTTTTGCTCTTCATCATGCTTTGTAGCATGGTGGCAATGGCACAAAAGCCTGTCTATACCCGCGATGCCAGCGGACGCGTCGTCGTCTCACGGCATGACGTCTTTGACAACCTGAACCGTTTGGCGGTACGCATCGAGTACACCTACGACAGCCTCGGCACCGTGCGTTTCCGCACGCTCTCTTCGTTCGACAAGAAGGGCCGCCTCGTGGCTCGCGAGCAGTACAATGCTTTCGACTACCTCTTGCTCGACGAGGCGTTCCGCTACGACTGCCGTGGCAACCTCAAACGCCGCACCACTACCGTTAGCGAGGAGACCGGCGAGACTTTCCGCTCCGAAGAGAAACGCAAATACAAGTACGACAAGAACGACTCTATTGTCTACCGTGCCTACTATCTGGATGGCAAACTCTATTACGAGTATCCACCCAAGGACACGGTCAAGGCCGACACCCCTTCTCCGGCCATCCAGCAGCCCGACACGAAGGCCGATAGCACCATCGTCGTCCCGGTCATCCCAGCCGACTCCGTCAAGGCAACACCCCCTGCTAAGGTGAAAAACAAGAGCCGTAGGAAGAAAAAAACGGATCAATAATCACCTCAGGCATCCTTTCGCAGGCTACTGTCTCATTTTATCTGCAATTTATTGTCTCACTACCTATTCATCTGATTTCGCATGTCAAAACCATTTTTTTTTGTTCTCGTAGGCCTCGTGTCGTTGGCCCTCGGCCTCTCTACGGTTTCCTGCAAGTCTAAGGTCGAAAGCCAAGCACCCATGGTTTCCAGCATCAACGACCTTAATGGCCATACGGTGGCTGTTCTGATGGGGTCAATCTATGAAATCGAGGTCCAACGACTGTATCCCGAAATCAAACTACTGACTTTCAACACGTGGGCCGAAATGGTGGCCGCCGTCAATAAAGGCAACGCCGAGTATACCATGTCGGACAACATCTACCTGCCCACCGAAGAACTGAACAAACTTGGCATCGAGGAGTGTTTCAATTCCAACGAGCTTTTCGTTGACGTCTGTCTCGGGTTCTCCTATTCAAACACCGCACTGCGCGACTCGTTCAACGTCTTCATGCAGGGACTTAAAGAGAGCGGTGTCAACGACAGCCTGATTCGCCATTGGACTACTGGTGACAACATCAACGCCCCCATGGCCGAAATCCCGTTGCCTTCCACCGGCCAGCCCCTCATTGTTGGCGTAAATAACGGTTCTTTCCCAATGGAGTTCTTCCGCGATGGTAAATGGGTGGGCTATGAAATCGAACTTATCGAGCGTTTCGCCGCCCATATTAACCGCCCGGTTGAATATCATATCTATGATTTTTCCGCTATTATCACCTCGTTGGTAAGCGGCAAGACCGACATCATCGCCTGCTTCCTTGGCTACACGGAAGAGCGAGCCAAGCAGGTCGCTTTCTCCGAAAGCTATATCAAGGGGAACTTTCAGGTATGCAGAGCCCTCTCCGTCGATAATCGTTCCCAGGCCTCTTTTTGGAAGGGTCTGACACATGGTTTTCATAACAATTTCATCGTCGAGAACCGCTGGAAAGTCATCCTCTCCGGTCTGTGGGTCACCATCTATGTTACTTTGCTTTCGCTCTTATTCGGCTCCATCCTCGGCTGTGTTCTTTGCTGGATGCGTATGTCGCGCCGCAAATGGCTCGCCTCCATTGCAAAGGTCTACATAGAGATTTTCCGCGACCTCCCCATCCTCGTGATTCTTATGTTGATGTTCTATGTGGTCTTTGCCTCGTCAAATATCGCTCCCGAAGGGGTAGCCGTCGTCAGTTTCTCTATGGCCATGGCGGCCTTTGCTGCCGAGATTTTCCGTTCGGGCATCAGTGGCGTGGACCGTGGACAAACGGAGGCGGGCCTCGCCATGGGGTTCTCCAAGGTGCAGACGCTCTTCTATTTCGTCATTCCTCAGGCCTTTCAGCGCATCCTTCCTGTCTTTAGGGGTGAGGCGGTGTCTTTGCTCAAAAACACCTCTATCGTGGGCTATATCGCCATCATTGACCTCACCAAGGCCGGCGACATGATACGCAGCCGAACCTTCGATGCCTTCCTGCCCCTTATTGTCGTCTCTATCATCTATTTCATCCTCTCTTGGCTGATGGGCAAGGCAATATCATCCTTCGAAACCACTAAGCGCAAATAGCACCTTTTTTCTCCCCATTTCACACAGAATCTTTATACTTATGATATCAGTAAAAAATCTTTCGAAAACCTTTCGCGACAAACTGCCCGAGTTCACCGTCCTGCGCGATGTCAATTGTGAAATCAGCAAAGGTGAGGTTATCTCTATCATAGGTCCTTCCGGTACCGGTAAGAGTACCTTCTTGCGCTGTATCAACAGACTTGAAACGCCCACTTCGGGCCAAATATTCATCGATGGCGAGGACATCCTCTCGCCCAAGGCCGACCTGCCACGCCTGCGTCGTAAGATGGGAATGGTGTTCCAGAGTTTCAACCTCTTCAACCATCTTTCTATTATGCAGAACCTCTGCGTTGGGCCAGTCAAACTGCTGGGCATGAATCGTACCGACGCCGAACAGCAGGGACTCAGACTGCTCCAGATGGTGGGCCTTGCCAATAAGGCCGATTCTATGCCCGACGTGCTCAGCGGCGGACAGAAACAGCGCGTGGCCATTGCCCGTTGCCTTGCCATGAAGCCGGAGATTATTCTTTTCGACGAGCCTACGTCGGCGCTCGACCCTACCATGGTGCACGAGGTGCTCACCGTCATGAAACGTCTGGCCGACGACGGCATGACCATGGCCATCGTTACCCACGAGATGGATTTCGCCCGTCAGGTCAGTTCCCGCGTCTTCTTCATGTACGATGGTATTGTCTATGAGGACAACACGCCCGATGTCATCTTCGAGCATCCAACCCGTCCTGCCACCCAGCGGTTCATCAACCGTCTGCGTAATCTTGATTTCAATATCGAAAGCAAGGATTACGACTTCTTAAGCATGGAGGGACAGATTCGCGCATTCCTTGCCAATTACCAGGTGGGCATGCCCCGTATCATCCAGACTTTACGCCTTGTCCAGCTGCTTACCGACCGTTTGCTACCTTTCACTGGTCCGGTGGATTTAACTATCGATTACAGCGAGCGCAACAAGAACATATATATGCAGGTTGTGCAGCATAACTATAGCGAGCCGATCCTTAACCGCGATGACAGCGCCAATGCGGCTCTCGCCGAGTTCCACTCCTGCTGCGAGAAAATCACCGACGAGCAGCAAGATGATGCCCGCCTGCTTCGCATCAAGACCAATGTGGTCTCGTAGCCCATACTATTGTTTCAGCGTCTCCCGTGGATGATACAATAGGATGGTTTATCGGCTCGGGCTGACATTATATATATTGTACTATCGTAATCGCAGCACCTTCAGCCTACTCTGATGCCGACGTGCGACATTGAAATATAGACGTAATGGACAAAATTAATGGTCGGACAGGCTTGAATGCTTGATTTTATCGTTACTTTGACAAAGTCAAAGGTTATGAACAAAAAAAATGCTTTTACTGTGGTAGCGATAAAGTCCAGAAATATGGACGTGTGAAAGGGGGCCAAAGGTACCTTGGGCCTGCGGAAAACAATTTTTAGGGGGTAATCGTATAGATGCAGCAGAATTGTGGCGCGAGTATTCCGAGCTGAAACAGACCTATGCCCAGCTGGCCGAGAGGTACGGGTGTTCATCGCGCACCATAAAACGCAAACT
>JAFUVR010000089.1 GCA_017477485.1 Bacteroidales bacterium | reverse complement strand
GGGTGCCGTTCATATCGAAGGAGTCGTCGGAGAGTCCGTTGGTAACCACGCGGTTGGCAGCATTGGAAATGCGTGCGTAGATTGAGATAGTGCCCGGGTCTACAACGTTGTTGTCGAGGATTTTGCAGTCAATCTTAACAGCCATGATGTTGGAGGACTTATCGGTAGCCTTGACATTGACGCCATTGACCGACTTGGCAGGTGTAACCACGAAATCGCTTGTCACGAGGATGCTTGCAAGGGCTACCTTCTGTGCGAGACGTGCGTTCTCGGTCTCGATGCGGGCGGTGCTCTTCTGCGTAGCGGAAGCCTCTTCGCGGAGCTGGTTGTTCTCGGCACGGAGTTGCTCGTTTTCGGCCTTCAGACGCTCGATCTCAGCAGCGTAGTCGTCGCAAAGGGTTTGTAGAGCGCTGAGTTTCTGATTGACGGTCCCCTTGGAGGTAACGATGGCGGCGGCCTGCGAAACCTTGGCAGCCGATTCCTTTGCCTCCTTGAGGGCAGCCTTGGTCTCGGTCAGCTCGGTTTCTTTCTGCTGAAGGTTGTTGTTGAGGTCTGTAATTTGAGTCTGCTGGGCAGTCACTTGACCCTGCAGCTGGGCAATCTGTTCAAGCAACTGGCTATTGTCAGCAGGAGCGGCAGGCGTCTCGGGCGTTGTGTTTTCGACGACGACGGGTGCCACCAGTTCGATGGGCTTGCTCTCGCCGGCGGCAGCTTTCAGTTGTTCGATCATTTTCTCGCGTTCCACGATGATGGCTTCGCGAGCAGCTATCGTAGCCTCGCGCTCGCTGAGCTGCTGAGTGAGCAGGGTTACCTGCTTTTCGAGGTCAGCCGACTTGGCTTGAAGGTCGGACATCTGCGACTCCAGCTGGGCCATCTGGTTGGTGGCCTGCGAATTGTTGGAGGTATTCTGCGACTGAAGTTCGGTAATCTTGCCCTGTAGAGAGGTCACCTGTCCTTTGAGAGAGGAAACCTGTCCCTCGAGGTCGGAGATTTGTTTTTTGTATTTTGAGATCTCGGCATCGTTGTTTTTCGGAGTCGTTGCAACCGGTTTGACATTGGTCACCTGCTTTTTGAGCTCGGCAACTTGTGATTGCAGCTTGCTGACTTGCGCGTTGAGATCACTATTTTTCGAGGAGAGCGTTTTGTTCTGCTTGGTGAGGTCGGCTATCTTGCCGTTGAGAGTGCTTATCTGACCGTTAAGGGTCTTGATTTCGCCTTCCTGCTTGGCAATCTGCTGTTGCAGTTTTTCGACCTTGGCAGCAGCCTTAGTGTCGACGGCGGTATTGCCAGAGGCAGCAGACTTTTTGACTTGGTCGCGAAGCGAGGCCAGCTCATTGTTCTGCTTCTCAATCTGTGACTGAAGTTTGCGCACCTGCGATTCCTTTTCCTGGACCTCCTTCTGATATTTCTTTACCTCATTGACGTTGTTCTCGACACGAGTGGCATTCTGTTTGGAGTTGTTGTTAGCCTCCTTAATCTGGGAGAGGAGTTGTTCGATTTCAGCAGCTTGAGCATTGATAGTGCTGTCTTTGGCAGCCAGAGAGCTGTTGAGTTGAGGGTCACCGGACTTGACACGCTCATATTCGAGCATGATACTATCGAGTCGAGCTTGCAGTTCCACCACTTCCTCATCGGCCTGTTGCTGCTTGTTGGTGCAAGAAGTAATCAGCGTAGTAGCGAACAAAGCGACCACGGAGATCCAAACAAGATGCTTATTCATAGATGTTTTCATTGTATTGAATGATTATATAATTTCACACTAAGAAAGTGCAAAATTACACATTTTTTTTCAATTATAAGGTTTTCAATAAAAAAGGTTTTTTTTATCAACCATACGAGAAACATCGACAAAATGACAACACCCGCAATTGAAACACCAACAACCTGATTATAGCATACTTACAATAATAAATACATCTACTTTCAATCCATAATCATCTTGTCGTAATCCTGTTCGGAGATAATCCTGACACCGAGTTTCTCAGCCTTCTTGAGTTTTTCGGGTCCCATTTTGTCGCCGGCGAGCAGGAAGGAGGTCTTGCCACTAATGGAGCCGCTAACCTTGCCGCCGTGCTGTTCGATGCTGGCCTTGATCTCGTCGCGACTATAGTGGTCGAACACGCCGCTCACGACAAAGGTGAGACCCGCAAGCTGGCTCCCTACATGATTCTCAGCCATCTGCATCTGAAGTCCTGCCTGTCGCAGACGTTCCACCACCGTGCGCATCTGGGCGTCGGAGAAGAAAGCTACTACAGCATCAGCAGTAACATCGCCCACATCCTCCACCTGCAACAATTCGTCGAGCGAGGCGTTCATCAGTGCATCTATATTGTTGAAATAGCGAGCTATTTTCTTGGCTCCCACCTCGCCGACATAGCGTATGCCCAGGGCGAAGACCACACGTTCGAAGGGCACAGAACGCGAAAGGTCGATGGCAGCAAGGATGTTGTCCGCTCCTTTGTCTTGGATGGTGGCGCTTCCGTCGGAGCCAAGTCCGATAAGCTGGTCGCGTCGGAGGTCGTAGAAGTCGGCGATGTTGCGCACCAATCCACTGTCGAAGAGCATCTTGATTCGTTCGCTGCCCAGGCTCTCAATATTCATTGCACGACGGCTGACAAAGTGTTCCAGACGTCCAAGTTGCTGTGGCGGACATGAGTCCTGATTGGGGCAATAGTGCCCCGCCTCGCCGTCGGCACGGACCAGCAGGGTGCCACACTCCGGACAATGGTCAATATAGCGAACAGGGAGCGCCCCGGGCTTGCGATGAGACATATCGACACCAACGATTTTGGGGATGATCTCACCTCCTTTTTCCACCAGCAGCCAGTCGTCGTCATGGATATCCATAGAGCGGATGAAGTCGGCATTGTTGAGCGTGGCACGGCGTACCACGGTGCCGCCGAGGCTGACGGGGACAAGGTTGGCCACGGGAGTGATGACGCCGGTGCGTCCCACCTGATAGTCGATGCTTTCGAGATGGCTGCTCACCTGTTGGGCTTTGAACTTGTAAGCTATGGCCCAGCGGGGCGACTTGGCTGTGAGGCCGAGTTGGTCCCATAGAGCCACTTGGTTGACCTTGATGACGATGCCGTCAATGCCGAAAGGCAACTGCCAGCGAGCCTCGTCCCAATAGTCGATAAACTGCTTGATTTCTTGTATATTGGCACACTCACGGATATAGGGCTGCACCTTAAAGCCCATCTGTCGTGCCCAGTCGAGACGTCCGCTATGTGTGGCAAGGTGCGGCGAGGCGACGTCGGCATCGGGTGGGAGCATCATGAAATACATGCAGAACATCAGTTTACGCTTAGCACACTCGGCAGAGTCCTGCAGTTTGAGGCTACCCGAAGCCGCATTGCGAGGATTTGCGAAAGGCTCTAAACCTTCCTGTTCGCGCTGCTGGTTGTAGGTCTCGAAGGCCTCGAACGGATAGACCACCTCGCCACGGGCTTCGAAGTCGTCGGGATAGTCGCCCTGTAGGTGCAGCGGGATAGTACCTATGGTGCGTGCATTGGAGGTGATGTCGTCGCCTACGGTGCCATTGCCACGTGTAACAGCCTGCACCAGCTCGCCATGGCGGTAGGTAAGGCCGATGGCCACGCCGTCGTATTTGAGTTCGCAGGTATAGGAGAAAGGGGTGTCGCCGATGAGTCGGCGGGTACGAGCCTCAAACTCCTCTATCTCTTCGATAGAATAGGTGTTGCCGAGCGACAGCATGGGAAAACGGTGGGTTACCTGACGGAACGACTTATTGACCTCGCCGCCCACGCGCTTGGTAGGTGAATTGGGCAGAGCCAACTCGGGGTACTGCTTTTCGAGGCTGATGAGTTCGGCAAGCAGTTGGTCAAACTCGTAGTCGGACACCAGCGAGGTGTCGTTCATATAGTACTCGTGATTGTAGCGGTTGATGAGTTGTGTCAATTCCGCCACCCGCTGACGATACGGCTCCATGTCCTGGTAACTAAAAAGGTCCATATACCATGATGTTTGTTTTCTTGTGGTTATTGTTCTGATTTGGCAGTAGATACTTTCAACAAATTGGATCTTGTCTACATGTCCTTAATATTGAAACTCAATATTTCACACAAAAGATTTAACAATAGTTTTCCTAAGGCTATAATACAAACTATTCATCAATATCGCGGATAAGTCTAACAGACATTCTATAACCCCGAGGCACACCACTGTTAGGGTTCACCCCACTTGTTCTGAAGTGAAAATGACATGCATCCCATGAATTCGTACCTGTTGCTAGCCAATACCTTCCATCGACATCCACTTCACTTATCTGCGTGCCCGCCCCGAGGCCACTGGCAGGAAGGAATACAGCTCCTTCTGCCTCAAGCAATTGCCATGCATCAGCATCGAAATTATTAGCCGAGTAATCACAACCATATGTGTTATTGACATACCGTGGGAAAGGCAAGGAAGCAGGGTAGTTAAAACTATCAGGAAACAGGACTATTCCATTCACCCCACATACCTCCGCCTTGCAAAAACGAGCATTTTCGACCCCACCGATGGTTGACGCTGCTCTACTCCACATCAAATAATTCCATTCCACATCAGCGGGAGTGCGCCACATCCCCGTTCTGTTTCCTCCATTGGATATAGCATTATAGACACCCCAATCATAATTACTGTTTTCGCCATCAATATTTGGCCTCATACCTGGCGGGCCATAGCCACCAGAAGAAATCCTCCACTCAGGACCTGTATCATCATTTAAACCATTCACAGGATATGGGAAGTAATATATGTTGCTGGTGTGATTAGGATTGTGGTAGCCACTGGTGGCCCAAGCGAATAGGTCTATCCAGCCATCATAATCAGGCGAGGCCTGAGAATTGCATTCGCCCACATATTGACTCTGACATGCAGCGAAACGCCATGTGTTTGTGGATGCTTGGTATTGGAGATTGCCTTGCGAAAAACCGATTTTGCGCGAACGGCTGACCGAGAATACTCCCGGAAGCAATCCATCGGATGCCACCGTCATCTCATATCTGCAACTGTCCATAGGTACGCAGACATACTCATGAAAAAGCAACGAGTCTGCCAATTCCGATAGTTGATTTATTAACGAGTCGACTGTGGCCATACGTCTCTGCAGGTCCTGTAGCGATGAGCATGAAGCCAAACATATTCTGTTGAAATTGGAATCTACATACATGGCGAAAGACGATGAATCCGAGGCAGTTGTGATTGACTGGCCGATGGTGTCGCGATGCGAAATGTTTTGTTGAACCGATGATAGGATGGGGACAGAACCGCCATTGCCAGACAGACAGAGACTGTCGTTGCGGAGAAAGAGACGTTGCTGCTCATGGAAATGGTTAGTTCTTTCGGTCAGAAGGACATACGGAGTGCTAACCAATTGCTGGCTGGTTGTAATAAAAAAACCGGATTGGCCGCGAGGGTCAGACTCTCGCAGGACGTAGTAAGGTCCTGCCTCCCAGTCAATCGAAGCAAAGGAACCTAACACGGGGGTACCACTACCAAGGGAGAGCGAGTAGTACCCATTCTGATCGGTAGTGACGGAATGTGTTTCCGAATAGACAGGAGTCCCATTGGCTGCGCCTTGCAACAACGTCAGTCGGACGAGTAAAGCCGAATTGCGATAGATGCCACCAGAAGCATCACGAAGCACAGCCTGGTAGCGTATAGCCGGTGGAGCCTGAGCCATGATAGATTCCAACAGCATCATGCCAATAAAAAACAGTAGTATGGTTTTATGGATTTTCATACCGATAGCGACATCTATAGAGTTACCATACATCATAGACGAGACGTACCGCGTTGCCGCGATTGCGGTAGTTGTGACCACTCGTACTGAATCCGCCAACTTGAATGAAGATACCGTAAGCATCGGAGGCATCAAAGTGTGTTGATGACCAATAGTAAGCACGAGTACCTGCGTCATAGACGGTGGAGCCCAATCGATTGCCTGCCGCAGGCAGGAAGACAGCACCTGCCGCTTCCATTTGCGCCCATTCATCGGCAGAGAGTGTGACGAAAGCAGAAGAAGTCTGATTGGGGTTAAGAGCCGCAGTTGCTGCCGATGGATGGGAGTATTCGTCGGGGAAAAGAACAACACCATTCGCTCCGTTGACCTTGACTTTGGCATAGCGTGCATTCGAAATACCAGCCACAACAGCCGTAGTGGACCTCTGAGATAAGATGAAACGCCACTCATGGGTAGTCAACATCCGCCATAAAGCCGGCATATTGCCTCCGTTGGCTATAGGGTTGGCCACCCCCCAGTCATACCGAGCATTGGCACTCGTGAGGTTACCCCCTTGATAATCGATGGCAGGGCCATAGCCATAGTCGTTGCCTGGTGTCCCCGTAGGGTCATAGGCAGTGTCGTATGGACGAAAGTGCAGATTGGTAGCATCGGCTGCATCGTGGTAACCACTGGTACCCCATCCGAACAGGTCTATCCAGTCGGACTGCGTAGCACGTTGCGCCTCTGGCGTTGTGTTGCCCACAGCATTGCCAATATAATCGTACTGATGTTCAGCGAAACGCCAAGTATCAGTCGATGCTTGATATTGAAGATTGCCCTTGGAAAAGAGGACCCTTCGTCCAGTAGTATCGACTGTAAATCGTCCCGGAATGGCACCAACAGATGCGGGGGAGAGTTGCACTATCAGGCGTCGAAAGACGGAGTCATAGGTTCGTATGACGTTTCGAAGACTATCGACCGTAGCACACGAGACAAAGCAGCGGGCTGCCATAGCGGCATGGTGGAGGCTGTCGAGATAGTGGGTGTCGAACGAGTTGCGGAAAACCACGAGGGTATCAACAATGCGGACGGTATCGATGTGTGAGGCAGCAGGAAGCACCACGAAGCTGCCACCGGTCAAAAAAACGGTGTCGTTGCTACGCCAGATCACCTGTCGCTCGGCATAGTGCAGGGCACTGTCGGCCAAGAAAGCATAAGGGACACTGAGTAGCTGCTGAGAGCCACTGATAGTATAATTATTGCCTGCCGATAGGTCTATCTCGCTGAGGATGAAGTAGGGACCCTGAGCCCAATCAATGTTTGAGAAAAAACCATAGTCTGCCGTGCCCTGTCCGAGAAGCACTGTATAGAGGCCGTTCATATTGGTTGTAGGGCGATGGCGTTCGACATATACGGCGGTACCTGCCGGACCACCTTGCATGATGGAGAGCCGGAGCGACACCGTGCGACCCGCTGCTATCTGACCTGTGGCGTCGCGCACCACAGCCTGATAGGTTACAGCCTGCGGCACCTGAGCCTCAACATGGCAATGGGCAAAGAGAATAAAAAACAATAAACTGACACAAAGAGAATGGAATAGTGCTGTTGGCTTGAACATCATGGAATAGTGGTATTGAATTGGGGAGTGTTCGTTATCTTACTATGAGCTTTTGCTGCTGCGTGAAGCCGTGGCTGCTGGTATGCGACACGATATATGTGCCTACCGGCAGCAGGATAGGCATGATAAATGACGGCGACGAGGGCCGCGTCTGCATCAACTCACGTCCATGCATGTCAAAGATGCTAAGCGTGCCCTCATCCGACGGCAGCGACACTACCACACGTGAGCCCGCCGGAGCTGGATTGGGACTAAGCTGCAGACAAGCCTCTTCGACGGAAGTCGACTTGGATGCGTTAAAACAGATGACATTGGAGTGGAGCCATGTGCCACTGGGATGATGGTAGGCATCGACATAGTAACACCCCGAGAGAGACTGGTAGGCGCCGTTGCGGAAATCGTAACATTGGTCGCCAGTGAAATCGAGCAGCTGTCCGTCACGGTACCAGCGATAATTAGGCCAATCTACACGTGCGTGGTCGGTGCCATTTGGATAGTGGTCCACCATAAGAAAAACATTGCCATAGGCCTCTATATGGGGCGCGCTGAGACCCGAGGAGATGAAGACATAGAGGGTGAGGATGCTGTCGCAGCCATGCTGCGAAGCACGTGGAAAGAAGTATTGATGCACACCCGTCTCGGAGAAAGTGCTGTCGCCATAGGTGTAAGAGAACTGTTCGCGTACCGCCATCTGTTCGGCGGCCTCAGGATAGACATGGAGGTCGAGCACAACAGTGCGTCCGCACCAGTTGCTGAAACTAAAATAGTTGGTATACTGGTGGTGGCCAACGATTTGAAGCAAGTCGGGCGGCAAATAGAAGTTGCCAAGGTCGAGCGTGTCGCCACGACATATCTCATAGAATAACGTGTCGATATCGGGCAGGCAATACGGTTGTTGCACACCCTCGCCATCGTAGAACTTGCTATCGCCAGTGGCGTAGTCACAAAACACCTGGCCCAAAGAGTAGTCCACCTGGCCCATAGCGGACTGCAACGTGGCGCCAGCCGACACCGCAGACTCTTGTGCACCAGCATCGTTGCCCCACAGCAACAGTGCGAAGCTCAGAGCAACGATGCAGAAACAACGAGCACAGTTAGGCATTAGGCTATTCAATATTAGTATCGGTATTATCCAAAAGCACGTTATATTGTCAATTCAGTCATCACAAATCAAAACTCAAACATATAGGTCCACTCGATGAAGTCGATGTGGTCGTAGTGCAGTTTCATGGCCACACCAAGGCGGTGATGGCGAGAGAGACTGTAGTAGCCGCCCATACGTATGTACCATTGTTCCCAGTTCAGACGATAGTAATCGAGGTAGTGACCACCACCGATGCGCATGGTCAAGCGCCCCCAGTGCGATTCGGCAAAGGCCGACAGACCAAAATAGGGACGGGGATCGCCTTGCTGGTGGTCGCGAACGTGAGAATAGTTGTACATCATGTCGAGGTTGGCTCCGTAGGACCAGCAGGGGTGGAAATAGTGCGACAGACCCGCCTGCAAGGCATAGGCAAAATAGAGCGTATGGTCGGAAATAGGGCCGGTGCGCGAACTGACAAAGCTGGGCGCCACGGAGATAAACGGACGGAGTGAAGGCCGAAAAAGACTTCTGTCGGATAGAGACCAAATCTCGGAGCGGGAGAGGCTGTCGGAGAGTGGCGATGGATGGGCTGGACGGTCCGACTGGCGACTGGAGGGAAGGCGAATACCGAGGTCGAGCTGTATAAGATTAAGCCCGTGGTTGGGCCGATAGATATTGCCATTGGAAGAATGAACTACGCGGAAGGCGGCGAAAAGTGCGGGACCGTTGCGGAGTTGCACCTCGTACATCAGGCCAGCCGAGAGCAGGCAGTTGAGGTACGAGCCGATGAAACCATTTTCGGCAATGAGGCTGCGGCGGTAGGGAATGGTGTAGAGCGAGAATCCATAGACAAGGCTATAGGAGAGACCATGCCAGATGGGGCCCTGCGTTACGGCGGCCAGTTCCATACGGTTGCCAACCAGCTGGTCGAAGAGATAATAATAGCCGGCATGCAAACCCATAAAAGGGCGGCCCCAATAGCGGGTCCAGAAAGACCCGTCGTCCTGCTGCCACAGAAAATCGCCCGAGAGCCCCGCCTCGGGAGTAAACCCTTCGTAGCGCGAGCCGTTGATGGGGATAACTCGCCCCAATGAGAGCGTTGCAGCATAGTGCGTGGGCTGTGCATAGGCGACAAAACCGGCCATGGACAGGGTGAAGAAAAGGATTAGGCGACTATATCGGCTGGTCATCGGACAAAGAGGTGGATGTGGGATAGACAAATTAAGATGGAACAGGGAAGAATAGGCGAGGCCGTGAAAGGATTCAGTGATAATGGAAAGGATTAGAGGGACGGGCGATGAATGCAGCTGTCTCAGGATTGTTCGGAATCAGAGAAATCGAGGGGCACTTCACCTTTGAAATTGAAAGCCACAGGACCAGTGAGACATATATCGGCGTAAGCATCGTCGGAGGGCGAAAAGGTTACACGGAAGTCGCCCCCACGGGTACGCAGGCGCTGATTGCCAGAGATGAGAGCGCAGGCTGTAACGCCGGTACCACAGGCGTAGGTCTCGTCTTCGACACCTCGCTCGTAGGTTCGCACGGCGAGTGTGCCGTCGTCGTTGTCTTCGATAAAATCGACATTGGTACCGCCCGGGAACAGGTCGTCGAGGAGCCTGATGGCACGGCCCACAGACACCACGTCGTAGTGGTCGAGGTCGACCACGCGCTGCACGAAGTGAGGGGAGCCCGTGTCGAGAAACCAGCCGTCGAGGGGTACAGGACACCGCGGATGCTCCTGCGCGATGCGTCGTATCTCGGAGCGAGCCACGCTGCGCATGCCCAGTTTTACAATCCCCATGCCGGCATCCTCGTTCCACACCACCACCTCGGCGTCGTGGGTTCCGTCAGGGCCCACGAAATGCAGTGTCTTATGCTGTGTTTCGGGGTCTTTGCGTCCCAATCCCTGCATGTGGGCGAAAATAGCGATACAGCGTCCTCCGTTGCCACACATGGAGGCCTCTGTGCCATCGCTGTTGTAGTAGCGCATGATGAAATCCACGCCAGCCCCACCATGCTGGAGCGTCATCAGACCGTCAGCGCCAATGCCGAAACGACGGTGGCAGAGCGCGGCCACCTGCTGCTGACTGAGTTCGTGTGGCAGATTGGAACTATTGATGAGGATAAAGTCGTTGCCAGCGCCGTCGAATTTCATGAATGGTAACAGTAATCTCATGGTGTGGAAGTAGGGTTTGGCGTAGTTTATATTGCGTCGGAGCAGGGAAAGGGTGGTTATTGAGGCAAGATAGCCGTCAGGCAATATCAATATTATTCAGCATCTTGAAGAGGTCGGCCACCAACGGGTTGACTTTCACCATAGCGTCGAGACGTTCTTGCGCGCTGTAGATTTCGGGGCGAGTCTCTATAATTTTGAGCTCGATGCGGCATGTCAAGTCGTCAATACCACTGGCGGCACGCAGCCAGTCGAGCATAGCCACAAGGAAAGGACGTATCTCGGACTCAAGATAACTATTGGTAGTATGGAGCACGAAACACTTGTCTTCCAAAACAACCTCTACCGTTTCCAACGAGTTGAGCAGACGTTGCGGTAGCTGTTTGTTGGCCTCGATCATCTTAGTCCAATAGAGGGTCGCCGTGTCGGGAGAGAGTGCTTGCTCCATGCGGATTTGGGTCTCCGCCTGGCGGGCTTTCTGGGTCTGCGTCATCACGGCCTGTACCGAAGGGCCTCCCATGCGGGAAAGCAGGTCCTTGCCCGAAAGTCGGCGGACAGAACCTTGCGGCAGCGGCGAGTCGGTCTGTTGTCCAGGTTGTTGCTCTGCCTTCGGCTGTTCGGAAGCAACGGGCTGGCTGGTGGCAGCAGATTGCCCACCGGCGGACGGTATAGGTTCCGATGAGGATACGGACGTGGCCCGTAGCTCTTGCTGAGGACTCTTGTCATCGGACGCTGATGGCTGGGGTGCGTTATCGGCAGGCTTGGCTGCGGGCTTCGACGAGTCGTCGGCCCCATAGCCCGGACTGGGAGGGCGATGCTGGGTTATATGTTCCGCATGAGGCGATCTTGCTATCTAACCGGCGGCAAGCTTCATGAGCGAGGCCTCTATGTAGAGGCGCTTATTGTTGGAGTCGCGGTAGCGATACTCGATATCGGCAGCCGTATTGAGATACCACAGCAGGGCTGGCAGCCCTACTGCCGTAGCCTGCGCCGTGTAGCGCTGTGCCGTGGCTTCCGACACCTCGAGCATGCGTCGCGTACCCGGGTCGAGCGAGACGATTAGGTTGCGGATATGCTCCGTGAGGCCCGTCAGGAAATGCTGTCCGTTGTAGCCATGATTGGCGATGGCTTCATATTGTAGCATCACCGAGGCCACATCGCGTTTCTGGAAGGCATCGATGAGCGAGAAATAGGTGTCGGCGTCCAGTATGTTAAGGTTTTCGGAGCACAGCTTCACCGTCAGGTTAGCCTGCGTAAAACTCACCATCTGGTCGAAGGTAGAGAGGGCGTCGCGCAGACCGCCGTCAGCCTTGCGGGCAATGAGGTGGAGCGCATCTTCCTCATAGGCCACATTCTCCTTTTCAGCAATATATTTCAGGTGGTTGACGATGTCGTCCTCCATGATGCGCTTAAATTCAAACACCTGGCAGCGGGAGAGGATGGTCGGTATAATCTTATGCTTCTCCGTTGTGGCGAGGATAAACTTGGCATAGGCGGGGGGCTCCTCAAGAATCTTGAGAAACGCATTGAAGGCTGATGAAGAAAGCATGTGAACCTCGTCGATAACATAGACCTTATAGCGTCCGGTCTGTGGCGGCGTGAGCACCTGCTCGGTGAGCTTACGGATGTCCTCCACGCCGTTCTGCGAGGCGGCATCGAGCTCGAAATAGTTCATCGACGTCCCTTCTATAAACGAGCGGCACGACTCACACTCGTTGCAGGCCTCCATATCAGCCGTAGGGTTGGTGCAGTTGATCGTCTTGGCAAGGATGCGGGAGCAGGTGGTCTTCCCCACCCCTCTGGGGCCACAGAAGAGATAGGCCTGCGCCAGCTTGCCGCTACGGACAGCGTTCTTAAGCGTCATGGTGATATGATCCTGTCCCACCACACTGACAAAGGTGGAAGGCCTATACTTACGGGCTGATACAACAAAATTCTCCATTAGGATTTTACATGATTAAAAGAAATGCAAAAATACATTTTTTTTAGGACACACACATCCTCACCACACTGGTTCGATACCGCCACCCCCGTAAAGACACAACTGCCGTAAGCGTCCCGATTATCGTTTTTTCCAGATTGTCGTATTCCTGGGCATCAGATTATCAGAAGGCTATACCTTAGGACTTGTGTTGGGGGGCATTCATGCCATTCATGGCATGATGCGAATAATCATTTTAGTCGGCATGAGACAAATCTATCGTTGTCACATTTTCTTCCATATCCAGCGGTTGACGCAGTGGGTGTCGCTGTCTAACTCTATGGCCAGCTGGTTCAGCTGGCGGTATTCGGCGCTATAGGCATCCACGTAGCGGCGGGCTTCCAT
>JAFUVR010000088.1 GCA_017477485.1 Bacteroidales bacterium | reverse complement strand
CGCATCGTCTATGGAGCCAGCGACGAAAAACGCGGCTATTCGAAGCTCGTCGGCAACATCCTGCACCCCAAGACCGAGGTGGTACAGGGCGTGATGAAAGAAGAGTGCGAAAAGCTGCTGAAGGATTTTTTCAAAGAGAGAAGGATATAGGCCATTTGAAACAGAAAGCCTATAGAAACTTAGGATAACCCGAGGACCTATGATAACAGGAAAACATAGTTAAACCAAAAATAGCATTTCAGCAATAAACAACAATAAATACAAAGAAACAACATGAAACCCACACTACTTGTCTTGGCTGCCGGCATGGGCAGCCGCTATGGC
Source organism: Bacteroidales bacterium (assembly GCA_017477485.1). Taxonomy (GTDB): domain Bacteria; phylum Bacteroidota; class Bacteroidia; order Bacteroidales; family P3; genus Colimorpha. Next base: position 4,420 of record JAFUVR010000088.1, on the reverse strand, counting down.
GGTCTGAAACAGATGGACGGCCTCGGTCCCAACGGCGAAGCAATCCTCGACTACTCGGTAACCGATGCCATCCGCGCCGGCTTCGGCAAAGTGGTATTTGTTATCCGTCACAGTTTCGCCGACGACTTCAAAAAGGTGTTCAACGCCGACCGCTACCACCACGAGATAGAGGTACGCTACGTCTACCAAGAACTCGACTACCTGCCCGAAGGGTTCCACGTGCCCGAAGGACGCGAGAAACCCTGGGGCACTAACCACGCCGTACTGATGGCCAAAGACGAGATTCACGAGCCCTTCGCCATCATCAATGCCGACGACTTTTACGGACGCGACGGATTCCGGAAAATGGGCGACTACCTGCGGACCCTCGACGGAAGCCGCGGCCACTACTGCATGGTGGGCTACCGACTGGATAAGACTCTCTCGGAAAACGGTACCGTGAGCCGCGGCGTATGCCTGTCCGACGAGCAAGGCAACCTCATCAGCGTTACCGAACGCACCGCTATAGCACGCGAAGGCGACAAAATCTATTTCACCGAGGGCGACCGCAAAGAAGAACTGCAACCCGACACAACGGTGTCGATGAACCTCTTCGGATTCACCCCCGACTATTTCGAGCAGAGCGAGCGCCTCTTCATCGACTTTCTGAAAGAGCGTGGAGGCGAGCTGAAGTCCGAGTTCTACGTCCCGTTGGCGGTGACCAAACTGATAGAGAGCGGCTATGCCACAATGCGGGTGCTTACCACCACAGCCCAGTGGTTCGGCGTAACCTATAAGGAGGACCGTCCCATGGTGGTGGAGAAATTCCGCCAGTTGCACGAGGCTGGCGAATACTAAGTATCTCATGATAGACAACAGTCTGATAGACTATGCCGTGCTACACCGCAACGAGGATGTGGCACGGCTGCTATTATCGGCCCGAGACAAGAGCATAGACATGAGTCTCGTAGCCCAGCAGATAGAAGGGTGGCGGACCGCGTGCGAGAAATGGCCCACATTGTCCGTCTGCGACAGGGCATGGTATCCTCCTCGGCTGAACCGCGAACAAAGTTCGTCGGAGATCACCGCGCGCTACAAGGCGCATCTCTTCGCCTCCCGCGGCAGCCGCATGGCCGACCTTACGGGCGGCATGGGCATCGACAGCCTTATGGCAGTCGCAACAGGTGCCACAATGGACTACGTAGAATGCGACGCTACGCTGTGCAAAGGCATGGAGCATAACCTTTCAGTTCTCGGCGTGGAAGGCTGCAACGCACACTGTGCCGAGAGCATGGCATGGATAGCCGCAAGCCGATGCACCTACGACACCATTTATATCGACCCCGCCCGCCGCGACGCACACGGAGGACGCGTCAGCGCCTTCGAGCAGTGCACCCCCAACCTGCTACAACATCTGGATATGCTGCTGACACACTGCCGTGAGCTGGTGGTGAAAGCTTCGCCCATGATAGACCTTGCCACGGCACAACAACAGTTGGGCCACCACCTGCGTGCCATACACATTGTCGCCGTGAAGGGCGAATGCAAAGAGGTCTTGTTCGTCTGTTCGGCAAGTCCTGCCGATGAGGCCACGACCATAGCCTGCGTCGACCTGAGAGATAGCACTCCTCACGCCGACTTCTCGCTCTGCCAGCCGTTCTGCTTCACCCAGCAGGAAGAAGCCGCAGCCACACCCCTGTACTGCCAAACGATGGGCCGCTATCTCTACGAGCCCCATTCCGCCCTAATGAAAGGCGGTCCCTTCAACCTCATCAGCGAACGCTACGGACTGGCCAAGCTGGCACGCAACAGCCATCTCTACACCTCCGACCGATGCCTGACAGAATTTCCCGGACGCACCTTTGAGGTGTTACAGACGGTAACGCTGAACGCTAAGAACATTCGACAGGTCCTTCCCGAGGGGCGCGCCCACGTAGTGAGCCGCAACTACCCACTGTCTGCCGAGGCCTTGCAACAGCAACTAAAACTCCGCGAGGGAGGCGACCGCTTCGTCATCGCCACCACCATAGGTAGACAGCGACAAGGGTTTTTATGCATTAAAAAATAATGGTCACCGTAATCGTCCAATAAAAAGAGACCCGTAGTGTACACGAAGACAACTGTGTCGCTACACAGTAGCAATTTCCGTCAAAACCGGAACAAGAAAAAAGGAACGAGGCTCATTCTATGGCTTCGTTCCTTTACAATGTATCAATTGAAAACGGAATAAGTTCAATTCAATATACTATTCGAACCGGTTTTATCACCTATGAAATCTAATCTTAAATGATAGAAGTATTCTTGGTAGATATATCTAGAAATCTGATCTCTCATCCTTTCCGATATACTCAATCCCATTGTTGCCATCCCTGTATCCATAGAATCACCTCGTATTGCTGAACTAGCCATATCTACATCTCTATTATATTCACGATACTCAGCCCATAAAGAAGCATCCTCATATAATTCAAAATAATTCATCACAGCGGTGAGAATACCTCTTGGAGTTGCATAATAGTTCTCCCCATCGATAGTCATCAAGGATGTAGAGGTAGCCATTGGCGACACATACATCTTCCAGCCCATCCAGTCAGACCAGTTATCATAGTTATTCACCCAAACACTGTCTATAGTGTCATACACATGTATCAACTGATAACGTCCCGTGGTATCGTAATCCACAAAACGGTTGTATGAAGTGGCTGACCCATAGGCATTCTCCCAGTAGCAAGGCCTGTACCGGTTGGAGTCTCCCACAGCGTCGTATTCTATCATGGCTTTTTTGTGCAAGAAGCAGAACATGATGTCATTATAGTCCCATGCACCATTTTTCTTAGCGATGAAGCCACCTACTGTGGTGTTGCTGTTGTCGCGGTATATCGTGCCACTCACATAGCAGTTCATAATCGACGCCTGGGCTGTCATCGTCGACTGATAGCCCACCAAACCTCCAATATAGGCGGTACCCGACACATCAGCCCGCAACTCGCCATCTGTAAACGCACAGTTGAGGATATCTGTCCATTCACCACCCACATAGCCCACCAGGCCACCGATATAGGCATTGTCAGCCTCTACACTGATGGTATCCGTAAATGAGGAACTATAGATCTCGCTGTTGTCGGGAGTCCGGGCTACGATACCGCCAGCATAGACTGTACCCGACCCCTCATTGGTAATATACAACGACATATAGGAGTTGCATCCATATATATAGCCCATCCCATTAGCCGAGAAGACACCCACATTGACATCCTCCGGGGTATTCACTGCCACCGTAGATGCACCTATAATTCGGAGATCTTGAATCCAGGCATAAGAAGCATCTTGGAAGAGACCAATATTATACGGGGCTTCATCGGGAACGGCAAATCCCTGAGATAGATTGATATGGTGTCCAGCACCATCTAAATAGCCCTCAAAACGACTGATGGGGGTAAACGGTGAGTCATAGTCTATATCTGCCGTTACCTGAAAAACCTTGTCGATATACTGAGGAGTTGAAGCAACTTGAGAAAACAGGAGCAAATCCTTCACATTGGAAATCAGATAGGGATCCTCAAATGTACCACTGCCTGCAAACATCAATTTGTCGACAATATCAGTCAGACTGTCAACCTTTTGCTGCAACTTTCCAACCTTTTCGTCGACATAGGCCTCTAAGGCGTCGGCGAGGGAGAAAATCCAAGAGTCGACGTATTTTTTAGTGGCGGCATCTTGGTCGTAGGTGGGGTCGGCAAGATTGGTGATGGGCATGGTGGCGGCAGAGTTGCCGTTGGCCATGACAGCAGCAAGGGTCATCGACGAGCGAAGGTTGTTCATGTCGGCACGGATATCGGCAGCGGTGTCGACCAAAGCATGATGCACAACAGCCGAATCGGCTTTCTCCTTCTCTGCCAATGCTGTCAGATTGCTACGCAAGGCTGCATCGGCAGCGTTCATGTCGGTGCGGATGGCGGCGGCAGTATCAATCAACGCATTATGCACTGCCATGGAATCGGCATTCGTCTTATTTGTCAAGGCCGTCAAGTCGCTACGCAGGGCAGCGTCAGCAGCGTTCATGTCGGTGCGGATGGCGGCGGCGGTATCGACCAAAGCGGTATGGACGGCTGTAGAATCAGCCTTCGATTTGTTTGTCAGGGATTTCAGGTCATTACGCAGGGCAGCGTCAGCAGCGTTCAAATCGGTGCGGATGGCCGCGGCGGTATCGACCAAGGCGGTATGGACGGCTGTGGAGTCGGATTTCTCCTTATTTGTCAAAGCTGTCAGGTCGCCACGCAGGGCAGCATCGGTGGCGTTCATGTCGGTGCGGATGGCGGCAGCAGTATCGACCAAGGCGGTATGGACGGCTGTGGAATCCGCTTTCGCCTTGTTTGTCAAAGCTGTCAGGTCGCCACGCAGGGCAGCATCGGTGGCGTTCATGTCGGTGCGGATGGCTGCG
>JAFUVR010000087.1 GCA_017477485.1 Bacteroidales bacterium | reverse complement strand
GCGGCGATGATCGTTATACGGCAATTTGCGGAGGTCCCCGTATCGGCACGAAACGCCTCGCGCCGATTAAGAAGTAATAGTAGCGGGGCACTGTGAGGTCGTTGTTCACACATGTGATGTTGTACATATATTGGTTCCACACGCTCCGCGCCGGTGCCCATGGCTGTCCGCTCGACTTGAAGATGTTCAGCCTGCCACTCCCAACCGAGACCACCTCGGCATGTCCGTCGCAGTCCACATCGGCTATGACGGGATACTGCATGATGGTGGTCTCGCTGAAACGGAAACTGTTCATCACCTGTCCCGCCCCATTGACCACGCGCATCGTCGATTGGTCGCAGATGAGCATCTCGTTCACCCCGTCCAGATTAAAGTCAAAGGCTGTCATGCCGTTGCTGTACGAGTCTTCGTCAACGCCTATACCCCACATGAAGTCAAACTGGTTGCTCGCTGCATTGTACTTATAGGTGCGCACACGCTGGTTGCCCACTCCCGAGGCTGCGCATTGTATCGTGACCTCCAGATTGTCGTCGGTGTCGATATTGGCTATCAGCGGCAGACTCTTTCCACTCATGTTGCAGGGTATGCGTACGGCGGGACTCGTCCGGTTGTTGTGTACGTCCCATACATACATGCTCACCGTGCCGCCTCCACCCACCACGTCTTTATTGCTCACGAATATGTCCAAATGACCGTCAAGGTTGAAGTCTGCCACCTGTGCGTGTCCGTCCTGCACCACGCTGGTTGGCGGGTTGATGCGCTTTATCAGTGTTGCGCTGTTGCCTGCCGTTCCGCTACGGTTGGTTATCCTTATGTCGTATATCTCGTTGCCAAGAATAAGCTCCTGGCGGTCGTCGCCCAGCAGGTTGGCCACCATGGGACTGTAAAGGGTACGTCCTGTCCTATGGCTGTAGTGGGCATAAGAGGCCCCCGTGTTGTTACCACCTGTGGTTGTGGCCAGTAGCACCCCGGTGGCGGCATCAAAGATTTTGTTTCGCACCACTATCTCGGGGTGCCCGTCATTGTTGAAGTCGGCAAAACTGACGTTTACCGCAAATTGATTGCCCGTTCCGTAGGGCTCGTTAGATGTCCAGTAGGGCGTTGCGGGATTGGCCGACGTGATGTCGAAGGCTCGCAGATAGCAGTCTATGCCGGCCATGATGATGAGCCCCTTGCGGCTGGGTAGCTTGACCAGGCCGTAGGCACCTGCGTCGTAAGCAGTGACATATACGGGCATTCGGAAATTGGCTTTCTGTCGTTTCGTGATGCCATCGTACACCAGTACCGTGCAGTCGCGTAGTCCGTTGTTGTCGTGCTCGCCACTGCTGCCGAAACACATGATGTCCGGCACGCCGTCGTCGTCCAGGTCGCCGACCATCGGCGTGTTGTGGTTCGACACCCCTCCGCCCGACGACCAACTGTTCTGTATCGACCATTCGCGGGCATCGAGCATCTTCACACACTGCGACGAGTCCATGTTGTCAGGATTGGGCGGCGTGATGCAGCGGTAGATGGTGAGCCTCAGCGTCAGCAGACTGTCACATCCGCCCGCTACTGCGTTGGCCACGGTGTCATCGTAATTTCCCGATGTGGTCAGCACTCGCCCCTGCCATTCGTAATGGTTGCACCCTTCAGCCGACATTGTGTCGTAGACATCACTACACTGCCCCTGCATCAGTTTGGGTAGCGCTACTATTATCAATAGTAATGGTAATCCTATTATGTGGTGATATCCTCTGATAGTGCAGTTTATATGTTAGTGATACCAATGTTTTATTGGAATGTCTATGGCTGGTGTCTCAAACTCCTTTCACCCGTTATGGTGTCAGGCAGAGCGGCAATGAGTGGGACGGTATTAGATCATTTTCAGAAATCCCACCTCTTTAGCTGTCAGCTCACGATAACGGCCTCTTGGCAGGTCTTTCTTTGTCAGTCCGGCAAAGACCACGCGGTCCAGTTTGTGCACCTCGTAGCCCAGATGCTCAAAGATACGGCGCACGATACGGTTCTTGCCCGAATGGAGTGCCACGCCCACGATGCGCTTGTCGTTCATTCCTTCTACATATTGCACGTCGTCTACCTTTATCGGACCGTCTTCCAACTCTATCCCTTCAAGCATCTTTTTCATGTCTTCTCGGCTCACGGGTTTGTCGAGTTCTACGTGATATATTTTGTATACGCCTGTCGAAGGGTGCGTCAGCCTTTTGGCCAGTTCGCCGTCGTTGGTGAAGAGTAGCAACCCCGTGGTGTTGCGGTCCAGCCGCCCTACGGGATAGATACGTTCGCGACAAGCACTGTCCATCAGCATCATCACCGTCTGTCGCTCCTGTGGGTCGTCCACGGTCGTGATGAAGCCTTTAGGCTTGTTAAGTAGGAAATAGCGTTTGGCCTCGCTGCGCAAGGTCTCGCCGCCGTATGCCACCACGTCGCCTTCCTTCACCTTGTACCCCATCTCCGTCACAACCTTTCCGTTCACCGTTACACTGCCTGCGGCTATCAATTGGTCGGCCTCGCGCCGGCTGCAGATGCCCGCGTTGGCTATGTATTTGTTTAGTCGCGTCAGCCCCTCGTTGTTTTTCTTGGGTTTGGCAGCGCCTTCGTCGTTCTTCACCATCGGACTTTGCTTGACGGGAAACGAAACTTCGCCTTCGTCGTGTCTGCTTGATTGGGCATTTCGGCCGGCAAAGCCTTTATGCTTTTGCTCCGTATGGCCGTCGCGGTCTTGATTGGGGCGGTTGTCGCCACTTCTTCTTTTGAAGGGCCGTTGCTCATCACGGCTGCTATAACTACGTCTCTGACCACCTCTGCCGTGAGCATGGTTTTGCTCTCCGTCGCGGCCGTGCTGCCCGTCGTCTTGGCGATAGGGACGAGAACCATCGCGCCCGCGTTGCTCGTCATCCTGTCGATAGGGACGAGAACCATTGCGCCCGCGTTGCTCGTCATCCTGTCGGTATGGACGAGAACCATTGCGCCCGCGTTGCTCGTCATCCTGTCGATAGGGACGAGAACCATTGCGCCCGTGTTGCTCATCATCCTGTCGATAGGGACGAGAACCATTGCGCCCGTGTTGCTCGTCATCCTGTCGGTATGGACGAGAACTATTGCGCCCGTGTTGCTCGTCATCCTGTCGATAGGGACGAGAACCATTACGTCTGTGTTGGTCTTCTTTGCTTTGATAAGGCCGTTTTGCAGCCCCTTCTCTCTTATTGTGTTCCATTACGGTTACTCTTTCCTTTTTTATTTTTTTTTCATATTCTAATGGGGGAAACAAGAAGGTGTCGAGTTTTTCGCAAACCTTCGTCGTCGTTTTATGTTTCTATTGGGGTGAACAGGTGTCCGACATTGATGCCGAAGGAAATGTTTGTTGTTTTATGTTCTGTTTCTAATAGGGTGAAGAGGGTAATGATTGCTGGATGTGGTCCTGTAACTCTTGATGGTTGTGTGGCGGGGAATTGTTTTACCCTTGTTTTGGGTTGTCAGTGTCTCACGTAGGGGCCACCCCTCTCGGCGTCCAGCACCTCGCTCACTTCGTGGATGGCGTCGGCCAACATCAGGAATATGCCAAGCTTCCGCTCTTCGAGCCATGCTATGGCGGTGGCGTCGCGCCGGCTTGCCATGGCCATCATCAGGTTCACAGGCTGGCATCCCTTGGCAAGCCATGCGTTGGCCTGTTCCATACCGTCGATGGCGTTCACAATGATGCCCAGCCATTCGTATTTATGACCGAAGAGCCATTGCAACGCTTCTACATCGCCACAGATGGCATTGCTGAAAGCCCCCAGTTCAGGATATCCGTTCTCCATCAGCCATCGGAAGAAGTCTTTCCGTCCCTCGATGCTTTTCAGCAATGCCAGCAGGATTTTTACATCGTAGTGCTCAAGGCCTGGCCTTGTCATAGTGTTCTATTTTTGTCGTAAATGACTTTGCGGAATCATTGTCTCACCTTTGCTCCCAACTGCTTTTCGAGATTGGTCTGCAATTTCTCCATCACGATTTCGATCTGCTTGTCGGTCAGTGTCTTCTCTCGGTCTTGCAATATGAACGACACGGCATAGGATTTCATCCCGTCAAGGATGCCTTTACCCTCGTAGACGTCGAAGAGCCCCACTTTCTTCAGCAGTTTTTTCTCGGTATTGAAGGCTACCTGTTCTATCTCGGCAAAGGTGATGTCCTTTTTCAGTACAAGGGCTAAGTCACGCCGCACCTCGGGATATTTGGCCACCTCCGTGTAGCTCACCTCTTTCGTCGGATAGTTCTTCAGCAGGATGTCCCAGTCGATATCGGCATAATAGACCGCCTGTTTGCAGTCCATCTTTCGCAGTGTCTCTTTCGATATTACTCCCATGCGTAGCAGCACTTTCTTACTGTCGCGATACTGATAGACCTGTCCTTCGGCAAAATATTTCTCCTCGGATGCTCTCACTTGTAGACGTCCCATGTCGACACGCATGCGCCGCAGGATGTTCATCACGTGGCTCTTCAGATAGTAGTAGTCTGTCGATTCGCTTTTCATCTTCCAGCTTTCGGCATACTGTTTGCCGGTCATGAAGATGGCCAGATGCTGGGCCTCTACATATTTTTTTGTCACATCGGACGACTCGCTCTCTACATTGACGGAATAGGTGCGTCCGAACTCGTAGACCTTCTGGTCGTGTATCTTGTAGTTGAGGTTCCGCACTATGCACTCCATGCCGCCGTAGAGCAGCGTCTGCCTCATCACGTTGAGTTCTTTGCTCAGCGGGTTGATGATTTGCACGCAGCGTTGGCTGTCGAAATCGGCATTGCCTTCGTAGTATTCCGATTTGGTGAGCGAGTTGTTCATGATCTCGTTGAACCCGTTGTTGGTCAGATAGTCGCTCACGATGTTCTGAAGTTTGCGTGGGTTCGGCTTCTGTCCATAGGAGAGACAGCTGTTCAGCCGTTCGTCGAATGTGATGTTGTTGTAGCCATAGATACGCATGATTTCTTCCACAACATCGCATTCGCGTGTCACGTCAACCTTGCATGTCGGAATCTTGAGCGTCATGCCCTCGCTGTCCTCCGACACTATTTCGATGTCGAGCGATTTCAGTGCCGTACGCATGGCTTCAACGGGTATCTCTTTGCCTATCAGGTCATATACCCGACGGAACTCTATCCGTGTCTCTGCTCGCTCTATGACCTTGGGATAGATGTCAATCAGGTCGGACGCTATCGTCGCCCCTGCCACCTCTTGTAGCAGCAATGCGGCACGACGGATTGCCCACTCTGTGATGTTGGGGTCGCAGCCACGCTCGTAGCGGAAGCTGGCGTCGGTCTTCAGCCCATGGCGTTTGCTGGTTTTGCGGATGCTAACGGGATTGAAATAGGCGCTCTCCAAGAATACTCTTGTCGTGCTCATCGTTACGCCGCTTTTTTCGCCTCCGAATACGCCGGCTATGCACATGCCTTCTTTTTCGTCACATATCATCAGGTCACGCTCGTCGAGTTTGCGCTCTACGCCGTCCAGTGTTACAAATGGTGTGCCGGTCGCAAGCCGTTTCACCACTACGTGGTCCCCTCCGATCTTGTCGGCGTCGAAGGCGTGCATCGGCTGTCCTACTTCCATCAATACAAAGTTGGTGACGTCCACCACGTTGTTGATGGGACGTATGCCTACTGTGCGTAGCTTGTTCTGCAACCATTCTGGCGACTCTCCCACCTTGACGTTTGTCAGTGTCAGTCCTGTGTATCGCGGACATAGCTCGGGCTCCTCAACCGTTACGCGCACCGGTGTGGCTCCTACTTTAGGCAGGTCGGCCACCTTGGGCCATTTGATTTGTTTGTCCATCTGCTGGCGGGTGTTCAGCACTGCCACCACGTCGCGTGCCACGCCGATGTGGCTCGTAGCGTCGCTGCGGTTGGCGGTGATGGCCACCTCCAGCGTGTAGTCCTCTTCCACATGGAAGTATTCTTTGGCGGGCATTCCGACAGGTGCATCATCAGGCAATACCATGATGCCGTCGTGGCTCGTCCCCAGTTGCAGCTCGTCGGCAGCACACAGCATCCCTTCGCTCACCGCTCCACGCAGCTTCCCTTTCTTTATCTCGTAGAACTCATCGTCCGACGTGTAGATTTTTGTCCCAATCTGTGCACATACCACCTTCTGTCCGGCCGCCACGTTGGGAGCTCCGCATACGATGTCCAGAGGCCTCTCTCCTCCCACGTCGACAGTGGTGATGTGCAGATGGTCGCTGTTGGGATGTGGCTCACAGGTCAGCACCTGGCCTATTACTACGTGTTCCAAGCCGCCTTTGATGGTTTCTACTTTTTCGACTTCTTCAATCTCCAGTCCGCTGAAGGTTAGCAAGTCGTCCAATTCATTGGGAGTAAGTTCGGTATCTACATACTCCTTAAGCCATTTGTAGGATATTTTCATTGTTGTTGTATTTTTTTCTTTTCGTAGAGTTTGTATCGTGTGTTTTGTAGAGGTATTTCTGTGTACAATGTGTCGCGTCCGTATTTTAACAGTTGCTCGGCATCGGTGAGAATGAGATGCCTGCATCGGCTGTCTTTGTCGTTGGCATCCAGCGACACGTGGTGGTCCCTGTAGTAGTAGCCATGTAGCGAGTAGATGCCGTTCATACTCTCATCAATGGCCACGCGTTCGCCTTTCTCCAGCTTCGGGTATATTCTCCATGCGTCGGTCTGCATCTCCACGTCGCGGTCGGGCTGTCCGTAGGCCTGTGCCTGATAGGCTACGCCTCCCCCAAGCATCAGCACCGCAACGGCAATACATGCCCACTGCGTTTTCCGTGTCCGCCATGCAAGCATCCGGTCTATGGTGGGCTGTATGACCATGGCCGCTACAACGCTAAAATAGGGATATACGGTCAGAATGTAGAAACTGCTCTGCTTCACACTCGCCATGATGGGTAGCACTCCGCACATCACGAGCAGCGACAAGGCTGTCACGAGGCGCTGGTCGTACTGCGTGAATGACAGGTCATAATTCCTTTGTCGTGCCGTAAAACGCAGTGTCAGCGTCAGCCCGAGAATAACCCACACTATGATGGTGCGTTCAAAGAAAGCCCGAACGATATAGAACCTATTGTCGACAGTCGGTTTATCTATGGTGTCTATCACCTGTATCTGTATGTATCGGACTATGTAGTCGCGTGCAGGCTCGTTCAGCCAGAGTACTGCGCCGATAACTCCGGCACATCCTATCGTGATTAGCACCGAGTCTTTGCATCCTTGCCATAGGCGTTCGCCCCATCGCGGTTCATACTGGCTGTTGTAGGCCACCAGCGACAGCAGCATGGGGAGCCCCAGCGGGTAGAGCCCGGTAAAACCTTTGACAAAGAATGCTCCTCCAAGCAGCGCTCCGCCCAGCAGCAAGTCTATTGCCTTCGTTACCGTCTTGTCTTGATGATAAGCTCGGATGGACATCAAGACAGCAGACAGCACAAAGGGCGCCATGCTTACCTCGAGCAGGTTGCTGTAGCTGAAATGGGTTACACTCTGTATGGCGATCCATAGCAGCAACGGGAGCCAGCCATTGCGGCTGTTGCCTCCAACGCGTTGCCACAGCCGGAGCATGAGCAGGCCTGTGATGACAAACATCAGAAGCGAGTAGGTCCGGCATACCCATATCCCTTCGCCTGCTATACGGTAACACAGACTCAGCAGATACATCGCCAGTGTGGGATGTCCATAGAATTGCTCTTGATAGGTCGCCGTATAGCTCGGATGCCATATTGATCCGATACCCTCTGCCATGTTTCGCCCGATACAGTCGTATATCAGCCCGTCCATAAACATGCCTGTGGCCAATAATCCTTTGCCTGCAAGGAAAAGGAATAATGCTATTACGATAGTGTAGAAGGGCCACGTTTTCATCTGTCTCGATATTATTTTTTTGCGGGGACTATGGGGTGCCTTGAATTGATTTGTTGAGATGTGATGACTCTGTCTCTTTATTATCCGTTCTTTGACAGATTGGATTCTGAGTATAGGTTAAGACCGAAATCTCACGTATTAACCTTTTTGTCTTCAGTACTATGATGCTTAGATTTTGAAGGAGTCCTTCAAAGTACAGCTGCGGTTGAAAACCAGATGGCCTTCGCTGCTGTCGGCATCGGTACAGAAATAGCCCATTCGTTCAAACTGATAGCGCACGGGTGCTTTCACTCCGTTCTCTTCCTGCCACATTGCTGTCGCACCCAGTGCCGGTTCCAGCTTGCAGCCGTGCAACACTTGCAACGATGCGGGATTCAAGTTGTCGAGAAACGTCTTTCCCTCGGGTGCCTCGTCGGGTGCCTCTGTGGCAAACAGCCGGTCGAACAACCGCACCTCTGCCTCAACGGCATGGCGGGCACTCACCCAGTGTATGGTGCCTTTCACTTTGCGCCCGTCGGGAGCATCGCCTCCTCGTGTGGCAGGGTCGTAGGTGCAGTGTATGCAGGTGATGTTGCCTTCGGCGTCTTTCTCCACACTCTGTGCCGTGACAAAGTAGGCATATCTTAGTCGTACCTCTTGTCCTATAGTCATGCGGAAGTATTTCTTTGGCGCGTTCTCCATGAAGTCCTCGCGCTCTATGTAGAGTTCGCGGCAGAAAGGCACCTCGCGGGTCCCGTCGGCGGCATTCTCGGGGTTGTTTACGGCCGTGAGCATCTCCTCAGCCCCCTCGGGATAGTTGTCAATCACCACCTTGACGGGATTGAGTACCGCCATGCGGCGCTGTGCTACTTTGTTCAGGTGTTCGCGCAGACTGAACTCCAGCAGCGAGTAGTCTATGATATTGTCGCGTTTCGCCACTCCTATGCGCTCGCAGAAATTGCGGATGCTCTCAGGCGTATATCCTCTCCGGCGGAAACCACAGATGGTGGGCATCCGGGGGTCGTCCCATCCGCTAACGTATCCTTCTTTTACGAGTTGCAGTAGCTTGCGCTTGCTCATCACTGTGTAGTTGATGTTCAGACGGGCAAACTCATACTGACGACTCGGATAGATGCCCAGCTGCTCTATGAACCATTCATACAGCGGTCGGTGAATGTCAAACTCCAGCGTGCAGATGCTGTGCGTGATGTGCTCTATGGAGTCACTCTGTCCGTGAGCATAGTCATACATGGGATAGATGCACCATTTGTCGCCTGTCCTGTGATGATGGGCGTGCAGTATGCGGTACATGATGGGGTCGCGGAACTGCATGTTTGGATGAGCCATATCTATCTTGGCCCTCAGCACCTTGCTCCCGTCAGCAAATTCGCCATTTTTCATCCTTTCAAACAGGTCGAGGTTCTCCTCCACTGTCCGGTTGCGCCACGGGCTCGGTTTTCCCGGCTCCGTGACCGTGCCGCGGTTGGCTCGAATCTCTTCCAGTGTCTGGTCGTCCACATAAGCCAGCCCCTTCTCTATCAGCTGACAGGCCCAGCGGTACAACTGCTTGAAATAGTCCGATGCATAATGTATCCCTGCCCATTCGAAGCCCAGCCATCGGATGTCATTCTGTATCGCATCTACGTATTCGGTGTCTTCTTTCACTGGATTGGTGTCGTCAAAGCGCAGGTTGGTCTGCCCGCCATATTTCTTTGCCAGACCGAAATTCAGACAGATCGATTTTGCATGTCCTATATGGAGATATCCGTTGGGCTCAGGCGGAAAGAGTGTGATAATCTTTTCTTATTTACCTTCTCTCAGACCCTGCTCCACAATCTCTTCGAGGAAATTGAGTTGTCTCTCATTAGCGGTATTAGCAGCGGTATTAGCATTTGTTTCTTGCATAACAAATTGACTTTATATGATTAGAAAATATCTTTATAATTACTTTAACCTGCAAAAATACTAAAATTCTTTGAATATCAGAGAAAAAACCTCCTCATCTTCACGTCGATTTCTTTTTTTTATTATTGCTCTCCCCCTGTTTGCCCTTTCTATTATGACTGCCTAAAATGTTCATTCTGAATGTCGTCGATCTCAGTATGTGGTCGCATCGAAAAAAAACGTACCTTTGCACACGTCAAAATTATAGAGCACCTATGAAAAGAAAAATTCTACTCACCTCAGTTTTAGCATCTTGCATCCTTTTTGCAGCTTGCTCCGAACTCGCCTCTGTCGCTTCGCAACTTGCAGGTGTGGCCAACCTCGTCAATTGCGAATACTCGCTCAACGGCATCTCCAATATCAACATAGCGGGGGTCAACCTGAAGCAAGTGACAAATGGTAAAATTACCGCTGCCGATGTCATCAGACTCACCGCCGCTATCGCCAGCAAAAGCATTCCCCTCGGCATGGATGTCAATGTCAACGTTAAAAACCCTACCAACAATAACGCCAACCTGACCAAAATGCTCTGGGCTCTCGACATCGAGAATAAGGAAATTGCTACCGGAACTAAGTCTATGTCTCAGACTATCAAGCCTAAGACTACTTCGGTGGTCCCTCTGGGTGTCAGCACCGATGTCTATTCTCTCTTTTCTAAAGACACGGGAAAGGCCCTTCAGAATTTTGCCAGCAGCTTCTCCAACGATGGCACTTCTTCCAAACTCGACCTTCGCATTCGTCCCTCTGTCAATATTGCAGGTACTGAGATTCAGTCGCCCAAGTATATTACGCTGACCAAGAAGGTTTCTTCCTCCAAGACTTCCTCTACTTCCAAGAGTTCCACTTCCTCTAAGTCTTCCTCTGCCGAGACAGTAAAAGTTCCTAAGAAATCATGAGACGTATCACTTGTACGTCGCTTCAGACTAACCGAAAAGGGGGTATCCCATGATTCATGGATACCCCCTTTCATTTAGCCACTCGTTTTGAGTTTTGTCTTGTATGTGTATTTCTTGTTAGGGATAACTGATTGTTAAACAGTTTTTTTTTATTTTTAATTCCCCTCTTCTTTCGTGGAGAGCATCGTTCGTTTTGGACTTTTAGCCTTATGGGGAAGAGGGGCATCTGACAAAGTCGTTTTGTCACTCTCTTTTGTCTGCTATTGTTTTGGATGGCAGATTTGTAACTCTTGGCACTTATAGGTGGAACAGTCGTTTGATTTGT
This sequence comes from Bacteroidales bacterium, assembly GCA_017477485.1. Lineage (GTDB taxonomy): Bacteria > Bacteroidota > Bacteroidia > Bacteroidales > P3 > Colimorpha. Next base: position 4,206 of record JAFUVR010000087.1, on the reverse strand, counting down.
TCCATGTCGCGAAGCCCCCGCATCTTGGTGTTGATGTCTTGTGCTTGTTCCGAATCGATAATGGTTAGGAATCGGTGTTGTATATCGGCTATCTCTATCAGATGGACATGGTATTTCTGCATCCCCTCTACATCGGTGATCTCTTTGTCGTATTCGAAGTCTTTGCGCAGTATGTTATAGACCATGCACACGTTCGGCAGTCGCTTCTCTTGTGCTTTGATCTTTCGGTCGTTCTTCTCTATCGTCTCTTTGCGTTGCAGGATTTTTAGGCAGAGACGTTGCTTTTCAAGAAATTGGTTCAGCCGTTCAATACTCTCTTTCCTGTCCAGCTCGTTCTCTATGACCGACGAGAATGAGGCCTCTTTCCGTATCGCTTTGTAGCCGTTGATGAACACCCTATCGGAATGGGGCGAGTTCGTCAGCAGGTCGTTGTTGCGGTTTATGGAATCGCGGAGGCTGATGATGACTTGAAAATCATCTTGTAGCTGTTCGAATGCAGTGATGCTCTGATTGTATTTCTCGTATTGCTCGGCGTTCTGAAACGTGGGAATGACGTTGTCCACCCCGGGCAGTGCCATGTAGGCTGCTCTGAGGTCGTTACAATTCTTTGGACACTCGTTGACGATCTTTTCGCTACGCAGGCGTATCTGTTCCAATCGATAGTAGTTTTTTTTGTAGAGCTCTTGCATGGCGAGAAATTCGTCCAGCGTTGCCACAAAGACTCTGCTCTCCTCTATACGGTTGAAAGATGGCATGGTCTGTACCAGGGCTGCTGTGCGTCGGTAGGAGTCTCTTATCTTTGGATAGCGTGAGGCATACAGACGGTCTATGGTGTCGTTGTTCAGCCTTATCTGTCGGCGTTGGTCGACGACACGCATGTATTGTTTCTGTACCGTCGTGATGTCGCGTAACTGTCCTACATAGCGGCGATAGCCTGCTATGTTGTTGAAATAAATGGGGGCGGATGTGTGGGTGAAATGCCGCACGTAAGCACGGTAGATGTCTGTGGCATCGGAGGCCGAATAACTCTTCAGGTATGCTGAGAAATGTTCTATCTGAACGGCGTAGCCACTGTCGCACACCACCTCCGAAAGCAGGTTGTTCTGCATCCATAACAATTCTTTCAACTCCTTGAGTGTGTTCTCGGTGCTCTGCACGGGTAGCATGCTTATCCTGTTGTAGATGGGAAGATAGGCATAATAGATGTCTTTGCGCTCTTTGGCCAGTTCTTTGTCGTCCGTCAGATTGTAGATGCACACGCTACTCACACTGTCGTGAAGGTAGTCGGCACTGTCTTTTAGTATCCGTGCTTCGTCATTCATCGTCTGCTGTATGCGTTGGCGGTCGGCCTCTTCTACCGAGAGGGCTTCGTTGGCGGAGATTTTCTGTCGCGCCTGTTCCATGTGCAGGAAATGCTGGCTGTAGCGCAGCGCTACCATGGATAGCTCTTGAAGTTTCGGCTCGTAGACTTCGAAGTCGTAGATGCCTCGTCTTCCATCCAGCCAGATCATCCCGTCGCGGTGCTGATAGTCGTTGCGCAGTGCTACCAGCATCGTCTGTGCCCTCGTGCTGATGTCGGCACATTGCGACGCCCTCGACACGTAGTCCGTCGTCTGCATATTGATATGGCTGATAAAGAGGTTGGTGTCTTTGATATAGTTGGTCGGAATACCGTAGTCCCGTGCCACGTCAAGTACCGACACCCGTTGTATTTGCCCAACAGCCGTGCCTGTCATGCAGGCAACATATAAGAAAACAACTAATAGCGTTCGTCTCATTGGTGTTCTATTCGTGTTTTTGCTGCCGCTGTTAGCGTAACGTGTGGCGGCGTATGTGTTTTTGCAGGATGCGGTAAAGAAAAGACGCCATCTGTATGTCGCGCCGCAACGTTTTCTGCTACTCAGGGGCAACGATACTTTCTTCTTCGATGCGACAGGTGGTGATACGATTGATGAGGTCGACATCGTACTGACGTTGCAGACGGATGTAGTTGTCCGTAAATCCCTGCATCATGCCGTCGTGATGGTCGCTTTCCCATAGCACGGGCCTTTCTTCTCCGATGTGTTCTTGATAGAATGCGCTTTTCTTTCGCTCCGAAATCTCGTGTAGCACGGCGCTGCGTTCCCTGCGTTCCTGCATGGGCACCTTTTCGGCCATGCGGAGAGCGGCGGTATTGGGACGCTCCGAATAGGTGAAGATGTGCAGGTAGGAAATGGGCAGCCCTTCTACAAATCGGCAGGCCTTGTCAAATTCGGCAACCCCCTCGCCGTTGAAGCCAGCAATGATGTCGGCGGCGATGCAGGCATGAGGCATCACCGATTTGATACGTTGCAGTTTTTGCGCGTACAGTGCTGTGTCGTAGCGACGGTGCATCAGTCGCAGCACTTTGTCGCTGCCCGCCTGTAGTGGGATGTGGAAATGGGGAAGGAATGAACGTGACTGGGCTATCCAGTCAATCATCTCGTCGGTGATGAGGTTGGGCTCTATGCTTGATATGCGGTAGCGGAGTATTCCCTCCACTTGATCGAGGGCTTTGATGAGGTCGAAGAAACTTTCGCCATGGGCTTTGCCAAAGGTGCCGGTATTGATACCTGTCAGTACTACCTCTTTGGCTCCTGTCTGTGCTATCTGTCGAGCCACGGCTATGGTGTCGGCTATCGTGGCACTTCGGCTGCGTCCGCGTGCCAGAGGTATGGCACAATAGGTGCAGAAATAGTCGCATCCGTCTTGTACTTTGAAAAAAGTGCGTGTCCGGTCGCCTGTCGAGAAGGATAGGTCGAAACTCTTAGGGTCGAAGCCGCTGCTGATGTATTGGCGTCGTGCGTCGTTCTCCCAAGCGTGGCTGTCGTATATCTCCTTGAGCCGTTGCTTGTCGTGGTTGCCGAGGATGATGTTGACGCCCTCGATCTCTGCTATACGGGAAGCCTCGTTCTGTGCAAAACAACCTACTACTGCTATCGTGGCATCAGGGTTCTGTCGATGGGCTTGCCGGATGATAGTGCGGCATTTTTTTTCGGCTATGGCTGTAACGGTGCATGTATTGACTACGTAGAGGTCGGCACACTGTCGATAGTCTACCGTCTGCCATCCTTCGGCCAGGAAGGACCGCACCATTTGCGAGGTCTCGGCAAAGTTGAGTTTGCAGCCCAGTGTGTGTGTGGCTATCTTCATTCGGCTTCCTGTCCTTCGAGGCCTTCGCGTAGCACAGACTACACGGCCTTGATGCAGTCTTCGTCAGGATAGATTTTGAAGTTGGGTTTCGGGTCGAGGTCAAGATAGGTGCCGCCGTCTTCGCCCCCTTCACGTATGATGCCGCGCACGCAGTCCATCGACACCATGGTCCGGTTCTTCTTGTTGGCAAGGAAAAAGTGCTCGTTGCCCAATCGGTAGTATAGATTGTCGGCGGGCTCATAGGTGTCTATGCTGCGTCCGTCTACGGTATATAGCAGTACTTTTTTCTGCCCTTTGGGCATCAGGTATGCAATGTCGTACATCGAAATCATTTGTGCCTCGGGAGTCATGATTCGTATCTTGCGGCTTTGCAGGTTGTCCTCCTTCCACTGCTCTTCTACGCTGAGAACACCTTCTTCGTAATAGCGATAGAAGCCGTGGCGCAGTCCGTCGCGATATTGTCCGTGGCTGACCATTTGTTGTGCATCGTTGTATTCTTTAACGTCGCCGTGTAGCCCACCATGTTTGTAGGTGCCTGTGATGTAGCCTTGTTTGCCGATACGGCGCCACCAACGTCCGTGACGGTGGTTGTCAAGCCAGTTGCTCACCTCGGCCGTGTCGCCTGTGGCGTTGAAGATCACCTGCATCCCTTCGCGAATACCCATACGGTAATTGGCTATTTTCACCAGACGTCCGTCTTCGGCAAAGAATCGCCATTCGCCATCACGGTTTTTCTGGTTGAAAAAACCTTTGGCAATGATGCGTCCCTTCTCGTCGTAGGCTTCGTGCCGGCAGCGTAGTCCGCTGGCGTCAAACTCGTTGAGCATGCGTAGGGTCCCGTCAGGGTAGAAATATCGGAAGGTCCCCACCTCGCGTCCGTCTTTGAAATCGCCTTCGAAGATTTTTGACCCGTCTTTGTCTACCTTTATCCAGTGGCCCTGCTTGCGGCCTTGTTTGTCAATGGTATTCTGGGCCTGCATGGTGATGCCAACGGCCATCAGAAGGATGAGAAGCGAGGTTAGGTGTTTTTTCATT